>JALSRQ010000064.1 GCA_026984675.1 Thermaceae bacterium
CGACGCCCCCCTCCGGCGCGCCCGCCGCCTCGGGGTCAGGATCCTGCCGGCCGGCTACGGCGACCGGCTGCGGCTGGGGCCGCTCTCGATCGGGGTCTGGAACCCCCCGCCCCGGGTCCCGGCGGGGAAGGACAACGCCAAGAGCCAGGTGCTCCGCATCGGCTGGCGGGGCCGCCACGTCCTGGTGCTGGGGGACCTCCCCCGCCGGCTGGAGGACCGGCTGCCCGACCTCCCCTCCGAGGTCGTGGTGGCGGGCCACCACGGGGCCGCAAACGGCACCGGCCAGACCGTGCTGGCCCGGGCCCGCCCCCGGGCGGTGCTGGTGGGGGTGGGGCCCAACCCCTTCGGCCACCCCAGCCCGGTCACCCTGGAGCGGATCGCCAAAGCCGGGGCCTGGGCCTACCGCACCGACCGGCTGGGGGCGGTGCGGGTGACGCTCGCCCCCTACCCCTCCTGGCGGTAGCCGAGGAGCTCGAGCAGCCCCGCGAGTTCCTCCTCGGAGGCGAAGAAGAGCTCGAGCCGTCCCCGCTTGCGGCCGGTGATCCGCACCCGGACCCCAAGCCGCTCCTCCAGCGCCCGGGCCAGCTCGGGGTGGGCCTCGCGGCGGGGGCGGGGGGCCAGGCGGTCCTTGAGCCGCTCGGCCTGGCGCACGGTCAGCCCCCGGGAGAGGATCTCCCCCAGGCCCCAGAGCCGCCGCTCGGGGGGAAGCATCAGGAGGGCCCGGGCGTGACCGGCGGTGATGCGGCCGTCGTCGAGGGCCTGGAGCGCCTCCGGGGGCAGCTGCAGGAGCCGCAGGGCGTTGCTCACCGCGCTCCGCGAGCGCCCCACCCGGGCCGCGATGGCCTCGTGGGAGAGCCCCATCTCGGCCAGGCGGCGGTAGCCCTCGGCCTCCTCCACCGGGGAGAGGTCCTCGCGCTGGAGGTTCTCGACCAGGGCGACCTCGAGGGCCTCCCGGTCGGAAAGCTCCCGGACCACCGCCGGCACCTCGTCGAGCCCGGCCAGCTGGGCGGCCCGGAACCGCCGCTCGCCGGCGACCAGCTGGTAGCCGTCCCCCAGCGGGCGGACGAGGAGCGGCTGGAGCACCCCCCGGCGCCGGATCGACGCGGCCAGTTCCCGGAGGGCGGCCTCGTCGAACCGCCGGCGGGGCTGGAAGGGGCTCGGTTCGATCAGGGCCAGGGGGATCCGCACCCCGCCGGCCTCCTCGGCCGGGGGCAGGAGGGCGTCGAGCCCCCGCCCCAGCCGGCTACGCGGCTTCGACACGTTGGATCACCTCCCGTGCAAAGGCGTGGTAGGCCCACGACGCCGGCGACCCCGGGGCGTAGTGAACCACCGGGAGCCCGAAGCTGGGGGCCTCGGCCAGCCGCACGCTGCGGGGCACCACCGCCTGGAAGACCCGCTCGCCGAAGTGCTTGCGGACCTCGGCCTCGACCTGGCGGGCCAGCACCGTGCGGCGGTCGTACATCGTGAGCAGGATGCCGAGCAGCCGGAGCCGGGGGTTCTGCCGGCGCCGCACCCGGTCCAGGGTGCGGACCAGGGCGGCCAGGCCCTCCAGCGCGTAGTACTCGGCCTGCAACGGCACCACCACCGCGTCCCCGGCGGCCAGGGCGATTAGGGAGAGGGGGCCGACGCTCGGCGGGGTGTCGACGATCAGGTAGTCGTAGCCCTGGGCCAGCGCGGCCAGCCGGCGGGGGGCGGCGCCGTCCCCGGGGTAGGCGGCCAGGAGCGAGAGCAGGTCCTCCCCCGCCGGCATCAGGTCGAACCCCAGGTCCTCCAGCCCCAGCCGGACCTCGTCGGCCCCGGACTCGCCGAGGAGGTAGCTGCCCAGATCGGGGTCGCCGGGCACCGCCCCCAGCCCCGAGGTGGCGTTCCCCTGGGGGTCGAGGTCGGCGAGCAGGACCCGCCGGTCCTTCTCGGCCAGGCTGGCGGCCAGGTTCACCGCGGTGGTGGTCTTGCCCACCCCGCCCTTCTGGTTGGCGACGACCAGGATCACGCCTCCTCCACCCGTACCGCCACCAGGGTACCCCCTCGGGCCAGCGGTTTCACGTGAAACACCTCGGCCGGCGCCCGCTCGGCGAGCGCCGCCGCCTCCTCCCGCCAGCCCGGCCCCCGGACCGAGGCCAGCACCAGGGGGAACCCGGCCACCGGCTGCACCAACCGGAAGAGCTCGGGGAGGGGGGCCACCGCCTGGGCGACCACGTAGCGGTAGGGGCCCTTAAGCTCCCGGACGTCGCCGGGAAGGACCCGCACGTTGGCGAGCCCGAGCCGGCCCCGGGCCAGCTCGAGGAAGGCGGCCCGCTTCCTGCGCCGCTCGACCAGGTGGAGGGTGAGGTCGGGACGGAGCAGGGCGAGGGGCAGCCCCGGCCAGCCCCCGCCTGAGCCCAGGTCGAGGACCGTCGCCCCCGGGGGCAGGACCTCGGCGTAGGCCCGCACCGCCTCGACCAGGGCCCCGGGGTCCTCCAGCACCCGCGGGGAGGAGAGATCGAGGACCCGGCCGTAGGCCCTCAGGAGCTCGAGGTAGCGCGCGAGGCCGGGCTCCACCCGCCCCTCCCTTCCCGCTTGGTGAGGTAGACCAGCAGGGCGGTCACGTCGGCGTCGCGGACCCCGGGCAGCCGGGCGGCCTCGGCCAGGGTGCGGGGGCGGGCCCGGGCCAGCCGCTCGCGGGCCTCGCTGGAGAGCGAGGGCACCCGCCGGTAGTCGATCCCTCCCGGCAGGGGGTGGCGCTCCAGCTCGGCGAGCCGCCGCCGGAGCCGCTCCTGGCGCTCGATGTAGCCGGCGTACTTGGCCCGGAGCTCGACCTGGCGCC
This sequence comes from Thermaceae bacterium, assembly GCA_026984675.1. Taxonomy (GTDB): domain Bacteria; phylum Deinococcota; class Deinococci; order Deinococcales; family Marinithermaceae; genus WFXV01. The sequence continues at coordinate 2,804 of JALSRQ010000064.1, forward strand.
GCTCCTCCCGGTCGAGGGGCTCGGACGGGGGCCCCACCCGGGCCAGGACCTCGTCGTAGCCCGTGCCGGGGCGGCGCAGGTAGAGGAGGGCGGGCACCCCGTCGACCCGGAGCCCCGCCAGGCGGTCGAGCTCGCGACCGATCCGGGCGTACTTGGCCGCCACCCGCTCCCCCTCCGAGGGGGGGAGGAGCCCCCAGGCCACCCCCAGGGGGACCAGCCGCTCGTCGGCGTTGTCGCCCCGCACCAAAAGGCGCAGCTCGACCCTCGAGGTCATCATCCGGTAGGGCTCGTCGACCCCCTTGCCCACCAGGTCGTCGACCATCACCGCCAGGTAGCTCGAGGCCCGGGGCAGGGCCACCGGCGCCTTCCCGGCGGCGCGACGGGCCGCGTTGACCCCGGCCAGGAGCCCCAGGGCGGCGGCCTCCTCGTAGCCCGAGGTGCCGAGGACCTGGCCGGCCAGGAAGAGGCCGGGGAGCCGCCTCGAGGCCAGACCCCAGTCGACCTCGGTGGGGTCGACGGCGTCGTACTCCACCGCGTAGGCGTAGCGCTGGATCGCCGCCCGCTCGAACCCCGGCAGCGTGCGGACCATCGCCTCCTGGAGCTCGGGGGGGAGGCTGGAGGAAAACCCCTGGAGGTAGACCTCGCTGGTGGCCAGGCCGTCGGGCTCGACGAAGAGCAGGTGGCGCTCGCGGTCGGCGAAGCGCACCACCTTGTCCTCGATCGAGGGGCAGTAGCGGGGTCCCACCGCCCGAACCCGCCCGGCGTAGAGGGGGGAGAACCCCAGGTTCTCCCGGATCAGCCGGTGGGTGCGGGGGGTGGTGTGGGTGCGCCAGGTCGGACGGGCGGCGGCGTGGGGCCCGGGCCGGCCGGAAAAGCTCTCCGGCGGACGCTCGGCGGGGACCTCGACCAGGGCCCGGTAGTCAACGGTGTCGGCCCGGATGCGCGGAGGGGTGCCGGTCTTGAACCGCATCAGCCGGTGGCCTAGGGCCCGGAGGGCCCGGCTCAGCCAGCGGGCCGGGGGTTCCCCCTGGCGGCCGGCGGGGCGGGAGCGGAGGCCGTACCAAACCCGGCCGGCCAGGAAGGTGCCGGCAGCCACCACCGCCGCCGGGGCCAGGAGAACCCGGCCGTCGGCGGTCTCGACCCCGGCCAGCGCCCCGTTCTCGATCCGAAATCCCACCGCCTCCCCCCGCACCGGCACCACCCCGGGGTGGGCGAAGAGGAGCTCCTGCACCGCCAGGGCGTAGAGGTCGCGGTCAACCTGCACCCGCAGGCTCTGCACCGCCGGCCCCTTGGAGCGGTTCAGGACCCGGGTGTGGATCGCCGCCCGGTCGGCGGCCCGACCGATCAACCCCCCCAGGGCCTGGACCTCGTGGACCAGCTGGCTCTTCCCCGGTCCCCCCACCGCCGGGTTGCAGGGCATCGCCCCCACCCGGCCGGGGTCGAGGGTGAGGAGGGCGACCCGCGCCCCCATCCGGGCGGCGGCGTAGGCGGCCTCGACCCCGGCGTGGCCGCCGCCCACCACCACCACGTCGAACGTTTCACGTGAAACGCCCATCCCCCCAAGGCTAGCACCCGGGCTTAAAATGGGGGGTCCTGGGGGTGGCAGGTGATCACCGAGACCGAGATCTGGCAGGAGGCCCTCGACTACATCCGTGAGCGGGTGAGCGCGGTGGAGTTCCACACCTGGTTCGAGCGCATGCGGCCCCTGGGGGTCCGGGAGGGGGTGCTGGAGCTGGGGGTCCCGACCAGCTTTGCCCGCGAGTGGGTGCAAAAGCACTACGCCGACCTGATCAAGGAGGCCCTGGTCCGGTTGGGGGCGGCCGCCCCCCGGTTCGCCCTCAGGGTGGTGCCGGGGCAGGCGGTGCAGGGGGAGATCTTCCCCCCCGAGCCGGAGCCCGCCGCCCCCCCGCCGGAGCGCCCCCAGCTCAACCCCAAGTACACCTTCGAGAACTTCGTGGTCGGCCCCAACAACCAGATGGCCCACGCCGCCGCCCTGGCCGTCGCCGAGTCCCCGGGCAAGGCCTACAACCCCCTCTTCGTCTACGGCGGGGTGGGGCTTGGGAAGACCCACCTGATGCAGGCGGTGGGCCACTACGTGATGCGCCACCGCCCCCGTTCCAAGATCGCCTACATCTCCACCGAGACCTTCACCAACGACCTCATCAACGCGATCCGGGAGGACCGCATGGGGGCCTTCCGGGAGCGCTACCGCTCGGTCGACCTCCTGCTCGTCGACGACATCCAGTTCATCGCCGGCAAGGAGCGGACCCAGGAGGAGTTCTTCCACACCTTCAACACCCTCTACGAAAACCACAAGCAGATCATCCTCTCCTCCGACCGTCCCCCGAGGGAGATCCAGACCCTCGAGGCCCGGCTCCGCAGCCGCTTCGAGTGGGGCCTGATCACCGACATCCAGCCCCCCGACCTGGAGACCCGGATCGCGATCCTGAAGATGAACGCCGAGTACCGGGGGGTGGAGATCCCCGAGGAGGTGCTGGAGTTCATCGCCCAGCGGGTCACCTCCAACATCCGCGAGCTCGAGGGCGCCCTGGTGCGGCTGATCGCCTTCGCCTCGCTGAACGGCGTGCCGATCACCAAGGGGGTGGCGATGCGGGCCCTCTCCCACGTCTTCACCCAGGAGCAAAAGGAGCCGACGATGGAGGAGATCGCCCAGGCGGTGGCCCGCTGGTTCGGGGTGCGCCCCGAGCAGCTCAAGGCCAAGGGGCGGTCCAAGGAGGTGGTCCTGCCCCGGCAGCTGGCGATGTACCTGATCCGCGAGCGGCTCTCGGCCTCGCTGCCGGAGATCGGGCAGTTCTTCGGGGGGCGGGACCACACCACCGTGCTCTACGCGGTGCAGAAGATCGAGCGACAGCTCAAAACGGACCCCAAGCTCAAGGCCGCCGCCGAGGAGCTCCTCGAGCGGCTCGGCTAGCTGTGGAAAACCCTGGGGAAAGGGGTGGGGATAAGGCTGTGGAAAAGCTGGGGAAAAACCGGTTCCCATCGGCCCTGGGGAGAACCGGCGGGGTTCTCCCCAGGTTATCCACAAAGTGGGCGGGGTTTTCCACACCCCCCTCCCCAGGCCGAAGGCCGATCCCCACCGGCCTTCCGGGGGTTTTCCCCGCCCTCCCCAGCCCCTACGGCTCCGGCTACGGTCTTTATAAATCCCTAAGGGAACTCCCTTAGGGATTCGGTAAGGTGGGGACATGCGGATTGGAATCGCCAAACGAAGCCTGGCGGAGGCCGCCGCCATGCTGGAGCGGATCGCCCCCGCCAAGGCCAGCCAGCCGGTGCTGGGGCAGCTCCTGGTGGAGGCCCGCCAGGGAACCACCACGCTGCGGGCGAGCAGCGGCGAGCTCGACCTCGAGCTGCGCCTCCCCGCCGAGGTCGAGGGGGAGGGGGCGGTGCTGGTGCCGGCCGGGCTGTTCAGCCAGCTGGTGCGGGCGCTCCCCGGTGAGTACGCCGAGCTCCGCCGGGTCCCCGAGGGGCTCGAGCTCGAGGGGGGGAGCTTCCGCACCCGGTTGGCGGTGGCCGACCCCGAGGCCTTTCCGGACTTTCCCGAGCCCGCCGGCGAGGGGGTGCGGCTGGCCGGCGAGGTGCTGGCCCGGGCCATCGGGCGGGTGCGCTACGCCGCCGCCCACGAGGAGTACCGGGCGATCTTCCGGGGGATCCAGCTGGAACTCCGGCCCGACCGCCTGCGGGCGGTGGCCACCGACGGGTTCCGGCTGGCGGTCTTCGACGCCGAGGGGGTGCAGGGCCCCGACCTCAAGCCGGTGGTTCCGGCCCGGGCCGCCGACGAGCTGGTCCGGGTGCTCAAGGAGGCCGCCGGCGAGGTGACCCTCCACCCCGAGCCGGCCCGGGTGGTGGTGGCGGGGGAGCGCTTCCGGATGGCGATCGCCCTGATGGAGGGCAGCTTTCCCGACTACGAGCGGGTGATCCCGGCCCAGTTCGCCCTCGAGGCCACCGTCGACGCCGAGGCCCTGCGCCAGGCGATCGAGCGGGTGCGGGTGCTGGCCGACCGTCAGAGCCAGCGGGTCGACCTCGCCTTCGGGGAGGGGCGGGTCGAGCTGGCCGCCGAGGGGGAGTACGGCAGCGGCCGCGAGGAGCTCCCCCTCGAGCTCTCCGGCGAGACCCCGATGGTGGTCGCCTACAACGCCCAGTACCTGATCGACGCCCTCAAGGGGCTCAAGGGGCCGGCCCGGCTCCGGCTCTCCGGCCCCACCAGCCCCAGCCTGCTCACCGGCGGCGAGGAGCCCGGCTACCTGGCGGTGGTGGTGCCGCTTAGGGTGTAGACTCGGGGTTCGGAGGTGGCCATGACCACGATCGTCGAAGTGCGCGCGCGGGAGGTCCTCGACTCCCGGGGCAACCCCACCGTCGAGGCCGAGGTCGAGCTGGAGTCGGGGGCCCGGGGCTGGGCCCGGGTGCCCAGCGGGGCCTCGACCGGGACCCACGAGGCCCTGGAGCTCCGGGACGGCGGCCCCCGCTACGGCGGCAAGGGGGTCCTGCGGGCGGTGGCCCACGTCAACGACCGCATCGCCCCCGAGGTCGTGGGCATGGACGCCCTCGACCAGGCCGCCCTCGACCGGGCCATGGTCGAGCTCGACGGCACCCCCAACAAGGCCGCCCTGGGGGCCAACGCGATCCTGGCGGTCTCGATGGCCACCGCCCGGGCGGCGGCCCAGGCGCTCGGGCTGCCGCTTTGGCGCTACCTCGGTGGGGTCCAGGGGGCGGTGCTCCCGGTCCCCCTGATGAACGTGATCAACGGCGGGGTCCACGCCGACAACGACCTCGACGTCCAGGAGTTCATGCTGGTGCCGCTGGGGTTTCCCCGTTATTCGGAGGCGCTCCGGGCCGGGGTGGAGACCTTCCACGCCCTCAAGAAGGTGCTCAAGGACCGCGGCTACGCCACCAACGTCGGCGACGAGGGCGGTTTCGCCCCCGCGCTTGGGTCCGACGAGGAGGCCCTGGAGCTCCTGATCGAGGCGATCGAGAAGGCCGGCTACCGCCCCGGCAAGGAGATCGCCCTGGCCCTCGACCCGGCGGCCAGCGAGTTCTACCGCGAGGGGCGCTACCACCTGGGGGGACGGGCGCTCACCGCCGAGGAGCTGGTCGAGGTCTGGGCCGACTGGGTCGAGCGCTACCCGATCGTCTCCCTCGAGGACGGCCTGGCCGAGGACGACTGGGCCGGCTGGCGGCGCCTCGCCGAGCGGCTCGGCGGCCGGATCCAGCTGGTCGGCGACGACCTCTTCGTCACCAACCCCGAGCGGCTGGCCCGGGGGATCCGCGAGGGGGTGGCCAACGCGATCCTGATCAAGCTCAACCAGATCGGCACCGTCAGCGAGACCCTGGAGACCATCCGGATGGCCCACCGGGCGGGGTGGCGCACGGTGATCTCCCACCGCTCGGGGGAGACCGACGACCCCTTCATCGCCGACCTGGCGGTGGCGGTCAACGCCGGCCAGATCAAGACCGGCTCGGCCTCCCGGGGCGAGCGGATCGCCAAGTACAACCAGCTCCTTCGCGTCGAGGAGGCCCTCGGCGAGGGGGCGGTCTTCCTGGGGGCCGATGCTTTCCCGGCGCACTAAGGTCGTCGCCACCATCGGGCCGAAGAGCCGCGAGCCCGCGGTGCTCCGGGCCCTGATCGAGGCCGGGGTCGACGTCGTCCGGCTCAACTTCAGCCACGGCTCGCGGGAGGACCACGCCGAGGTGGTGGCGGCGGTGCGCCGGCTGGAGGAGGAGCTGGGGCGGCCGATCGCGGTGCTCCAGGACCTCCAGGGGCCGAAGATCCGGGTGGGGCGGTTCAAGGGCGGCCGGGTCGAGCTCCGCCCCGGGCAGCGCTTCACCCTGGTCACCGAGCCGATCGAGGGGGACGCCGAGCGGGCCTCGGTGAGCTACCCCGGCCTTCCCGCCGACGTCCGGCCCGGGCAGCGTCTCCTCCTCGACGACGGCCACATCGTCCTCGAGGTGGCCTCGGTCGCCGCCAACGCGGTGGAGACGGTGGTCCGGGTCGGCGGCGTCCTCAGCGACCACAAGGGGCTCAACGTCCCCGGCGCCGACCTCTCGATCCCCGCCCTCACCGACAAGGACCTCGAGGACCTCGCCTACGGCGCCCAGCTGGGGGTCGACTGGGTGGCGATGAGCTTCGTGCGGAGCCGGGACGACCTGCTGCTTTGCCGCCACTACCTGAGCCGCTACGGCAGCCACGCCCGGCTCGTCGCCAAGATCGAAAAACCCCAGGCGGTCGAGCGGTTCGATTCGATCCTGGCCGAGGCCGACGGGATCATGATCGCCCGCGGCGACCTGGGGGTGGAGATGCCGCTGGAGGAGGTCCCCCTGGTGCAAAAGCGGCTGATCCGCCGCACCCTCCACGCCGGCAAGCCGGTGATCACCGCCACCCAGATGCTGGAGTCGATGGTCCACAGCCCCACCCCCACCCGGGCCGAGGTCACCGACGTCGCCAACGCGATCTTCGACGGCACCGACGCGGTGATGCTCTCGGCCGAGACCGCCACCGGCGATTACCCGGTGGAGGCGGTGCGGGTGATGGACCGGATCGCCCGCCAGGCCGAGGCCAGCCCGGAGTACGCCGAGAAGATGGCCTTCCTCCGCCCCCAGCCCGAGCACACCGCGCAGGACGCGATCGCCCTGGCCTCGGTGGACGTCGCCGAGTCGTTGCCGGCCGACGCCATCGTGGTCTTCACCGCCAGCGGGAGCTCGGCGGTGCGGGTGGCCCGCTTCCGGCCCCGGGTGCCGATCGTGGCCCTGACCCCGAGCCCGGGGGTCCGCCGCCAGCTGGTGCTCACCCGGGGGGTCTACCCCCGCCAGGCCCCCGACCCCAAGGACACCGACGACATGGTCGCCCTGGCCCTCAAGGAGGTGCGGGAGTCGGGGCTTTTGGAGCCCGAGGCGACGATCGCGATCACCGCCGGGGTGCCCTTCGGGGTCTCGGGCACCACCAACCTCTTGCGCCTCGAGCGGCTCCGGCCTTGACCCTCCCGCCTAAAAGCTTTAAGCTTTTAAAGCTTTAGGGGAGTTCGCGGGTTTTCCTTTTTCGGGGACCGAGGAGCGCCCCGGAAAGGAAAAATCGTGCGCTTTACCGACCTAAACCTTCGTCCCGAAACCGTGGCCGCCCTGGCCCGGCGGGGGATTACCGCCCCCACCCCGATCCAGCGGGCCGCCCTGCCGGCGGCCCTGGAGGGCCGCGACGTGCTCGGACTGGCCCGCACCGGCACCGGCAAGACCCTGGCCTTCGCCCTGCCCATCGCCGAGCGGCTGCCCGCCCGGGCCGCCCGGGGGCGGGCCCCGCGGGCCCTGGTGCTGGCCCCGACCCGGGAGCTCGCCCTCCAGGTGGCCCGGGAGCTCGATCGGGTGGCCCCCCACCTGGTCGGGGTCACCGTCTACGGCGGCACCGGCTACCAGGCCCAGGCCCGGGCGCTGGCGGCCGGGGCCGACTACGTGGTCGCCACCCCCGGCCGGGCCCGCGACTACCAAAAGCGCCGGGTGCTCCGCCTCGAGGAGGTCGAGATCGCCGTCCTCGACGAGGCCGACGAGATGCTTAAGGCGGGCTTCGAGGAGGAGGTCGAGGCCCTGCTCGGGGCCACCCCCGGGGGTCGCCAGACCCTCCTCTTCTCCGCCACCCTGCCGGTCTGGGCCCGGAGGCTCGCCCGCCGCCACCTCGAGGACCCGGTGGTGGCCAACGTCCTGGAGGACGAGGCCGTCGCCTACCGCGAGGAGGTCTACCGGGCCCCCCGCGACCGCGAGGAGGCCCTCTCCCGCCTGCTCTTCGCCAAGGACCCCGAGCGGGCGATCGTCTTCGTCCGCACCAAGGCCGAGGCCGCCCGCCTGGCCGAGGGGCTGGTCGCCCGCGGCCACCCCGCCCGGGCGGTGCACGGCGACCTCGGCCAGCGGGACCGCGAGCGGGTGCTGCGGGATTTCCGGCAGGGGCGCGCCCGCCACCTGGTGGCGACCGACGTCGCCGCCCGGGGGCTCGACGTCCCCGAGGTCGACCTGGTGGTGCACTACCAGCTGCCCGACCAGCCCGAGGCCTACCAGCACCGCTCCGGCCGCACCGCCCGGGCCGGGCGCAGCGGCACGGTGGCGATCCTCGCCGGCGGCGGGGAGGAGCGGCGGGTCCGCCGCCTCGAGGCCGCCCTCCGCCGCCGCTTCGAGCGCCACCAGCTCCCCGGCGACGAGGCCGCCCGCACCGCCCGTCTGCGGCGGCTGGTCGAGGCGGCCCGGGCCCAGCCCGAGGCCAAGAAGGCCCAGGTCCGGGCCATCGCCGAGGCCTGGATCAAGGCCGGCGACGTCGAGACCCTGGCCGGCCTCCTGGCCGAGCGGCTCCTCCCCGACGCCCCCCCGGCCCCCCCAGAGGGCCGGCCCAACCGCCGCCGGGCGGTCCGCCGCTAGGTCCCTGACCGGCGGGTCAGTTTTCTGGTAGGCTCGGGGCATGCGCCCCGAGCTGCTCCTTCGCCTAACGTTCCTCTCCGGCCTCACCGAGGGTCCCGAGGGGCCGCTCCTCACCGTCACCGCGATCGTTGGCAAGGACCCGCCCGCCTACCGCTCCCGCCTGGCGGCCTGGCGGGGCGGCCGCCTGGCCTACCTCACCCGGGGCGAGGCCAAGAGGCCCCTTTGGCGGGGCGACTTCGTCTACTTCCTGAGGCGGGAGGGGGAGCTCGACCAGGTCTTCCGGCTGCCGCTCTCCGGCGGCGAGCCCGAGCCGGTGACCCGGGCCAAAAACGGCGTTCTCGGCTACGCGGTGGGGCCCCGGGGCCGGCTCCTCTACTGGACCCCGGAGCGCCGCCCCAAGCCGGGCGAGCCCCGGGTCTACCAGGGCTGGCCGGTCAAGTTCGACGGCCGGGGGCGGCTCGCCGAGGTCCCGGTGGCGGTCTACCTGGGGGCCCGGCGGCTCTTCGCCCGCTTTCCCCCGGTCGAGGAGGCGGTCTTCGGCGAGGACGGCGCCCTCTACTTCCTCGCCGCCCCCGACCTCCGGTCGCGGGCCACCTGGCGGGGGGCGCTCTGGCGCTACCGGGAGGGGGCGCTCGATCGGGTCCTCGCCCCCGGGGGCGCCCTCCACACCCTCGCCGCCGGTCCCGAGGGCCTCGCCTTCGTCCACCAGCCCTACGACGAGGGGGGGCGCTTCGGCGAGGTCCGCTACCTGCCCTACCGCGCGTCCAGGTCCCAGGTCCTCTTCGCCGGCCACCTGGGCAACTCGGTGAACGCCGACCTCCGCTACGGCCCCTACCGCCAGGGGCCCGCCTTCGGTCGGGACGGGGCGGTCTACTTCCTGGCCACCGAGGGCGGCCGGGGGGTGCTCTACCGGGTCGAGCCGGGCCGGACCCCCCGCCGGGTCGAGAGCCCCAAGTCGGTGGTCGCCTTCGCCCACGGGGGCGAGGCGCTTCTCGTTGAGGATTTCGACCACGGGCCGAGGCTCGTTTGGAAAGGCCGTGAGGTCTACGATCCAAACGCCCGCCTAAAGCTTCCCTTCAAGCGGCCCGAGTTCTTTTCCTACCGCGCGCCCGAGGGGCACGAGGTGCCGGGTTGGGGGTTGCTTCCCGAAGGCAAGGGGCCCCACCCCGCGATCCTCTACATCCACGGCGGGCCCCACACCGCCTTCGGCGAGGCCGCGATGTTCGAGCTCCAGCTCTTCGCCGCCGCCGGGTACGCGGTGGTCTTCGGAAACCCCCGGGGCTCGACCGGCTACGGCGAGGACTTCGCCCGGCTGGGGGGGCGCTGGGGCGAGGTCGACGAGGCCGACCTGCTGGGGCTTTTGGACGCGGCGCTCGCGCGCTTTCCCCTCGACCCCGAGCGGGTCGGGGTCGCCGGCGGCAGCTACGGCGGCTACATGACCAACTGGCTCACCGCCCGCCACCCCGAGCGCTTCCGGGCGGCGGTCACCGACCGCTCGATCGCCAACTGGCTCTCCTTCTTCGGAGCCTCCGACATCGGTCCCCCGTTTACCCGGATGCAGCTCTTCGCCGACCCCTGGCGGCACCCCGAGCGGCTTTGGGAGAAGAGCCCGCTTCGGTACGCCGACCGGGTCCGGACCCCCACCCTGGTCGTCCATTCCGAGGCCGACCACCGCTGCCCGGTCGACCAGGGGGAGACCTGGTACACCGCGCTCTTCGACCGCGGGGTGGCGACCCGGCTCTTCCTGGTCCCCGAGGAGGGGCACGACCTCTCCCGCTCGGGCCGCCCCGACCGGCGGGTGGCCCGGCTCAAGGCCTACCTCGACTGGTGGAGGGAACACCTATGACCTTTGAGGAAAAGCTCGCCCGACTGGCGATCCGGATCGGTCTGAACCTGAAGGAGGGGCAGGAGGTCTTCCTCACCGCCCACACCGAGCACCTCCCCCTGGTGCGGGCGCTGGCCGCCGAGGCCTACCGCGCCGGAGCGGTGGGGGTGGTGCCGTTTTTCACCGACGACGCGCTGGTCCTGGCCCGCTTCGCCGAGGGCCACGAGGCCGCCCTCCGCCACGCCCCCGCCTGGCTCTACCGGGCCCTGGGGGAGCGGCTGGCCGGGGGGGAGCTGGCCCGCCTGGCGGTGGTCGGCGAGGACCCCGGGCTCCTTTCGGGGGTGCCCCCGGAAAAGCTCGAGGCCGCCATGCGGGCCCACGCCGAGGCCTACCGGCCGGTCCTAGAGCCGATCGCCCGGTTCGCCACCAACTGGACGATCGTGGCCTACCCCCACGCCGGCTGGGCCCGGGCGGTCTTCCCCGGGCTCGACGAAGAGGAGGCGAAGACCCGGTTGAAGCGGGCGATCGCGGTGGCCACCCGCCTCGACGCCGAGGACCCCCTGGCCGCCTGGACCCGCCGGGCCGACGAGCTCTCGGCCCGGGCCGCCTGGCTCACCGCCCGGCGGTTTGCCGCCCTGCGCTTCCGGGGGCCGGGGACCGACCTCACCGTGGGGCTTGCCGAGGGGCACGTCTGGAAGGGGGGCTGGGGGCAGGCGAAGAACGGCGTGCGCTGCCTGCCCAACCTGCCCACCGAGGAGGTCTTCACCATGCCCCACCGGGAGCGGGTCTTCGGTGTGGCCCGGGCAACCCTGCCCTTCAGCCTGAACGGGGTCTTGGTCAAGGGGCTTTGGGTCCGCTTCGAGGCCGGGGTGGCGGTGGAGGTGGGGGCCGACGAGGGGCTGGAGGCGGTGCGGGCCCTGCTCGACACCGACGAGGGGGCCCGTCGGCTCGGCGAGGTCGCCCTGGTGCCCGCCGACTCGGGGGTGCGGCGGGCCGGGGTCCTCTTCCTGAACACCCTCTTCGACGAGAACGCCGCCAGCCACGTCGCCTTCGGTCAGGCCTATAGCGAAAACCTAAAGGACGCCGATCAACTGAGCCCCGAGGAGCGGAGGAAGCGGGGCATGAACGAGAGCCTGGTCCACCAGGACTGGATGCTGGGCTCCCAGGCGGTCGAGGTCGACGGCGTGCTGGCGGACGGCAGCGCGGTCCCCCTCCTCCGAGAGGGCCGCTGGGCGTTTTCGGTGTAAGGGGTCAGGACCCCCGGCCGAGGGCGGCCCCGAGGAGGGCGCCGAGGGCGTCGGCCAGCCAGTCGAGGGGGCTCGCCTCGCGCCCGGGGACGAAGGCCTGGTGGAACTCGTCGCCGGCGCCGTAGAGGACGGCCAGCAGCCAGGCCGGCGCGGGGGCCCCGGTGGCCCGGGCCAGCAGGAACCCGAGCCCGGCGTACTCGGCGGCGTGGGCGAGCTTGTCCCAGGGGTGGGGGAGGCCCACCGCGGGGCCGGGCTGGGCCGAGAGCCAGAAGATCCCCGCCATGTAGAGGAGGGCGAGGGCGGCCCAGCCCCGCCGGGTCATGCCTCGACCAGCTCCACCAGCACCCCGCCGAAGGCGCTGGGGTGGACGAAAGCGACAAGATGGCCGCCGAAACCGGGCCGGGGGGCCCGGTCGACCAGGCGCGCCCCCGCCGACTCCAGCTCGGCGAGCGCCTTGGCGACGTCGGGCACCGCGAAGGCCAGGTGGTGGAGGCCCTCGCCGCGCCTGGCCAGGAAGCGGCCGACCGGGGTGTCGGGGCCGCTGGGGGCGAGGAGCTCGATCCGGGCCCCGCCGCCGGGGGCGGCCAGCATCGCCACCCGCACCCCCTGGGCGGGCACCGCGCCCTCGGCCTCGAGGCGGTAGCCGAGCCGGGCCCAGCGCGCCCGGGCGGCCTCGAGGTCGGCCACCGCGATCCCCACGTGGTGGAGCCGCACGGCTAGAGCTCCCCTAGGGCCTCGCCGACGGTGGCCGCCCCGGTGGTCCGGTGGGGGGCCGGCGGGGCCGGGTGGGGGCGGCCGTGCCCGGGGCCGTGGCCGAAACGGGCCCCGACCCAGAGGTCGGCCGGGCCGAAGAGGGCGGCGAGTTTTCTCCCCTTTTCGCCGCCCTCCTGGCGGGCGTAGGGGTTTTCCAGGAGGGCCTCCCGTTCCCATCCGGCCGGGCGTTTCCGGTAGACGGCGAAGGCCGGGCTGTGGCCGAAGGGGCCGGGGTAGATCCGCTCTCCGTCGGGCATCACCGCGATCACGATCCGCATCGCTCCCAGGCTACCGCAGGGGGAAGCCGGTGAGGGTCCGCACCCCGGCGAGGGCGACGTGCCGTTGGTAGGCGATCGGGAGGGTGGCGACGTCGAGGACGTCGAGGCCGGTGTCGGAGGCGAGGTAGAGGTAGAAGTCGGGGTGGAACCAGCCGGCCCGGTAGCTGGGGTAGCCGGCCTCGGCCTTCTCCTTGCCCTGGACCACCAGGTAGCCGGTGCCGTAGGCGGCCCAAAGCCCCTGGTCGCCGGTGAGGCCGGCGAAGGAGCGGCCGGCCTCGGCGAGCCTGTCGAGATCGCCCCGGAAGGCGTAGAGGGCGCTGCTCCCGTCCGCCGAGGCCAGCACCCCCAGCCCCCCGGCTTCGGGCGCCCGGCGGAGGACGATCCGACTGGGGGTGGGGGCGTCGAGGTCCTTTTGGAAGAGGGGGGTGCCGGGGGCGTC
>JALSRQ010000065.1 GCA_026984675.1 Thermaceae bacterium
ATTCCCGGCGTCCCCTGGGGAACGAAATCGGCGAGCGCCCGAGGGGCGGCCTCGAGCATGTACTCGGCGCGCTCTTTGAAGCTTCTTGAGAGCTCAAAGGGGCTATGGGCGATCGGCCGGCCCATCTGCCAGGTGATCTCTTCCCCCAGTACGTCGGCCCGCTCGACGATCCAGTTGGCCATTTTCTGGACCAAGCGGGCGCGCTCCTCCAAGGGGCGTTCCTGCCAGGCTCCTTGGGCCCGCTTCGCCCGCTTTAGGGCGGCCTCGACTTCCTCGGGGCTCGCATAAGGGCGTTCCACGTAGACCGAGCCGTCGACCGGGCTTGTGACTTGGAAGGTCTTCATTCCCACACCTCATTCCGGGGTCACGTAGGCGGCGGTGATGCCGCCGTCCACCCTGAGCTCGGCGCCGGTCATGTAGGAAGACTCGTCCGAGGCCAAAAAGAGCGCCGCCCGGGCCATCTCCCCTGCCTCGCCGAAGCGGCCCATGGGGATGTGGACGAGCCGCCGCTGCCGTTTTTCTTCGGTGTCCAGGAACTTCATCAAAAGCTCGGTGCGAAGCGGCCCCGGGCTGAGGGCGTTCACCCGGATGTTCTCCCGGGCGTGGATCACCGCGAGCTCCCGGGTGAGGCTTAAGACCGCCCCCTTGCTGGCGGTGTAGGCGATCTGGGGGGTGGCCGCCCCCAGGGTGGCGACGAAGGAGGCAGTGTTGATGATCGAGCCGCCCCCCGCCCGCCTCAGGGCCGGGATGCCGTACTTGCACCCGAGGAAGACGCCCTTCACGTTGACCTGGTAGGTCTTGTCGAAGATCGCCTCGGGGGTGTTCACCGCGTCGTCGTCGCCCGGGAGCATGACCCCGGCGTTGTTGAAGAGGACGTCGAGCTTCCCGAAGGCGGCCTCGGTCTCGGCCACCATCCGGGCCGCGTCCTCGGCCCTCGCGACGTCGGCCCGGACGAAGATCGCCTCGCCCCCGGCCTCCTGGATCGCCCGTACCACCTGGTGGCCGGCTTCCTCGTTGAGGTCGACCACCGCGACCCGGGCCCCCTCCTTTGCGAAGAGGAGCGCCGACTCCTTGCCGATCCCGCTCGCCGCCCCGGTGATCAGGGCCGCTTTTCCTTCAAGCCGTCCGCAAGCCATGCCCCAGGCTACCGCGAAGGGGCGGGGGAGAAACGCCCCGTCAAGGCCAGTAGCGGGCGAGCGCGAAGCCCTCGAAGGCATCCCTGGCGTAGCCGGCCACCACGATGCGGCCGTCGGGCACCAGGACCAGGGCGTTGACCCAAGCGTCGTGGGCGAAGAGGGTGCGGGTCACCCCTCCGTCGCCGAACTCGGGGTCGAGGCCGCCGTCGGGGAGAAGGCGGGCGAGCAGGAAGTACTCGTTGCCGGTGTCCGCGTCGAAGGCGTGACCGGCCACCACGATGCGGCCGTCGGGCTGCACCGCCAGGGCGCGGATTCCGCCCTCGAGGGGGGCCTCGAGGACCGCCCACCCGCCGTTCCCGAACGAGGGGTCGAGGCCGCCGTCAGGGAGAAGGCGAGCCACCGCGGCCAAGCTTCCCCCCGAGGCCTTTTCCACCTCGCCCCCGAGGAGGAGGCTGCCGTCGCCGAGGGCGGCCACCGCCCAGGCGCCGTCGTCCTTCCCGGCGTAGTCGAGCAGCACGTATCCGTGCCCGCCGCCGAAGGCGGTGTCCAGGGTGCCGTCGGAGCGGTATCGGGCCACCGCCAGGTCGTACCCGGCGGTGGAAAACTGCCGACCCGCCGCGACGATCCGCCCATCGGCGTCCACCGCGAGGGCGTAGATTCCTACCCCGCCGCCGCCTACCGGCGTCCGCACCTTGCCCCCCAGGCCGAAGCCGGGGTCCAGCCCTCCGTCGGGACGGTAGCCGACCAGAGCGAAGCCGTCCCCGCTCCGCCCCCCCGCCACCAACCGCCCCCCGGGCAGCACCACGAGCGAGCGAAGGTAGTCGTTGCTGCCGGAAGCGAGGTCGGTGAGCACCCGTCCCCCGCTGCCAAAGCCGGGGTCGGGACTCCCGTCCGGCCGGTACCCGAGGAGCACGAAGTCGGTGTCGTGCCCGTTGTACACGCTCCCTCCCAGTACGATTCGGTTCTCGGTGAGAGCCAATGCAGCCCCGTAGAACGATCCACCCAGATCGGCCAAGGCCCGCCCGCCGGTGGCGAAACCGGCGTCCAGGTGTCCGTCGGCGTCGAATCGGGCCAGGGCGGCCAGGGGGTAGCTCCCCCCGCGCCTCTCACCGGCGACCAGCAGGCGGCCGTCGGGCCGGGGGACCGCCGCCTGGGCGGTCGCGACCAGGGTGGAGAGCGGGGTGATGGCGGTCCCGGCCCGCCCAAAGCTCGGGTCCAGGCGGCCGGAGTCGCCGCAGCGGACCCGCACGTCGAGAACGTCGGCGCCGGCCACGCCCTCACCGTTTTGCACCACGCAGCCCTGGGCGCGGGGGGGCTCGGTCAACTCCACCCGGTAGGCCGCCCCCGGGGAAAGGCGGCGGGGGAAGGCGAAGGGCCCGTTGGCCCCTACGCGCAGGGCGGTGCCGCTCTCGGTTTCGGTCAGGGTCAGGGCCTTGCCTGGCCCCAAACCGCTCAGCGTGCCCCCCAGCCGGTAACCGGGGGCGGGGCCGCAAGCGACGAGGACGAGCGTTGCCAGCATTCCGAACGGGAGATACCGCGACGGGTAGGCCATGCCCCCAGGCTAGGGGGACGGCGTCATCGCGGCGTTACCGAGGGGGCCTCTCAGATCCGCTCGAAGTAGCGGGCCCGCTCCCAGTCGGTGACCGCCGCCCGGAAGGCGGCCCATTCGGCGGCGTAGAAGTGGGCGTAGTGGGCGTGCACCGCCTCGCCGAGGGCGGCCTTCGCCAGGGGGCTTTCGGCGAAGGCGCGGGCCGCCTCCTCCAGGGTGTAGGCCACCCGGGGAAGCTCCCGGGCGGCGTAGACGTCGCCGGTGAAGGCGCGTGGGGGCTCAAGCCCCTCCTCGACGCCCCGGAGACCGGAAAAGAGCATGGCGGCGTAGGCCAGGTAGGGGTTGGCGTCGGCGCCGGGGAGGCGGTTTTCCACCCGAAGGCTCCCCCCCCGGCCCACCACCCGGAAGCCGGCGGTGCGGTTGTCGAAGCTCCAGGCCAGCCGGGTGGGGGCCCAGGAGGCGTCCTCGTAGCGCTTGTAGCTGTTGACGGTGGGGGCGTAGAAGACCAGGAAGTCGGGAGCGTAGCGGATCAGCCCGGCGAGGAAGGAGCCGAAGACCTTCGAGCCCCGCACCGGGCCCAGGTCCTCGTCCCCCGCGAAGGCGTTCTCCCCCTCCCGCCAGAGCGAGAGGTGCACGTGGCTGCTGGAACCGGCCCGGCCGGCGAAGGGCTTGGCCATGAAGGTGACCGAGAGCCCCCGGCGGTCGGCCAGGGTCTTGAGCGCGTCCTTGAGCAGGAGGTGGGCGAGGGCGGCCCGGTCGGGCTCGTCGTGGCGGAGGTTGAGCTCCTGCTGCCCCACCCCCCACTCGCCCTTGGACCCCTCGACCTCGGCACCGGCCAGGGCCAGGGCCCGGCGGGCCTCGGCCAGGAGGGGCTCGTGCCGGGCGCCGGCGAAGAGCTGGTAGTCCTCGAGGTAGTGCCCCGCCGGCTCCAGCCCCCGGTAGCCGCGCCGGGCGGCCTCGCGGTAGGGGGTCTCGAAGAGGTAGAACTCCAGTTCCGATGCCACCCGCACCGAGAACCCCAGCGCCTCCGCCCGCTCCAGCGCCCGCCCGAGCACCCGGCGGGGGGCGAGCTCGACCGGCCCCCCCGCGCGGTCCCGGACGTCGGCCAGCACCAACGCGGTCTTCTCCAGCCAGGGCACCGGCAGAAGGCGGTCGAGGTCGGGCACCAGCGCCACGTCGCCGTACCCGGTCTCCCAGTTGGCGAAGGCGTAGCCGGGCACCGGGTTCATCTCCATGTCGACGGTGAAGAGGTAGTCGCAGGCGTGGCTTTCGCCCCCGGCCACGGCCTCGAGGAAGAAGGGAGCGAAGAAGCGCTTGCCGACCAACCGGCCGTAGAGATCGGGGAAGGCCAGGAGCACGGTCTCGACCCGCCCCTCCTCGACCGCGCCCTCGAGGTCCTTGAGCGTCCAGCGGCGGGTGAGCATTCCCCCGAAGTATACGCCGCTACCGCCGCCCGAGGACGACCCCGAGGAGGATCAGCCCCCCGCCCAAAAGGGCCCGGAGCGAAAGCGGCTCGCCGGCGAGCGGCACGGCGAGGAGCGCCCCCGCCACCGGCTCGACCATCGCCACCAGGGTGGCGACCCGGGGCGGCATTTGCCTTACCCCGAGGAGGAAAAGGCCGAAGGGCAAAACGGTGCCGAAGACCACCAGAAAAAGCACCGCCCCCCAGTCCCCCGCCCCCAGCGCCCGGACCTCGGCCCACCGCCCGACCAGGAGGGGCAGGGTCAGGAGGGTACCGACCCCGGTGGCGGCGGCCAGGCCCAAAAGCGGCGGGGTCCTGAGCCGGTGGGCCCAGGCCGCGTAGGCGGCGAAGCTCACCGCCGCGCCCAGGCCGTAGGCCACCCCCACCGGCCGCCAGGCGGGCCCGCCGGGCCCCATCAAAAGGAGGTAGGCGCCGACCAGGGCGAGCGCCACCCCGAGCCGCGCCAGAGGCGGCACCGGCCTCCCGGAAAGGAGGGCGACGAGGACCAAAAGCCCGGGGGCGAGGTACTGGAGGAAGATCCCGGTGGCCACGCTGGTGGCGTGGATCGCCAGGTAGTAAAACCCCTGCGCCCCGGCCAGGGCGAGCCCCACCATAAGGAGCCGCCCGCCCTCGCCGGGGGCCACCCGGTCCCGGAACCAAAGGGGGAGGAGCAGCAAGAACGCCAGCGAGAACCGGAGCGGCACCAGGACCCCGGGCGGGATCGCGGCCATGAACCGGCCCGCGAGCGCCCCCCCAAGGCCCCAGAGCAGGGCGGCGGCGAGGACGTAGGCCACGAAACGAGCCTACCGGTTCCCGGCGGGGAACCGGCGTTTGGGGTGGAAGGCGAGGGGGGCAGCCTCTTTGAGCGCGAGCTGGCCGCAGGCGGCGCCCACGTCCACCCCGCGGCTCCAGCGGATCGTGGTGGGGATACCCGCTTCTTCCAGGATCGCGGCGAAGCGGCGGATCCCCTCCCGGGGCGTGCCCTCGACCGGCGCCCCTTCCCAGGGGTTAAAGGGGATCAGGTTGACGTGGGCCACGATGCGGCGGTCCTTAATGAGCCGCGCCACCTCCTCGGCCTGCCGGGGCGCGTCGTTGACCCCCTTGAGCATCACGTACTCGAGGGTCACCCGGCGCCGGGTCGTTTGGAAGTAGTCGGCCACCGCGTCCATGATCGCCTCCACCGGGTAGGCCTTGGCGGTGGGGATGATCTTTTTTCGGGTCTCGTCGTCGGGGGCGTGGAGACTGAGGGCGAGCTTGACCCCGAGGTCCTCCTCGGCGAGCCGGCGGATGCCCTTCGGGATCCCCACGGTGGAGAGGGTGATCCGGCGGGGGCTCATCCCGAGGGCGTTCTTGTCGATCATGCGGCGGACGGCGGCGCTCACCGCGTCGAGGTTCAAAAGCGGCTCGCCCATCCCCATGAGCACGACGTTCCGGATCTCGGTCGGGGGGATGCCCTGGTGGTGGGCGATGGCGAGGAGCTGGTCGAGGATCTCCCAGGGGGTGAGGTTCCGGCCAAAGCCGAGCGCCCCGGTGGCGCAGAAGGTGCAGCCCACCGGGCAGCCCACCTGGCTGGAGAGGCAGACGGTCTTGCGGTCCTTGTAGGGGAGGTAGACCGCCTCGGTTTGCTGGCCGTCCAGGAGGGTAAAGAGGTACTTGACCGAGCCGTCCGCCGAGGGGAAGGCCTGGACCAGGTCGAACTCGGCGATCCGCCACTCCCTCGCGAGCTCGCGCCTTAACCCCCGGGGGAGATCGGTCATGGCGTCGAACTCGCGGGCCCCCTTCTTGTAGAGCCAGGCCGCGATCTGGCGCTTGCGGTAGCCCTCGCCGGGGAGCTCGGCGGGGGGGCGGGGGGCGAGGATCGGTCGCTTCATGCCTCGGTCTGGGTGAGCTCGAGCATCAGGTAGTCAAGGCGGGTCCGGGCGTTGTCCTGGGAGCCGTAGATGCTGCGGACGAGCTCGCCGCCGGGGGCGTAGACCAGCCAGTGGGGGGTGCCCTCCACCCCCAGACGCTCGGCCAGCTCGCCGGTGGGGTCGAGGGCCACCGGGAACGGCAGCTTGGCGAAGTCCCGGGCGAAGTAGCCGACCTTCTCGGCCACCTCCGCCTCGGGGTAGCGCTTGTGGCCGTAGGCGGTGTGGACCGCGAGGTAAAAAAGCCGGTCGCCGTACTCCCGGGCGAGCCTCTTCAAAAACGGGATCCCCCGGCCGATGCACCCCGGGCACTCGAGGTTAAAGAACATCACGATCCCGGGCTTTTCCCACTCCCGGGGGTGGGGAAGCGGTTCCTTCCAGACGAACGTGGTCGGCCAGTCCTCGGTCATCGTGCCTCCCTTAGGTGCACCACGGTCACCCCGTGGCCGCCTTCAAAGGGCATGGCGTCGTGGAAGCGCTCCACCCGCTTGTCGCGCTTTAGGGCCTGGCGGACGGCGGTACGGAGCGCCCCGGTGCCCTTGCCGTGAAGGATACGAACCGGCGACTCTCGTAGCGCGTAGGCCTCGGTCAGGAACTCGTCGAGGGCGAGCAGGGCCTCGGCCTGGGTCAGGCCGCGGAGGTTGAGCTCGGGCTCGAAGCCGGACTTCACCACCACCGCCTCGGTGGGGCGGGGGGCGCCCTCGTCCCGGGGCTTGAGGCGCTCGACCGGGACCTCGACCTTGAGGGCCCCGATCTGCACCTGGGCGACGCCGTTTTGCACCCGGAGGACCCGCCCCCTGGCGCGGTAGTCGGGGACCTCGACGAGGGTGCCGGGCTGGAGGTCGGGGTAGGGGTTGGGCCGGGGGGCGGGGCGGACCCGCCGCCGGAGCTCGATCACCTGGCGGAGGGCGTCCTTCTTGCCCGCCTCGGTGCGGGCGCGTTCCTTGGCCCGCTTGATCTGCCGCTCGGCCTGGAGCAAAAGCCGGTCGGCCTCGGCCCGGGCCTCCGCCAGGACCCTTTGCCGCTCGGCCTCGATCGCCGCCAGGCGGGCCTGGAGTTCCTCGCGGGCCCGCTCGGCCTCCCGCCGGGCCCGCTCGGCCCGGCGGAGCTCCTCGGCGAGCGCCCGCTTCTCGGCCTCCAACCGCTCGAGGAGGGCCTCCACCGTGCGCTGCCCCTCGCCCAGGAGGGCCTCGGCCCGCTCCCGCACCGGGGCGGGGAAGCCCAGGCGCCGGGCGATCGCGAAGGCGTAGCTCCGCCCCGGCACCCCGAGCAGCAGGCGGTAGGTGGGGGCGAAGCGCTCGAGGTCGAACTGCATGCTGGCGTTCTCGATCCCCTCGGTCTCGGCGGCGAAGGCCTTGAGCGGCGAGAGGTGGGTGGTCACCACCCCCCGGGCGTCCCGTCGCAGCAGGGCCTCGAGCACCGCCTGCCCCAGCGCCGCCCCCTCCTCGGGGTCGGTGCCGGTGCCCAGCTCGTCGATCAGGACCAGGGTGTCGGGGCCGGCGGCCTCGAGGATCGCCCGGAGCCGCTCCAGGTGGCTGGCGAAGGTCGAGAGGTCGGCGAGGATGTCGGACTCGTCGCCGATGTCGGTGAGCACCGCCCGCACGAAGGGCAGCTCGGCGGCCTCGGCGGGGACGAAGAGCCCCGCCTGGGCCATCAGCTGGGAGAGCCCGACGGTCTTTAAAAGCACGGTCTTGCCGCCCATGTTGGGCCCCGAGACCAGCACCAACCGGCGGCGGTCGTCGAGGGCGAGGTCGTTCCTGACCGGGCGCTCCAAGAGGGGGTGGAACGCCCCCACCAGCGCCAGCCGCCCCGGCGGCCCGAAGCGGGGGCGGGTGAGGCGCCAGTCCTCGGCCAGCCGCCGGGCGGCCTCGGTGAGGTCGAGCCCGGCCAGGGCGCGAAGGGTCGCCTCGACCCCGGCGTCGGCGGCCAGCGCCGCCGAGAGCTCGGCGAGGATCCGCTTGACCTCGGCCTCCTCCTCCAAAAGCAGCCGGGCGAGCTCGTTGTTGAGGGGCACCACCGAGAGCGGCTCGACGAAGAGGGTGGCGCCGGAGCCCGAGCGGTCGAGCACCACCCCCGGCACCCGGTGGACCCGCTCGGCCCGGACCGGGAGGGCGTAGCGCCCCCGCCGCAGGGTGACGAAGCGGTCGGAGAGGTCGTCGGCGTGGCGGTCGAGCAGGGCGTAGACCCGCTCCTGGATCTTGCGCTTCAAGGGCCCGATGCGGGCCCGCAGCTTCCTGAGCCGCTCCGAGGCGTCGTCCCGCACCGCCCCCTCCTCGTCGAGGGCGCGGCCCACCGCCCGGACGAAGGCGCCGTGGTCGCCGATCGGCTCGGCCAGCTCCTGGAGGGCGGGAAGCTCGGCCTCGGCCAGGGCCGCCTTGAGCTCCATCGCCCGCTCCAGCGTGCCGGCAGCGGCCAGGAGCTCGGCGCCCTCGAGGGCCTCCCCCCGCCGCGCCCGCACGAGCAGCGGCCGGAGGTCCTGAACCCCGCCGAGCCGGATGGGAAAGGCCCGGGCCTCCTCGACCCGCCGGTGGGCGGCCTCGGCCCCCGCCCGGTCGAGGGGCGAAAGCCGGCCCGCCGCCTCGGCCCCCAGCGCGGTCTGGCAGCGCTCGGCCAGGGCGGCCCTTACCCGGTCGAAGTCGAGGACGCGAAGCGCTTCCCGCATGCAAAGGAAAAGTTTACCACGCACGGCCGCCGGTGGGAAGGCGGGGTACCCTGGGGCCATGGCCCGGGGCCGGCAAAGCCTGGCGGGGATCCTTTGGCTCCTCGTCTTGGCCGCCGCCCAGCCGATCCCGATCGTCGGCCACCGGGGGGCCCCCGCCCACTACCCCGAGGAGAGCCTCGAGGGGGTGCTGGCGGCGGCTGCGTTCGGGGCCTTCGGGGTCGAGTGCGACGCGGTGCCCACCCGGGACGGCGCCCTGGTCTGCCGCCACGCCGAGGACGACCTGGCCGCCACCACCAACGTCCTGACCAGCCCCTGGGCCGGCGCCTGCCGCCAGCCCTTCCGCCCGGCCGGACTGCTTTCCCAAGCCCACGCCCGCTGCCTCAGCGTGGACCTGACCAAGGCGGCGTTCCTCGGCCTCGAGGCCTGGCCCGAGGGGGCCGACCCCCGGGCCCGCCGGCCGGAGGCCTACTACCGCGCCGCCCGCTACCCCGCCGCCCTGGCCACCTCGCCCGGCCACACCCTCGACCACGCCGGCTTCGTGCGGGTCCTAAACCCCCTGCCGGTCGCCTATTTCCCGGAGCTCAAGGCCGCCCCGGTCCTGCCCCCCGGGGTCACCCGCGACGACCTGCGCCGAGCGATCGTCGACGCCTATCGGAAGGCCGGGGTGCCCCCCGAGCGGGTCTTCCTGCAGAGCTTTTTCCTCGAGGACCTGAAGTTTTGGCGTCGCTACGCCCCCGCCTACGCCGCCCGGGCGATCTGGCTCGACGGCCGCCGGCTCGACCCCGACCGCCCCGCCGACCTCCGGCCCACGATGGCCGAGCTCCGGGCCGCCGGGGTGGCCTATCTGGGTCCGCCGATCGGCGCCCTCCTCGCCCCTCGGGGCGGCCGCCTGGTCCCCACCGCCTACGCCCGGGCCGCCTGCCGGGCGGGGCTCCGCCTGGTGCCCTGGACCCTGGAGCGGACCCGGGTGGGGCCGCCCTCGGCGGTCTACCGGGCGCTTTCGGAGCTCTGCGTGTTCGCCGTCTTCAGCGACGATCCCGGCCGCTACCGCGGGCCGGGTCAGAGCGAGAGGAAAAACCCCCCGTCGCGGTAGGTGAGGGCCTCGGCGACGTGGGCCTCCTCCACCCGCTCGCTCGCCGCAAGGTCGGCCACCGTGCGGGCCACCCGGAGCACCCGGTCGTAGGCCCGCCCGGTGAGGAGGAGCTTCTTGGCGGCGGCCAGGAGCAGCCCCTCGGCGCCGCGGGTGAGGGCCGCCACCCGGGCGAGCTCCTTGGGGGCGAGGAGGCCGTTCGGCTTGCCCTGGCGCGCCCGCATCCGCTGGCGGGCGGCGGCCACCCGCTCGGCGATCCTCGCACTCGGCTCCCCCTCTGGGGCCCGGGCGAGCTCCTCGGGAAGGAGCCGCGGCACCTCGACCAAAAGGTCGAAGCGGTCGAGCAGGGGGCCGGAGATCTTGGCCCGGTAGCGGCGGATCTGGTGGGGGGTGCAGGTGCAGGCCCGCTCGGGGTCGCCGTAAAAGCCGCAGGGGCAGGGGTTCATCGCCGCCACCAGCAAAAACCGCGCCGGGAAGGTGAAGGCCGCCCGGGCGCGGGCGATCGTGACCAGCCCGTCCTCGAGCGGCTGACGGAGGACCTCGAGCGCCCGGCGGGAGAACTCGGGAAGCTCGTCCAGAAAGAGCACCCCGCGGTGGGCCAGGCTCACCTCGCCGGGCCGGGGCACCGCCCCGCCGCCCACCAGCCCGGCGTCGGAGACCGTGTGGTGGGGGGCGCGAAAGGGCGGCCGCCGGGGCAGACCGCGGTCCAAGAGCCCGGCCGCCGAGCGGACCTTGAGAACCTCCATCGCCTCCTCCCGCGCAAGCGGCGGCAGAACGCCGGGGAGGCGGCGGGCGATCATGGTCTTGCCCGAACCCGGGGTGCCGCTCATCAAGAGGTGGTGGAAGCCGGCGGCGGCGATCTCGGCCGCCCGCTTGGCCTTGGCCTGACCCTTGACCTCGGCGAAGTCGGGGGGAACGGGCTCGTCCCCGTCGGGTTCGGTGGGCCCGACCGGGGCGAGCGCCCGTTCGCCCCGGAGGAAGGCCAGGGCCTCCTCGAGGCCGGCCGGGGCGTACACCCGCACCCCCTCGACCAGGGCCGCCTCCCGGGCGCTCTCGGGCGGGAGCAGCAGCGAGCGGGGGCCCTCCTCGAGGGCGGCGAACGCCATGTTCGCGCCCCCCGGCACCGGCCGCAGCACCCCGCCGAGGCCCAGCTCGCCGGCGATCCAGTGGGCCTCGAGGGCCGCCGCCGGCAGCACCCCCTGGGCTGCGAGCAGGGCCAGGGCGATCGGCAGGTCGAAGCGCGGGCCCTCCTTCTTGAGGTCGGCGGGGGCCAGGTTCACCACCACCCGGGCCTGGGGGTAGGGGAGGCCGGCGTTCTTGATCGCCGCCCGGACCCGGTCGCGGGACTCGTGGACGGCGGCGTCCGGGAGCCCCACCACGGTGTAGGAGGGGAGGCCGGGGCTGACGTCCACCTCCACCGTCACCGGCACCGCCTCCAGCCCCCAAAGGGCGAAGGTCCGCGCCCTGGCGAGCATGGTCCCAGCCTACCGCAGGGGCCTTTCGAAGCGGAGCTCGTTTAACCTAAGGCATGGAGGAGCGGGTTTTCGAAAGGGGAGGCGTGCGCCTTCGGGCGCTCCTTTGGCCGGGGGCGCCGGAACGGCTTCCGGTGGTCTTCTTGCCCGGCTTCCTGGGGCCGCCGGAGGCCTACCGGGCGGAGGCCCGCGCCCTCGCCCCCCACCCGGTGGCCGCCCTCGGCCTCCGGGGCAGCCCGGGATGCGGGGCGCCCGAGCGGGGCTGGTCGGTCGAGGACTTCCTCGCCGACCTCGGCTTCCTGCTCGAACACCTGGCGATCCCGCCCTTTCTCCTCTCCGCCTACTCGTCGAACGTTCCCCTCGCCCTGGCCTACGCCGCCCGGCACCCAGAGCGGGTGCGGGGGCTTTTGCTGATCGATTACCCTGCCCGCGTGCCGCGGCCCGGGGCGGACTGGGTCCGGCGGATGCGAAAGGCTCGGCCGGACCTGCCGGAGGCTGCCCTTTTGGGGATCCACGCCGAGTTCGGCCCCTTCGACGCGGGCCCGCTCCTTTCGCGGGTGCGGGCGCCGGTGCTCCTCCTTCGGGGTAACCCCGAGCGGGGCGGCCTCCTTGACGAAGGGGAGGCGGAGGCGATGCGGGCGGCGCTCCCGAACGCGCGGGTGGTGGCCTTTCCCGAGTCCGGCCACGAGGTCTGGGACCCCGACCCCGGGGCCTACCTCGAGGCCCTGAAGGGCTTCGTCGCCGCGCTCGAGGGCGGGCGTTAGCCCTTTTTCAATGGGCGCTTTCTCGCCACCGGCGCCACCTTTCCAAGCCGGCAGGGCGGGGTCCGCCAGGCGCACCAGAGCATCCGCATCGCCTCCACCGCGCGAAAACGCTCTTCCGCCGGCAGGCGGAGCCACTCCTCCCGCTCACCCCGACGGGCGTCGTGAAGGGGGCGTTTTCGGACTACTGGCGGGATCCGCCTCATTCTTCCTCCAGCACCTCGACGTCGGCCCGGTCTTGGGCCCGACCGAAGGCCCTCTTTAAGGCGAGCAGGTCTTCCAGGGCGATCACCCGGACGGGGACGTCCTTGACCTGGATTTCCTGGGCTCGGGCGTAGGCCTCGGTAAAGGTGGGGCGGGCTTTTGGCAGGAGCACGAGGTCGATGCGGTTTGGGGCGTAACCGAGCGGGACAACGCCGGGGGCAAGGAAGTCGTTTTCCACGAGGCCCAGGGTTTCGCCGAAGAACACCCGGATCGCCGCCAGCACCCGGGCGGCGTTTTCCGGGCTGGAATCGATCCAGAGGTCGAGGTCCTTGGTGGCCCGGGGATAACCGTGGAAGGCTACGGCGTATCCCCCGATCAAGAGGTAGCGCACCTGGTGGCGGTCGAGCACCCGCAGGAAGTCCAGGAAATCCGGCGTGAAGAGCACTTATTTCATTCTACCGTGACGCTCTTCGCCAGGTTCCGGGGCTGGTCCACGTCGCGGCCGAGCAAGACGGCGGTCTCGTAGGCGAGGAGCTGGAGGGGGATCACCGCCAGGATCGGCGAGAGCAGGGGGTGCACCTCGGGGATGTAGAGCACTTCCTCGGCGTGGTCCCGGATCGCCTCGTCGCCGTCGGTGGCCACCGCGATCACCCGGCCGCCCCGGGCCCGCACCTCCTGGATGTTCGAGCGGGTCTTCTCGTACCAGGGGCCCTTCGGGCTCACCACCACCACCGGCAGGTGGGGGTCGATCAGGGCGATCGGGCCGTGCTTCATCTCGCCGGCGGGGTAGGCCTCGGCGTGGATGTAGCTGATCTCCTTGAGCTTAAGGGCCCCTTCAAAGGCGGTGGGGGCGTGCAGGTTCCGGCCCAAGAAGAGGTAGTCGGTGGCCTGGTGGAACTTGGCCGCCACCCGGCGGTACTCCTCGGCCCGCTCCAGGGTAGCCTCGGCCAGGCGGGGGAGCTTTCGCATCTCGTGGAGCAGGACGCGGGCCTCGTCCTCGGACAGGGTGCCGCGCAGGCGGCCGAGCCGGATCGCGAGCAGGGTGAGGGCGGCGAGCATCGCGGTGTAGACCTTGGTGGAGGCCACCCCGATCTCGGGCCCGGCGTGGATGTAGAGCACGTCGTCGGCCTCGCGGGCGATCGTCGAGCCCTTGACGTTGATCACCCCGAGGGCGGCGGCGCCCCGGCGCTTCGCCTCCCGCATCGCCTCGAGGGTGTCGATCGTCTCCCCCGACTGGCTGACGGCGACGAACAGGGTTTTTTCGTCCACCACCGGTTCCCGGTAGCGGTACTCGCTCGCCACCTCGGCCTGGGCGGGGAGGCGGGCGAGCCTTTCGATCAGGTAGCTCCCCGCCCAGCCGGCGTAATAGGCGGTGCCGGCGGCGACCAGGTGGACGCGGTCAAAGCGGGCGAGGTCGAGGGCGAGGTCGAGCACCGGCTCGCCGGTCTCCTCGTGGATGCGGCCGCCGAGGGTGTTTTCGAGCGCCCAGGGCTGCTCGAAGATCTCCTTCCGCATGTAGTGGGGATGCCCGCCCTTCTCGGCCTGCTCCAGGGACCACTCGACCTCGGTCACCCGGAGGGGGCGGGGGTTTCCGGCGAGGTCCTTGACCTCCACCCCGTCGCGGCGGACCACCGCCATCTCGCCGTCCTCGAGGAAGACCACCCGGCGGGTGTAGGGGAGCAGGGCGGGGACGTCCGAGGCCAGGAAGTTCTCCCCCTCGCCCAGCCCCACCACCAGCGGGCTCACGGTGCGGGCGGCCACCAGCGCGTCCTCGTCCTCGTGCATCGCCACCACCGCGTAGGCCCCCTTGGCCTCAGAGAGCGCGGCGCGCAGCGCGGCCTCGAGGTCGCCTCGGTAATGATCGGCGATTAAGTGGGCGAGGACCTCGGTGTCGGTGTCGCTTTCAAAGCGGTAGCCCTTTTGGACGAGCCGGGCCTTTAGCTCCAGGTAGTTCTCGATGATGCCGTTGTGGACGATCGCCAGCTTCCCCGAGCGGTGGGGGTGGGCGTTTCGGTCGGTGGGCGGTCCGTGGGTCGCCCACCGGGTGTGACCGATCCCCACCGTGCCCGAAAGCGGGCTTTGGGCCAGCGCGTCGGCCAGAACCTTGAGCTTGCCGGCCCGCTTTAGCTCGCGCAGCCCGTCCCCGGTGCGCACCGCCACCCCGGCGGAGTCGTACCCCCGGTACTCGAGCCGCCTAAGCCCCTCGATCAGCACGTCGACGGCGTCCCTAAACCCCACGTAACCCACGATTCCGCACATGTCCCCTCCCCGGCCCCCGCGGGGGCCTTACGAGAAAAGCGGTTTGGGGCAAGGAGGGCCGATCTCGCCCGCCCTCGGGTTGTCCCCGCCTCGCGGCGGCGGCTTTCCCCTCGGGCTTCCCTTTCGGGGCGGGAGGGCCGGGCCAGCCCTGGCGGCATCCGCGGAATCCTTCGACCTTTCCCGGCCGCGCGGCCGGTTATCCCCGCTCGGGGTCCGCCACCTCGTGAGGAGGCCTTGCCTCCCCCTGCGCTTCCCGCGCTCCCCTCCTTGCGCCGGAGCCCGCTCCGGCTCCTCAAATATACTCGTATTTTCCTTGACAGCCGGGGTTCGGCCCCCGTACCATTGGCCTTGGGCACGCGTGAGACTTTGCTTAAAGAGAGGGATCGGGCGTGCCCGGCTTGGGGTAGCGCGGCGGGAGAGGAAACACGGCAACTCGCCCCGCGGCTACCCCCGGACACCTGAAGGGGGTGTAGAGAGGTATGAAGAAGGTAGGGCTACTCGTGGTAGGGCTGCTCGCCGTGCTCAGTCTGAGCATGGTGAACGCGGCCAAGTTCTCCGACGTGCCGCCCGGCCACTGGGCCGAGGAGGCCGTCTACAAGCTCGCGGACCAGGGCATCATCCTGGGCTTCCCGGATGGTACCTACCGCGGCAACGAGTTCCTCACCCGCTATCAGGCGGCGCTTTTGATCTACCGCCTGATGGAGCGGCTGCGGAGCGAGCTTAAGGCCGGCGTCGACAAGGAGACCGTCGCCGCCCTGCGCAACGCGGTGCAGGAGCTGGCGGCCGAGCTCGCCAGCCTCGGCGTCCGGGTCTCCGCCCTGGAGGACAACGCCGCCACCAAGGGTGACGTGGCCAAGCTCCAGGCGGCGATCGAGGAGCTCAAGAAGATGAAGCCGGCCGGCATGGACATGGCCGCGCTTAAGGACCTCCAGGCCAAGGTCGAGGCGGCGGCGGTGGCGGCCGACACCGCCAAGGCCCAGGCCGAGGCGGCCATGGCCAAGGCCGAGGCCGCGATGGCGGCGGCCGACAGCGCCAAGGGGCTGGCCGGCGCCAACGCCGACAGCATCAAGGCCCTGAACGAGCTCGCCGTGATGCTGAACCAGGACGTGCTGGGCCTGCAGGA
>JALSRQ010000066.1 GCA_026984675.1 Thermaceae bacterium
ACATGCCCCTAGCCTACGCGAAAAGGGGGGCCGGGTTCCCGGCCCCCCAAAGGGTCCTTCCCGGCTAGCCGGAGAGCCCCTTTTGGACCATCTCGGCGAGCTCGTCCTCGTAGAAGAACTTCTCGCCGAAGGCGGGCTTCAGCTGGTCGAGCCAGACCGCCTTCTCGTCGTACTTGGCGAAGAAGGGCCGGCCCACCCAGTCGGGGTTGCGGCCCTGGAGGAACTCGAGCACAAAGACCTTCTCCCCGTTGATCTCGGCCACGCCGGCGATCCGCACCTTGCCGGGGAAGGCCGACATGCTGGGACCGCGCACGGTGCGGGCCAGGCCCGGAACCCGCTTGTAGGCGTTCCGGAAGATCTCCCAGGCCCGGACCAGGGGCACCTCGAAGTACTGCTTGGGGCCGGTGTCGCGCTCGACGAACATGTAGTAGGGCACCAGGCCGAGGCGCACCTCCTCCTTCCACTTCCGGGCCCAGGCGTCGGCGTCGTCGTTGATGTGGGCGACCACCGGCGACTGGGTGCGGATCTCGGCGCCCACCGAGCGGAGCAACCGGATCGCCTCCCGCACCGCGTCGGTCTGGAGCTCGTTGGGGTGGGTGAAGTGGGCCATGATGGCGAGGTGGCGGCCGGCCTCGACGATCTCCTCGAAGAGCTTCAAGAGATCGTCGTCGAAGAAGCGGAAGGGCCAGTAGGCGAGCGCCTTGGTGCCGATCCGGATGTCCTGGACGTGGGCGAACTCGTCGCTAAGGAGCGGCCGGATAAAGCGCTCGAAGACGGCGGTCTTCATGACCATGGGGTCGCCGCCGGTGAAGAGGATGTCGGTGACCTCGGGGTGGACCCGGAGGTAGGCCTGGAGATCCT
Organism: Thermaceae bacterium; assembly: GCA_026984675.1. Lineage (GTDB taxonomy): Bacteria > Deinococcota > Deinococci > Deinococcales > Marinithermaceae > WFXV01. The sequence continues at coordinate 862 of JALSRQ010000066.1, forward strand.
CCGACTCGTTGGTCGCCATGCGGAGGTCGGGCTCCCCGACGAACTGGGCCCAGCGGAAGCAGTAGGTGCAAAAGGCGTGGCAGACCTGGCCGGGGCCGGGGAAGATCAGCACGGTCTCGGGGTACTTGTGCTGCAGGCCCTCGAGGCGCCGCCCGTTCAGGGTGGGGACGTTGTGGGTGAGCTGCCCGGCGGGGTGGGGGTTCAGCTTCAGCCGGATCTCGTGGGCCGCCTGCCGGATCTGCTCCTTGGGGGCGCCGGCCCGCATCAGGTCGCGGATGCGGTTGAAGTCCTCGGGCTCGAGCATCCCCTTCTGGGGGAAGGTGAGGATGAAGATCGGGTCGTCGGGGACCTTGGACCAGTCGATGAGCTCCCGGACCACGTACTCGTTGGTACGGAAGGGGAGCACCTGGGCGACCACCCGCACCGCCTCCTGGTGCTCGGGATCCAGGCCCTTCCACTCGGGGAGCTCCTCGACGTTGGCCAGCGTGACCGGCCGGTACTTCCTCTCGGTATGGACCTTTAGAACGGCCATAACCCACCTCCGGATCCCGGGCTATTTTTATGCATAGTCCCGGGGTCCAACCCTCACCGTAGCACGCGGTTTTCGCCTTGAAAAGGGGGCGGGCGCCCTAATCCTTGAGAAAAGGATAGCAAACCCGGCGATCCGCCCGACCGGCCCTACGGCAGCCCCGCTTTGGCCCGGTGGTACTCCCCGGCGATGCGCCAGACCAGCTCCCGGGCCGGCGCCACCTGGCGGATCAGGGCCACCCCGTGGCCGGCGGAACGGACCTCCTTCCAGGGCTTCGCGCCCCGGCGGAAGCCGGCCAGCGAGGGGGCCAGGAAGTTGGCCGGCACCCCGGTGACCTCGGCGGTGTAGACCACGTCCTCGGGGGTCGCCTCGACGAGCATCCGGTGGTAGGCGTCGTCGGCCCCGGACTCCGGGGTGGCGATGAAGCGGGTCCCGAAGTAGCCGGCGTCGGCCAGCGCCAACGCGGCGAGGAGCTGGCGGCCGGTGGCCAGGCCGCCGGCGGCGATCACCGGCAGGCCGGTGGCCTCGGCCAGCCAGGGGGCGAGGACGAACGGGCTCACCGTGCCGGCGTGCCCCCCCGCCCCGCAGGCCACCGCCACCAGGGCGTCGACCCCCCGCTCGGCCGCCTTCTTGGCGTGGCGGAGCCCCACCACGTCGGCGAAGACCCGGCCGCCGTAGGCCTTGACCCGCTCCACCACCGGGCCGGGGTCGCCGAGCGAGGTGACGACCAGCGGCACCCGCCGGCGGACCACCGCGTCCAGGTCCTCCTCCAGGCGGGGGTTTTCCTTGAGGATCAGGTTGACCCCGAAGGGGCGGTCGGGGAAGGCCTCGAGGAAGGCCGCGAACCCGGCGTGGGTGCGGAAGTTCAGGCTGGGGATCACGGCGATTGCCCCGGCCTCGGCCACCGCCAGCAGGAGCTCGGGGGTGCTCACCAAGAACATCGGGGCCACCACGATGGGGTAGCGGATCCCCAGCATCGCGGTGATCCGGGTGGGAATCGGGTCGGGGGGGTTCACGAGACCACCGCCCGCAGGTAGCGCTCGCGGGTGATCAGGCCGTGGACCCGCTCCCCGTCGGCCACCAGCACCGCGTCCCCCTGCCAAAAGAGCGGCGCCAGCTCGGTGATCGCCACCTCCCCGGAGACCACCGGGGCGGCCTCCCAGGGCACGATGTCGGGCGCCAACCCGATCGCCCCCACCGGCCGCCCCCCCTCGTCGAGGAGCACCGCGTAGCGCCCGGGGTTCTCGGCCGGGTTTTCCAAAAGGGGCACCGGCTGGGCCAGCCGCCGGGCCGGCGGGGGGGCCACCGCGCCGGCGGTGAGCAGGGTGCTGCAGGGCACCCGCACCGCCCGCTTGGCGGCGAAGAGGCTCAGGGTAAAAGCCAGGAGGAAGGCGAGCCCCTCGACCAGGCCGGGGAGGTTGAAGTCCTCCCAGCCCAGGTGACCGCCGAGCAGGAGGTGGACCACCAGCCCCACCAGGAGCCCCACCGCCAGGGCGGCCACGAAGGCGATCAGCCCCGCCAGCCTCAGGTCCCTAACCCGCCGCAACCCGGGCCTCCAGTTCCCGCGCCACGAAGGCGAGGTCGTCGGGCTTGTCGACGTCGACCCCGATCTCGGGGTAGGGGACCACCATCGCCCGCATCGGCACCCCGAAGAGGCGGCCGGCGATGGCCTCGAGCTCGGCCACCGTGAGCCGGCCGGTGAGCAGCTTGAAAAGCGCCCCGAACCCGAAGAGGGGGGCCAGCGCCAGGGGGTTCTTGCGGCGGGCGACGATCTTCCGGGCCATGGGCAGGGCCCGGAAGAACAGCTCGGGCTCGAGCAAGAAGAGGTTGCCGCCGGTGAAGGTGCCCTCCCGGAGCCGGGCGTAGGTCCGCCGCATCCCGGGCCAGCGGGCCTCCACCGCCTCCTTGGGGACCACAGGGTAGACGAGCGCCGCCTCGGGGGCGTTCTTGAGCAGGTAGCGCACCGCCTCGCCGGTAATGAGCGGCACGTCGCCGGTGGCCACCAGCACCCGGCCGGGGGGGAGCGCCCCGAGGGCGGCCTCGAGGTTTTCCAGGATGCCCCCCCGGTCCTCCAGCCAGAGGTCGGGCTCGGGGGCAAGGGGCGCCCTCGGCCCCACCAGCGCGATCTTCCCGACCCCGCCCTGCCGCAGGGCCTCCAGCACCCAGGCGACCATCGGCCGGCCCGAGAGGGGCACGAAGGCCTTGCTCGGGGCCCCCGAACCCAGGGGGTTCGCGCCGCCGGCCAGCACCACCGCGTTCACACCGCTACCCTAACAAAAATCGGCCGGGCCGCCCGGCCCGGCCGCCCCGGGAGACCGCCCTTACTGGGCCAGCTCCACCGGGATCCGCTTGGCCCGGGCGGTCTCCACCTTGGGCAGGTGCAGGTGCAGGATGCCGTTCTTGAACTCCGCCCTCACCTTGTCGGCGTCGATCTCGACCGGCAGGGTGAACGACCGGACGAACGAGCCGTGGGGGATCTCCTGCAGGTAGTATCGGCGGACCTTCTCGTCGGCGACCGGCTTGACCGCGCCGCGGACGGTCAGCTTGTTGCCCTCGAGGCTGATCTCCAGGTCCTCGGGGTTGAGCCCGGGCACCATCATCTCCAGCTCCAGGGCGTCGTCGGTCTCGTAGAGGTCCACCGGCGCCACGAAGGTCGCCACCCGGGCCGGCCGCACCAGATCGCTGAAGGCCTCGTTCATCAGGCGGTCCATCTCGTCAAAGAGCGAGAGCGGACCCCAGGTCCTAAACGGCGTGATCTCGGCGGTGGGACGAACCTCGCGCTTCACCAGCATCCATCCTCACCCCCTTTCTCTCCGCCCCTTAGCATAACATATGCGTCTACCCTAGTCAAGTATCCCTGATAGCATGGACGCATGGAGGTCCGATCCCTCACCGTGGGGCCCCTGGCCGAGAACGCCTACCTGGTCTGGCAGGGGGCCAAGGGGGTGCTGGTGGACCCCGGCGACGAGGCCGGGCGGATCCTCGAGGCGGTGCGGGCGGCCGGGTTCACCCCCGAGGCGATCCTCCTTACCCACGCCCACTTCGACCACCTGGGGGCGGTGGCCCCGCTGGCCGAGGCGCTCGGCCTGCCGGTCTACCTGCACGCCGCCGACCTGCCCCTCTACCAAAGGGCCCCGGAGATCGCCGCCGGCTGGGGGCTGACGGTCCCCCCGCCCCCCGAGCCGGCGGGGTTTTTGGACCAGGGCGACGAGGTCTTCGGCCTCGCCGTCCTCCACCTTCCCGGACACAGCCCCGGCCATCTCGCCTTCTACCGCGCCGAGGACGGCTTCGTGCTCTCCGGCGACCTCCTCTTCCGGGGCGGGATCGGCCGCTACGACCTGCCGGGGGCCGACCGGACGGCGCTCTTCGCCTCGCTCCGGCGGCTCCTCGCCCTGCCCGGGGCGACCCGGGTCCTCCCCGGCCACGGCCCCGCCACCACCCTGGCTGCCGAACGGGCCGCCAACCCCTTCCTCAAGGACCTCTAGGTCAGGGGTCGCGGGCCCGGACGACCCCGACCACCCGCGCCACCACCTCGTCCAGGGGCAGACGGCTGGTGTCGAGGACCACGGCGTCGGGGGCGGGCTCGGTCTGGGCCCGGTCGCGGCGGTCGCGGTCGCGCAGCTCGGCCTCGACCCGGGCGAGGTCCTCGCCCCGCTCGCGGGCCCGCCGCTCGGCCCGCACCCGGGGGTCGGCCCAGAGGAAGAACTTAAAGGGCGCTTCGGGGAAGACCGCCCGCCCCATGTCCCGCCCGTCGACCACGAACGGGGGCGGGATCTCCCGGAGCCGGCGGTTGACCCAGGCCCGCACCCGGGGGTGGCGGGCCAGCGGGCTCACCACCCGGTCGACCTGGGAGGTGTGGAGGCGGGCGGTCACCTCCTCGCCGTCGACGTAGACCCGGTCCCCTTCCATGCTGGGCACGAGCTCGACCCGGTGGCGGGCGAGGGCGGCGAGCACGGCGTCCTCGTCGGTCCAGTCGATCCCCTCCTGGATCGCCACCCAGGCCGCCGCCCGGTAGAGCATGCCGCTGGAGACGTAGGGGATGCCGAGCGCCCGGGCCACCCGCCGGGCGGTGGAGGACTTGCCGGAGGCGCCGGGGCCGTCGATGGTGACGATCAGGCGGTCGGGCTCCACGCCCCCTAACTTACCGGCTTCCCAAACCGGCGGCAAAGCTTTAAAATGAGAAAGCCATGGACCCGAAGCCCCTGATCCAACGTCTCGACGCCCTCCGGGGGTATCTTTGACATCCCTGGAAAGGAAGCCCGCCTCAAGGAACTCACCCCCCTGCTCGAGGACCCCGCCCTCTGGGCCGATCCCGAACGGGCGAAAAAGCTAAGCCAGGAGGCCGCCCGGCTCCGCAAGGTGGTCGAGGCGTACCATCGCCTGCGGGAGGACCTCGAGGGGCTCGCCGAGCTCCTCGCCGAGCTCGGCCCCGAGGCGGCCGAGGAGCTGGAAGGGGAGTTCGCCGAGGCCGAGCGCCGGCTGGAGGCGCTCTACCGCGAGACCCTGCTGGCCTTCCCCCACGCCGAGAAGAACGCGATCCTCACCATCCAGCCCGGGGCCGGGGGCACCGAGGCGATGGACTGGGCCCAGATGCTCCTTCGGATGTACACCAAGTGGGCCGAGAGGAAGGGGTTTGGCCTCGAGGTCGTCGACGTCGTCCCCGGCCCCGAGGCGGGAATCGACTACGCCCAGCTGATCGTCCGGGGCGAGAACGCCTACGGCCTGCTCGCCCCCGAGGCCGGGGTGCACCGGCTGGTGCGGCCCTCGCCCTTCGACGCCTCGGGCCGCCGCCACACCAGCTTCGCCGGGGTCGAGGTGATCCCCGAGATCGAGGGCGAGGTCGAGGTCGAGATCCGGCCGGAGGACCTCCGGATCGACGTCTTTCGCAGCCAGGGGGCCGGCGGCCAGCACGTGAACACCACCGACAGCGCGGTGCGGATCGTCCACCTGCCCACCGGGATCACGGTGACCAGCCAGGCGACCCGCAGCCAGCACAAGAACAAGGAGCTGGCGCTGAACGTGCTGAAGGCCCGCCTGTTTGCCCTGGAGGAGAAAAAGCGCGAGGAGGAGCTCAAAAAGCTCAAGGGCGAGGCCCGGCCGATCGAGTGGGGAAGCCAGATCCGCTCCTACGTCCTCGACAAGCAGTACGTCAAGGACCACCGCACCGGCCTCATGCGCCACGACCCCGAGAACGTCCTTGAGGGCGACCTCGACGACCTGATCTGGGCCGGGCTGGAGTGGAAGGCGGGAAACCGCCGAAACACGATGACGGGTTAACCGCCCCGGCTGCCGGTGAAGGGTTATTATGGAAGCAGCGGGCAGAAGCCTGAAGGGAATCTTGAAAACCTCCGATCCCGAATTATGAGAGCGTCCCATGCAAGTTGTAAGGAAGGGCGCTTCTCCAAAACTTTACTTTTCCGCTAATGCACAAATCGCTTCGATGAGAATCTGAGTTGCAAATGAGGGCCAAGAACCCCGTTGCAGACACCGCTCCCAAGGGGTAGAGTCGCAAACGAAAAAGCCCCGTCAGGGGATTGCAACCACGTCCCCATCGATCGCGCGGAGCACCAGGTCACGGGTCGCAAACGAAAAAGCCCCGTCAGGGGATTGCAACCCGTACTCGATCAGCTTTTCCAGCGGTATAGCCGCCGGGTGGTCGCAAACGAAAAAGCCCCGTCAGGGGATTGCAACCCTAGTGTATTGACAACCTCGAGCATCCCATTTGGATCGAGTCGCAAACGAAAAAGCCCCGTCAGGGGATTGCAACGTGGTAATTCTTACCCCGGTATCAAATTCGTCCTTATACGTCGCAAACGAAAAAGCCCCGTCAGGGGATATGCAGCAAAGGCCTAGGTGCAACCTCCCAACCCGTTGTTCCCTAGAGCCCCACCCCCTGGTGCCCGTGAAGGCATGGCTTTGGGCACGAGAGGAGGGGCTCCAGTGAACGGCCACAAGAACGCGCGACGCACCTACCACCGAAGCACCCGGCCAAGAGAAGCCCAAGACGCACCCCTGGGACGCTTAGGGAGCAGGTGAAAGCACTCCGCCAACAACGCTGGCCCTACCACGCCATCACCCATAAGCTTGGGGTTTCCAAGAGCACGGTGGCCCGGATCCTCAAGGCCGCAGGCCTTCACCGCCGACCGCTCCCGGAACCCAAGCCCCCGCCCCGGCGCTTTGAGGTCGAGGCACCTGGACGCCAAGAAGCTCGCACGGTTTCAAAGGCCCGGGCACCGGGTGACCGGGGACCGGCGTCGGTCTTCCCCCGGGGCCGGCTACGAAGCGGTCTACGCCGCGGTGGAGGCCCATAGCCACCTGGCCCACGTGGAGGTGAAGGGGGACGAGCAAAAGGAGCGCGCGGTCAGCTTCCTGCCCTCGGCGCTGCGCCACTACCGGCGCCTGGGCGTTCGGGTTCGAGCGGTGATGACCGATCACGCGCCGATGTTTCGGTCGAGGAAGTTTAGGCGTCTACCCCAGCTCTGGGGATTCACCACCGGTGGACTCCGCCCTACACGCCCCGGGTGAGCGGGAAGGGGGAGCGGTTCATCCGTACGTTGCTGCACGAGGGGGCGTATGCCCACGCCTATCCGAGCTCCGAGGCCCGGGACGCCTGCGGCTCCACTTCTACCACTGGCACCGGCCGCACACCAGCCTGGGCAACCAGGCACCGGTCTCAAGGTTGGGGCTTGGCGTGAACAACGTGGTGAGACCGCACAGCTAGCGAACTAGGAGATCTAAACGAGGTGGCTCAAAGAAGGCCAAGAAGAGCGATGAAGAGCACGGGAGGCGTCACGATGGGCCCCACCTTCATATACTCTCGCCACCCGATTTCCACGTGGGGCACCCCGGGACGCGGACCTCAACACAAAAAACTTGGCGATCTAAGAGGTGGTCCAACTTAAAATGCGGTACGCGGAACCTGCTCATTAACTTTCGGTTTACCCCGCGTTTACCCCCAACCGGTAAATCTCGAACATGCGCCGGAGCAAGCTGGTTCTGTCCGCGGTCCTCGGCCTTTTGCTCTCCGCCTGCAACGAAACCCCGCCCCCCGGATCCGGGGGCGGGGGCGGCGCCCCCCCGCCGTCCGGGGGCCCCGGCGGCGCCTACGTCCTCACCGCCTGGAACGACCTCGGAATGCACTGCATGGACAGCGACTACGGGGTCTTCGCGATCCTGCCCCCCTACAACAACCTCCACGCCCAGCTCCTGCTCAAGTCCCAGGGCCTGGTTGCCTCGGGGGTGCGGGTCGAGTACGCGGCGCGCACCGGCCTCGATGGCGGGATCAACACCACCAGCCAGGGCAAGACCAACTTCTGGGACCACGTCGAGGCGCTCTTCGGCGTTCGTCTGCCCCCCGACGTCGGGCTCAAGGGCAAGCCCACCCCCAGCGCCGCCCCGGCCCCCCTCGACCCCGACCCGACCGCCGGCGAGTGGCGGGCGGAGGGGATCCCCCTCACCCCCTACAACGACGACGGCCGCCGAAACTTCTACCCCCTGGTCCGGGTGACGGCCCGGGACGCCGCCACCGGGGAGGTGCTCGCCCAAGTGGACGCCGTGCTCCCGGTGAGCGACGAGATGGACTGCCGGATGTGCCACGGATCGAACGCGCGCCGGGACGACGCCAAGCCCAAGGGCGGCTGGGTCCACGACCCCAACCCCGAGCGCGACTACCGGCTCAACATCCTGAGGCTCCACGACGAGAGGCACCCGGGGGCGGTCAAGGACCACCAATCCGCCCTGGCCGCCGCCGGCTACCGCTACGACCCGGCCGGCCTCGAGGCCACCGCCCGCGGCGGCACCCCCATCCTCTGCGCCGCCTGCCACGCCTCGAACGCGCTGCCCGGGGTGGGGATCGGCCTTAAGCCCCTCACCCAGGCGATCCACGGCAAGCACGCCGGGGTCACCGACCCCCGAAACGGGCTCAAGCTCGGGGCCGAGGCCAACCGCACCGCCTGCTACGCCTGCCACCCCGGCGCCACCACCCAGTGCCTCCGGGGAGCCATGGGGTCGGCCAAGAACCCCGACGGGACCCAGAAGATCCAGTGCCAAGACTGCCACGGGGGGCTGGCCGCGGTGGGCCGCCAGAGCCGCCGGGGCTGGCTCGACGAGCCCAACTGCCAGGCCTGCCACCACGACGGCCGGCGCGAGCTCTCGGCGCTCGACCCCGCCACCGGAGGGCTGCGGCGGGTGCGGGACGCCCGCTTCGCCACCAACCCCGACACCCCGCTTCCGGGCACGAGCCTCTTCCGGCTAAGCCACGGCCACGGGAACCTCGCCTGCGAGGCCTGCCACGGCCCCACCCACGCGGTCTACCCCGCCGGCCCGGCCGACAACCTCGGCGTCCAAGCGCTGCAGGGCCACGCCGGCACCCTGGCCGAGTGCGGGGTCTGCCACGACCCGGTGCCCCTCACCGCCGACGGGGGCCCCCACGGCATGCACACGGTGGGCGAGGCCTGGGTCCGGCGCCACGGCGACGCGGCCGAGAAGGGCACCGCCGGCTGCGCCTACTGCCACGGCGCCGACCACCGCGGCGGCCCCCTCTCGGCCACCTGGAGCGACCGCAGCTTCGCCCTGGAGCACGGCCAAAAGCACTTCCCCAAGGGCCACCGGGTGGGCTGCTACGACTGCCACAACGGCCCCGGCGGCGACGACTGAGGCTACCAGGGGAGCGGCTTCCCCTCGCCCTGGAAGAACCCCCCGGTGGGCCCGTCCTCGGGGAGGGTGGCGGCCCAGACCAGGGCCCGCGCCCCCTCCTCGGGGGAGAGGGGGGCCTCGGGGCCGCCCATCCGGGTCCGCACCCAGCCGGGGTGCACCGCGTTCACCAGAACGCCGGTGCCGGTGAGCTCGGCGGCGAGCACCCGGGTGATCATGTTGAGGGCGGCCTTGGAGGTGCGGTAGGCGAGGTAGCCGGGACCGGCCTGGGCCAGCGAGCCCATGATCGAGGAGACGTTGACGATGCGGCCGTAGCGCTGCCGCACCATCATCGGGGCGAAGGCCTGGGCCAGGCGCAGGGCGCCGAGGGCGTTGACCTCGAGGGTCGCCCGCACCTTCTCGAGGGCCACCCCGAGCCCGGCCTCCTCGCGGTCGAGGAGCACGCCGGCGTTGTTGACCAGGGCGTCGAGCCGCCCGAACTCGGCCTCGACGAAGGCCACCGCCCGGCCGGCGTCGGCCTCGCGGGTGACGTCGAGCACCAGGGGCACGCCCCCCACCTCGGCGGCGGCCCGGTCCGCCGCCCCGGGGTCGCGGCCGGCCACCACCACCCGGTAGCCGAGGGCGGCGAGCCGGGCGGCGGCGGCGTAGCCGATGCCGCGGGTGGCGCCGGTGATCAGGGCCACGCGGGGTTCCATGCCCCCAGTCTACGCGTCCTCCTCGGGAACCCATGCGAGGCCGAAGGCCTCGATCACGATGTCCTTCTTGTAGGGGGCGACCCGCACCTCCTCGATCGCCTCGGCGCGGCCCGCCCAGTCCTCCTCGATGGCCCGGGCCTCGGCGGCGAGTTCCTCCTGGAGCTCGGCGATCTCGGCCTCCAGCCGGCGGATCTCGGCCTCGCTCTCGGCCACGTCCTCGGCCGCCCGGGCGGCCATCCGGTGACGCGCGAGGGGGGCGGTGAGGGCCCGCCGTCGCCCGCCGAAAAGCGCCATGGCGGCGTCGAGAAAGCCCCCCATCTCCTCCAGCCGCCGGCGCTTGAGCTCGGCCTGGTCCTCGGTGAGCTCGCGCTTTTCGCGCTCAAGCCGGCGCCTAAGGGTCTCGATCCGCCGCCGGTACTTGCGCTTGAGCTTGGCGATCTCCTGCTGGGCCCTCAGGGCGGCCTCCTTGGCGACGCGCTCGCGGAAGGCCGCGGGGTCCTCGTCCGGCTGGGCGTAGAGCTTGAGGCCGGGGTGGGCGAGGATGCGGACCTCGGCGCTCTGGTAGACCCAGTCCTTGAAGGCCCGCTCCAGCGCCCGCATCCGCCGCGCGTTTTGAAACGCCGCCGGCAGCGGGGTGTAGCGGGCCCGCCCCGGGGGCCGGTCGGGGTAGTCGGCCTGGGGCTCGGCGCGGTGCGCCTCCCAGCGCACCCGGCCGGCGAGGGCCTCGGCCGGCACCCGCACCGCCACCTGGCCGGTGGCGTGGAGGCCGTACTTCTGGCGGGCCACCCGGTAGGCGGCCTGGGCCAGGAGGTGGGGGCGAAGCGTGCCCTCGCCGAGGTAGTAGACCTCGAGCCAGGCGGGGGTGGCGGGGGGCTCCGCAAGCTCCCCGGCCTCCGCCTTTCGGGGCCGGGGGGCGGCGGGGACGGCCGGGGCCGCCGCCCCGACCCGGGCGTTCAGCTCGGGGATCCGCTCCTTTCCCAACGGGCCCGCCAGGTAGTTCATCGCCCAGCGGGTGGCGAACAGTTGGGGGGCGCCCTGGTGGACGTTCTTGGCCAGGAAGACGCGTTTTTTAAGCCCCGAGATCAACCGGTCGAGCTCGCCCCGGTCGAACCCGCCCGCGACGCTTTCCAATCCGTCCAGAAGGCGGTTTTTATCCTGTTCGGTCTGCAGCCGGCCGACGAACCAGGTGCCGGCGTTGGAGAGCGCCTTGTAGTCGAGGTCCACCGGGTTCTGGGTGGCCAGCACCAAGCCCACCCCGAAGGCCCGGGCCTGTTTGAGGAGCCTGAGGAGCGGGGGCTTGGAGGGCGGCTTGCGGGTCGGAGGTAGGTAGCCGTAGACCTCGTCGAAGTAGAGGAGGGCCCGGAGCCGGTCGGTCCCCGACTGGCGGAGGGTCCAGTCCTCCAGGGCGCTGAGCAGCAGGGTAACGAAGAACATCCGCTCGGCGTCGGAGAGGTGGGCGAGGTAGAGGACCGCGTGGCGGGGCCGGCCGCCGTCGAAGAGGAGCCGTTCCACGTCGAGCGGCACCCCCTGGGTCCAGAGCGCGAAGGCCGGCGAGGCCAGCAGGCTGTTGAGGCGGAGGGCCAGGGCGGTGCGGTCCTTTTCGGGGAAGAAGGTCTCGAGGTCGAAGACCCCAAGCCGTTCGAACGGCGGGCGCTGGACCCGGAGGATCAACTTCTCCAGGGTGAGGTCCTCGCCCTTTTGCCAGGCCTCGAGCAGGATCCGGGAAACCAGCACGTGCTCGCGATCGGTAACCGGGTCGAGGTCGGTCAGGCCGGCCAGGCCCAAGAGGGCCGAGGCGGTGGAGGCCACCCGGTCGGAGAGGGCCTCGAGGTCGCCCGCCCCGGCGGGGGCGGCGAGCTGGGCGAGGATCGAGACCGGGATCCCGGCGGTGGAGCCCGGGGTATAGACCGCGTAGCCCACCCGGTCGAGCTCGGCGATCTCGTCCCGACCCAGCCCGTCGCCGGCGAGGCCCTTCCGCCAGAGGGCCGCCTTCTTCTCCGCCAGCTCGGCCACCGGGACCCCCGCCCTTCGGGCCTCCTCGGGGTCGACCCAGGGGGCGAAGTCCTCGGCCCGGAGCTCGGGGAAGTGGAGGAGGAGGTTGGTGAGGTCCCCCTTGGGGTCGAGGACCAAGGCGGGGATCTCCCGCCGGGCGGCCTCCTCGAGGAGGTCGATCCCCAGCCCGGTCTTCCCCGACCCGGTCATCCCCAGGATCACCGCGTGGGTGACCAGGTCGTCGGGGTCGTAGAGGAACCGCTCCCCGCCTCGGGTCCGCTTGCCCAGGTAGAAGTTTGGAGCCATGCCTCGATTCTAGTAGGCTCGGGGCGATGACCCCGTTCGCGTTTGGACTGGTGCGGGCGATCGCCTGGGCGCTGGCCCTTTTGCTCGGCTTCCTCGCCGCCCGGGCCCGCCCCGGCCGGGTGCGGGGCGGGCTGCTGGTCGCCGGGCTCCTCGGCGCCCTGCTGGCCCGGCCGCCGCTTTTGGGCCTCGCCCTGCTCGCCGCCGGGTTTTTGCTCGGCCTCTTCCCTAGCGCAAGAGGCCCCGCATCAGGATGAGGCCGAGTGCGAGGAAGAAGAGGTCCGGCCCCCAGGCGGCCAGGGCGGGGTCGAGCCGCCCGCCCAGGGCCAGGATCTTGCCGGCGGTCTCCATGAAGTAGTAGAGGATCGTCACCGAGAGGGAGTAGCCGAAGGCCAGGCTGGTGCCGGTGGCCTTGCGGATCGCGATGGGGAGCGAGAGGATCACCACGATCAGGTTGGCGAACGGCAGCGCCAGGTCGGAGTGGAGCATCACCCGGGCCTCGAGGCGGTCGCGGGGGCCGAGGCCCGGCTCCTTGCTCCGCTGGTACCAGTAGCGGATGCTGTGGGTGTCGCCCCAGAGCTCGCCGGCGTTGCGGGCGATCACCTGCTCGCGGGACTCGGGGAGCTTGAGCACCAGGCGCTTCCCGGCGCTCTCGGCCCGGAGGAGCCCCTTCAAGATCGCCTCGGCGGGAGCCTTCTCCGCCAGGGCGGCGAGGTCGAGGCGGTAGACCCGGTAGGCCTCGAGGGTGAGCCGCCGGTCGCGCAAGCGGCCGCGCTCCGCCAAGACCACCGTGAGCCGCCGCCCCTGCCAGCGTTCCAGCCGCACCCCCCGCAGGGTCCCGGTGCGGTCGTCGTAGCGGTCGAAAAAGAGCCGGTAAGGCCCCACCGCCACGTCCTGGCCGGCGAGGTGGGCGAGGCCCCGGCCCCGGCTGGCGAGCTCGTCCCACCAGATGGCGGTGACCTTCTGGTTGGCCTTCGGGATCACGAACTCCGCCATGTAAAGGGCGAATCCGGTGGCCAGCACGGCGAAGAGGAAGACCCAGCGGGTGGTGCGCAAAAGCGGGATCCCCCCTGCCCGCATCACCAAGAGCTCGTTCTCCCGCGCCAGCCGGCCGAAGGCCAGGAGCACCGCCAGCATCAGGGCCACCGGCAGGGTCTGGTTGATCACCAGCGGCACCTGATAGAGGAGCCACTTCGCCACGCCCCAAAAGGGGAAGCCGACGATCCACTTGGCCTGGCCCAGCAGGTTGGAGACCAGCAGGAGGAAGATGTAGGTGAAGAGCCCGAAGACGAAGGGCGGAAACGCCTCCTTGAGGATGTAGCGGTCGATGCGGGTCATAAGAGGCTCAGTCCCAGGGCGAAGCGGACCCCCGGGGTCTCCCCCGGCCAGGGGGCCCAGACCGCCCCGCCGGTGAGGCGGTAGACCAGGCAGCGGTCGGCGAGGGCGAGGGTGAGCCCGGCCCGGCTCACCCGTCCCAGACCGAAATCGTACCCCAGCGAGGGGGAGAGGGCCAGTCCGCCAGGGCCGGGGTCGGGGGCGCGGTAGCCGAGGACCGCCTCCAGCCGGGCGGCCTGCCCCCCGAAGCCCTTTTGCAGCCGGAGCCAGACGGGCCCCTGCCAACGGGCCGCGACCCTCGACCAGCCGGCGGCGAAATCGCGGTACCAGTCGAGGCCGAAGGGGCCGTAGGCGAGCCCGGCCGACGCCACCTCGGCCACCCGGCCGGCCTCCCAGAAGGAGCGGGGGGCGCCGATACGGTGGCTCCGGGCGTAGCGGAGGCGGAGGCCGCGGTAGGCGACCGAGACGTCCGCCCCCACCCCGGCGAAGGCGGGGGCGTCGGGGTAGGCCAGGGCCAGGGCCCAGGGGGCCAGCGTGAACGCGGCCTCCCCCACCCGGCCGGCGAGGCGGGCGCGGGCCTCGAGGCCGTACCCCAGGTAGGCGCCGCCGGCGTCGACCGTCGCCACCGTGGGGGCCAGGGTGAGGGGGCCCAGGGCGAAGGCGGGGGCCAGCGCCAGGTAGGCGGTGCCGTCGGCCCGGCGCTCGGTGCGGACCCCGGGGGCCCAGACCTTGAGGGCGAACCCGCCGCCGGCGTCGAGCCCCATCCGGAACCCGGCGCCCTCCCGCGCCAGGCCGAAGGTCACCCCGGTCTCCCCGCCGCCGAGGTGCTCGGCCAGCAGGGTGAGGCGGGTCCGCCCCTCGCCCAAGGGGACCCCCTCCTCCGGCAGGGGCAGCCCCTCGACCCCGAGGCTCACCCCCTCCTCCAGCGAGAACCTTAAGGGGAGGGCGAGCCGCGGGGGCCTGCGGGTGTCGAGGAGGAGCCGGGCCGGCCGGGCCAGGCAGACC
>JALSRQ010000067.1 GCA_026984675.1 Thermaceae bacterium
GGGGGAGCCTCGAGGGGTTCCTCGAGGCCCTCCGCGCCCCCAAACGCCCCGCCCCCGGCCGGGCGGCCGCCCCCGCCGCGCCCCCCTGGTGGAGACGCGTCCTGAGGAGGAAACAATGAAACCCGTCTGGTACCCCAGCGAGGCCTACACCCGCGGCAGCCACCTGGAAGCGTTGATGCAGCGGCTCGGCGTCGCCGACTACGACGCCCTCTACCGCCTCTCGGTCGAGGACCCCGGGCGGTTTTGGGCCGCCACCCTGGACCAGATCGGCCTGGAGTGGTTCGAGCCCTACCAGGCGTTCGTCGACCTCTCCCGGGGCCCCGCCTGGCCCCAGTGGTTCGTCGGCGGCAAGCTCAACCTCGCCCACGCGGCGGTGACCCAGCACGCCCGCGGCCCCCTGGCCCAGCAGCTGGCGGTGGTCTGGGAGGGGGAGGACGGCCGGGTGGCCCGGCTCACCTACCGCGAGCTCGCCGCCCAGGTCGACCGGGCGGCCGGGGCCCTGCGCTTCCTCGGGGTCGAGAAGGGCGACCGGGTGGGGCTGTTCTTGCCGATGATCCCGGAGACCCCGGTGGCCGCCCTGGCGGTGGCCAAGATCGGGGCGATCCTGGTCCCGATCTTCTCCGGCTACGGCGCCGAGGCCGCCGCCACCCGGCTGGCCGACGCCGGCGCCAAGCTGCTGATCACCGCCGACGGCTTCTTCCGCCGGGGTCGGCCGGTGGCGATGAAACCGGTGGCCGACGAGGCGGCCCGCCTCGCCGGCACCCCCCGGACCCTGGCGATCCGCCGGCTGGGGATCGAGGTGCCCTTCGAGGCCGGCCGCGACCACTGGTGGCACGAGGCCCTGGACGGCGCCCCGCCGATCCTCGAGGCCGAGCCGATGGCGAGCATGGACCCCTTCATGCTGATCTACACCTCGGGCACCACCGGCCGGCCCAAGGGCACCGTCCACTACCACGCCGGCTTCCCCCTGAAGGCGGCCCAGGACATCGCCCACCTCTTCGACCTCCGTCGGGGCGAGGTGATGTTCTGGTTCACCGACCTCGGCTGGATGATGGGCCCCTGGGCGATCTTCGGGAGCCTGATCCTGGGGGCAACCGTCTTCCTCTACGAGGGGGCCCCCGACTACCCCGGCCCCGACCGCATCTGGGCCATGGTCGAGCGCCACGGGATCACCCACCTGGGCATCTCCCCCACCCTGGTCCGGGCCCTGATGCCCCACGGCACCGAGCCGATCGAGAAGCACGACCTCTCCTCGCTGCGGGTGCTGGGCTCGACCGGGGAGCCCTGGAACCCCGAGCCCTACCTCTGGTTCTTCCGCCACGTCGGCGGGGGGCGGGCCCCGATCATCAACTACTCGGGGGGCACCGAGGTCGCCGGCGGGATCCTCGGCAACGTGGTCTTCCGCCCGATCAAGCCCACCGGCTTCAACTCCCCCGCCCCCGGCATCCGGGCGGCGGTCCTCGACGACCAGGGGAACCCGGTGGTGGGGCAGGTTGGGGAGCTGGCGGTGCTCGCCCCCTGGCCGGGGATGACCAAGGGCTTTTGGAAGGACCCCGAGCGCTACGAAAGGACCTACTGGAGCCGGTTCCCCGGGGTCTGGGTCCACGGCGACTGGGCGATGGTGGACGACGAGGGGCACTGGTTCATCCTGGGCCGCTCCGACGACACCCTGAAGATCGCCGGCAAGCGGGTAGGGCCGGCCGAGATCGAGTCGGCGGCGGTGGCCCACCCGGCGGTGCGGGAGGCCGGGGCGGTGGGGGTGCCCCACCCGGTCAAGGGCGAGGTCCCGGTGGTCTTCGTGGTTCCCAACCCCGGCTTCGAGCCCGGCCCCGAGCTGGAGCGGGCGATCGCCGAGAAGGTCGCCGAGGCCCTCGGCAAGCCGCTCGCCCCCGACCGGGTGGTCTTCGTCCCCGACCTCCCGAAGACCCGCAACGCCAAGGTCATGCGGCGGCTGATCAAGGCCGCCTACCTGGGGCAGGAGGTCGGCGACACCTCGGCGCTGGAGAACCCCGAGGCCCTCGAGGCGATCCGCCAAGCCGGCGAGGCGGGGTGAGGGGGGCCTACCTCCTGGGGATCCGGGTGGCGCGGCCCCTGGCCCTCCGGGTGGGGGCGCTCGGCTGCCGGGTCTTCCCCCCCGGCGACTACCTCTACGTCGGCTCGGCCCGGGGCGGCCTGGGCCCCCGGCTGCTCCGCCACGCCCGCCGCCGCAGCGGACCCCCGCACCCCCTCTGGGCGCCGCTAAGGGCGCGCTTCCCGACCGCCCGGGGACGAAAGGGGGCGCTCTTTTGGCACGTCGACCACCTCCTCGAGGCCGCCCCCGTCGAGCTGGTGGCGGCCTGGTGGCAGGCCGGGGCCGGGGAGGCCGAGCTTTTAGCGCGACTCCGGGCGGCCGGGGCCCGGCCCGACCCCCCCGGCTTCGGGGCCAGCGACCGCCGGGACGGCGGCCACCTGCTGGTCTTCGACCACCGACGGGTCCGGGAGCTCTTCCCCCAAGCGGAATCGGTTTCGGTAAGGTAGGGGCGTGGAGCTCCCCCCTTCGCTCGAAAAAGAGGCCGAGGCGGTGCGGGCCCTCCTCGCCGAGGGGCTGGCCAGGCTGGCCCGGGTCGGGGCGGCCACCGCCCCGCTCGAGCAGGCCCTCGCCGACCTCGAGGGGCCCTTCCTCCTGGTGGTGGCCGGGGAGTTCAACGCCGGCAAGTCCTCGCTTTTGAACGCGCTGCTCGGCGAGCCCCTCCTCCCCGAGGGGGTCACCCCCACCACCGACCGGATCACCCTCCTGGCCTACGGGGAGGAGGGCGAGGAGCCGCTGGGGGAGGACGCCCTCGTCCTCCGCCGGCGGCGGGAGCTGCTCCGCACCCTCCGCTTCGTCGACACCCCCGGCACCAACGCGGTGATCGCCCGGCACCAGCTCCTCACCGAGCGTTTCCTGCCCCGGGCCGACCTGATCCTCTTCGTCACCAGCGCCGACCGCCCCTACACCGAGAGCGAGCGGCGGTTCCTCGAGCTCATCCGGGCCTGGGGCAAGAAGCTCGCCCTGGTCGTCAACAAGGCCGACCTCCTCGACGAGGCCGGCCGGCGCGAGGTCCGGGCCTTCGTGGAGGAGAAGGTGCGGGAAACCCTGGGGATGACCCCCCCGATCTTCCTGGTGAGCGCCCGCACCGGCCTGGGGGTCGCCGCCCTGGAGGCCTACATCCACGACCTCCTGGCCGGACCGGCGGCGGCGATCAAGCTGGGCGCCCCGCTGGGGGTGCTGCTCCGGCTGACGGCCGAGGCCCGGGACCGGCTGGGCGCGCGCGAGCGGGAGCTGGCCGCCGAGCTCGAGCGCTGCCGCACCCTCGACGCCCTGCTGGAGCGCCACCTCCGGCAGACCCGGGAGGAGTTCGCCGGCCGCCTGGCCGAGCTGGGCCAGGCGTTCCGCCAGATCGAGGCCCGGGGCGAGCGCTGGTTCCGGGAGACGGTGCGGCTCGGGCGGATCCTCGACCTCCTAAACGCCAGCAAGGTGGAGCGGAGCTTCCAGGCCGAGGTGCTGGCCGACGCCGAGTCGGCCCTGACCCTGGCCCTGGCCGACGCGGTCCGCTGGCTGGGCCGGCGCGAGCGCGACCTGTTGGCCTCGGCCCTCGACCTCCTGCAGGCCACCGGTTCCCCCGGCCCCGAGGAGGAGGGCCTTAAGGAGGAGCTCAGGGCGGCCCTCTCCGCCTTCTCCCCCGAGGCCGAGGCCGCCTGGGTCCAGGCCCAGGTCGAGGCCGCCCTCCGGACCACCGCCCTGGCGGAGGCGGGGGCGGTGGGGCTGGGGGCGCTGGTCGCCCTCCTGCTCCACGGCCTGGCCGCCGACGTCACCGGCCTGGCCGCCGGGTTCGCCGCCGCCGTTTTGGGCCTCTCGGTGCTGCCCCGCAGGCGGGAGGCCGCCTTGGGGAAGTTCCGGGAGCGGCTTCGGGGGATCGAGGCCGAGCTCGGGGGTGCCCTCGAGGCCGCCCTCGAGGAGGAGCTAAAGCGGAGCGCCGAGCGCTACCGCGCCCTCTACCGGCCGGGCTGCGCCCGGGCCGAGGCCGAGCGATCCCGGCTCGCCGAAGAGCGGGCGGCCCTGGAGGCCATCGAAAACCGCGCCCGGACGCTCCGGGCGCGGTTGGAGTCGGCCGATCCTACATCTGGCCGAACATGATCGCCCGCTTGACCTCCTCGATCAGCTGGGTCACCGGGATCTCCCGGGGGCAGGCCTCGGTGCAGTTGTAGGCGGTGCGGCACCGCCAGCCCCCGCCGGTCGAGCCCAGGGCCGGGAACCGCTCGGCCGCCCCCCGGTCGCGGGAGTCGAAGATGAAGCGGTGGGCCTGGACGATCGCCGAGGGCCCCAGGTAGGTGCCGTTGACCCAGAAGACCGGGCAGCTGGTGGTGCAGGCGGCGCAAAGGATGCACTTGGTGCCCTCGTCGAAGACCGCCCGCTCCTCGGGGCTCTGGAGCCGCTCGCGCTCGGGGGGCGGCTGGTCGTTGATCAGCCACGGCTTGACCGCCCGGTAGGCGTCGAAGAAGGGCTCCATGTCGACCACCAGGTCCTTCTCGACCGGCAGGCCCCGGATCGGCTCGACGGTGATCACGTCGGTGCCCAGGTCCTTGACCAAGGTCTTGCAGGCCAGGCGGTTGACCCCGTTGATCATCATCGCGTCGGAACCGCAGATCCCGTGGCCGCAGCTCTTGCGAAAGGCGAGGGTGCCGTCCTGCTCCCACTTGACCTGGTGCAGGAGGTCGAGCACCCGGTCCATCGGCTCGGCCTCCAGCCGGTAGCTCTCCCAGTGCGGCCGGGCATCCTTTTCAGGGTTGTAGCGAAGGATCTTCAAGGTTACCTGCATGCCGCCCTCCTAGTAGACCCTCGGCTTGGGCTCGAACTTGGTGATCACCACCGGCTTGTAGTCAAACCGCACCTTCCCCGGCGCCTCGCGGTAGACCAGGGTGTGCTTGAGCCAGTTCTCGTCGTCGCGCTCGGGGTAGTCCTCGCGGGCGTGGGCGCCGCGGGACTCCTTGCGGTTTTTGGCCGAGTGGACCAGGGCCTCGGCGTTGTCGAGAAGGAAGCCGAGCTCGATCGCCTCCACCAGATCGGCGTTGTAGCGCTCGCCCTTGTCCTGAATGGTGACCTTGCGGTAGCGCTCGAAGAGGTCGTTCAGGATCCCGACCTGCTTTTCCAAAAGCTCCTCGGTTCGGAAGACCGAGGCGTTCTCCATCATCGTCTCCTGCAGGTCCTTGCGGATCGCAAACGGCGACTCCCCGCCCTGATTGGCCTTGAGGCCCTCGACCAGCTCGCGGGCGGGCCCGGTGGCGTCGGGCGGCAGGTCCTCGAAGGTGTTCGCCTGGGCGAAGCGGGCCGCCGCCAGGCCGGCCCGGCGGCCGAAAACCACCAGGTCGCCAAGCGAGTTGGTGCCCAGCCGGTTGGCCCCGTGGAGGCTGACGCAGGCCACCTCGCCGGCGGCGAAGAGCCCGGGGATCACCGTGCTCTTCCCGTCCTTGATCACCTCGCCGTCGAGGGTGGTGGCGATGCCGCCCATTGCGTAGTGGGCGGTGGGCACCACCGGGATCGGTTCCTTCAGCGGGTCGACGCCGAGGTAGGTGCGCGAGAACTCGGCGATGTCGGGGAGCTTCTTCTCGATGATCTCGGGGTCGAGGTGGGTGAGGTCGAGGCAGATGTAGTCCTTGTTGGGTCCGCAGCCCCGCCCCTCCTTGATCTCCAGGTACATCGCCCGGCTCACCATGTCGCGGGGGGCGAGGTCCTTAATGGTGGGGGCGTACCGCTCCATGAACCGCTCGCCCTCGGAGTTCCGAAGGATGCCGCCCTCGCCCCGGGCCCCCTCGGTGACCAGGATGCCAAGGCGGTAGAGGCCGGTGGGGTGGAACTGGTAGAACTCCATGTCCTCCAGCGGGATCCAGCCCTTGCGGTAAAGGATCGCGGTGAGGTCGCCGGTCAGGGTGTAGGCGTTCGAGGTCACCTTGAACATCCGGCCGAAGCCGCCGGAGGCGATCACGATCGACTTGGCCTGGAAGGTGTGGAGCTCGCCGGTGGCGAACTCCAGGGCCACCACCCCAATCGCCCGCCCGTCCTCGGAGAAGATCACGTCGAGGACGTGGAACTCGTTATAGAAGGTGATCCCCCGCTTGACCGACTGCTGGTAGAGGGTCTGGAGGATCATGTGGCCGGTGCGATCGGCGGCGTGGGCGGCGCGGTGGACCGGGGCCTTACCCCACTCCTTGGTGTGGCCGCCGAAGCGGCGCTGGGCGATCTTGCCGTTGGGGAGCCGGTCGAAGGGCAGGCCCATGTGCTCCAGCTCGATCACCGCGTCGATCACCTCGCGGGCGAAGACCTCGGCGGCGTCCTGGTCGGTGAGGTAGTCCCCGCCCTTGACGGTGTCGTACATGTGCCATTCCCAGTGATCCTCTTCCACGTTGCCGAGGGCGGCGCCGATGCCGCCCTGGGCAGCCCCGGTGTGGGAGCGGGTGGGGTAGAGCTTGGAGATCACCCCCACGTCGGCGCCCCGGTGGGCGGCGTACAGGGCGGCGGTGAGCCCGGCCCCTCCGGCCCCGATCACCAGTACGTCGTGTTGGTGTGCCATGTCGTACCTCCTAGCGGACCGGCGTGTAGTTCCAGGCCCAAAGCGAGAGGGTCCCGAAGACCGTGACCAGGAAGACCAGGGTGTAGACGATCACTTTGACCCAGACCCGGGCGCGGGGGGAGGGGAGGTAATCGTCGATGCTGTAGCGAAGGCCGTTGGTGCCGTGGAGGATCGAGAGGAAGAGGAGGAGCCAGTTGTAGAACTTCCAGGTCACCGTCGACATGTTGCGGGCGACCACGTCGTAGGTGAGGTCGTGGTGGAAGTTGAGAAGGACCGCCCGGGTGTAGAGGTGCCCCAGCACCAGGAAGACGAGGAGCACCCCCGAGACCCGCATGAAGACCCACCACAAGAGCTCGAGGTTGCTGGTGGAGAGCCGCTTGGCCTCCTCCAGGCGACGGGCGCGGAACGCCATCATGCACCCCCCACGAAGACGTGCTTCAGCATGATAAAGAGCATCGGGAACCCGAGGATCACGTAGACCACCCAGACCGCGTACCAGAGCTGCCGCTGCAGCTTGACGCCCCAGGAGGTGAAGTCCATCAGGATGATGCGGAGGCCGTTCAGGGCGTGATAGAGCACCAGGGCCGCCACCCCCACCAGCCCCAGGCCGAAGATCGGGTTCTCCTCGAACTTTAAAAGGGCGTTGAACCACTTGGGCCCGAACATCGAGCTGGAGATCTCGGTCACGTGGAGCGCGAGGAAAAGGATGATGGCGATTCCCGAGATCCGGTGGAGGTAGAACGCCCATTGTCCCTCTCTGCCGCGATACATATCCCCTCCTTTTCCGGCCCCAGTTTATACCCGCCCCCTTGAAGAATGTCCTACCCGGGCCCAACGCCGGCCCCGCCCCGGGCCGCCACCCGCCCGGGGTATCCCGGCCCGGCGGGGTCCCGGCCGGATCCAAAAGCCGTCCGGTTCGACGGAGGATCTCAGGTTTCTGACGGAGGGCTTATTTTACCCATTCCTAAGGGAACAATGCCGTCTTCGTTGGACCGGCATGGCGGCAAATTTTGACCGGACGCACTCGAAATCTTGACAGGTTCGGCCGGGACCCCGATAATGCCGGTAGAGCGCGGGGGTACCCGCGGTTCGCGGAAAGGAGGTCGCGGGATGGAACTGTTGGGATTCGGTCCTCACCTGATGATCGACGGCTACGACGCCGACCCCGAGCGGCTGGCCGACCGCGAGCTGATCCTGCGGGTGCTCGACGAGCTCCCCGAGCGGATGGAGATGACCAAGGTCCTGCCCCCGTCGGTCTACGAGTACCGCGGGGAGGCCCCCGAGGACCAGGGGCTCGCCGGGGTGGTGATCATCGCCGAGTCCCACATCGCCATCCACACCTTCCCGAAGCGCGGGTTCCTCAGCGTCGACATCTTCTCCTGCAAGGACTTCGATGTGAAGACCGCCCTCGCCTACCTGGTCGAGGCCTTCGGCATCGGACGGTACGAGACCTACCTCCTCAACCGCGGCAAGGAGTACCCCAAGGACCCCGAGGAGGCGCGGATGATCCTCGAGGGCGAACGGGAGTACCTCGAGGCCCGCATCGCCTAACCCCGCACGAAGTAGGCCCAGACCCCGTCGAAGACGTACTGCACCGCCAGAGCGGCGAGCAGCACGCCGAGGACCCGGGTCACCACGTTGACCCCGGTCCGGCCCAACCCCCGGGCGATGGCCCCGGCCAAAAGAAGGGCCAGGTAGGCGAGGAGGAGTACCGCCCCGGCCGCCGCCGCCAGCCAGAGGGGACCGCCCGGGACCCCCTTGGCCTCGGCCGCCAGCACCAGGATGCTGGCCATGGCCCCGGGCCCGACCAGGAGGGGGATCGCCAGCGGGAAGACGCTGATGTCCTCGCGGACCCGGGCCTCCTCCTCCTCCTCGGGGGTCTCCCGCACCCGGCTGGCGAAGACCATGTCGACCGCGATCTTAAAGAGCAAGAGCCCGCCCGCCACCCGGAAGGCCCCCAGGCCGATCCCCAGGTAGGCCAGCAGGGGGGCCCCAAAGAGGCCGAAGAAGGCCAGCAGCCCGGCGGCGAGCCCCACCGCCCGGGCGGCGATGGCCCGCTGCTCCTCGGGGGTGCGCTCCCCGGCCAGGGCCAGGAAGACCGGCCCCAGCCCCACCGGGTCCATGACCACGAAGAGGGTCAGGAAGGCCTTGGCGGCCAGCGCCAGGGGGGCCACCGCTCAGACCAAGAACCCCTCGAAGTACTCCTTCAAACGCTCGGCCTCCGGCTCCCCCCGGGCCACCACCAGGATCGTGTCGTCCCCGGCCAGGGTGCCCACCAGGTCGTCGTTTTTGAGCTTGTCGATCAGGAGCGCGATGCCGGCGGCGTGGCCCAGGGCGGTGCGGATCACGATGAGGTTGCCGCCCCGGTCGACGTCGTGGACGAACTCCTTGAACTGCCGCTTGAGCTCGGCCTCGGCGTCCTCCTCCAGCTCGATCGGGGCCAGGGCGTACTTGTGCTTGCCCCGCCCCAGGGGCACCCGCACCAGCCGGAGCTCGCTGATGTCGCGGCTCACCGTCGCCTGGGTGACGTTGAAGCCCTCCTGCCGGAGGCGCTCCACCAGCTCGGCCTGGGTCGAGATCTCCTCCCGGGCCACGATCTCCTGGATTTTTTTATGGCGCAGCTCTTTATTCGGCATCGACCACCCCTATCGGACAGGTTTACACCCCGCGGAGGGTTTTGTCAGATTATACGCACTACTGCATAATGCGCCGCACGCGGTCGAGCAGCCGGTCGGCCAGGACCCGCTTGGGGGCCCGCCCGAGGGCCTCGGTGCGGCCGCTGGGATCGATCAGGAGCAGGCGGTTCTCCTCGGCCCCGAAGGCGGTTTCGGGGTCGGTGGGGTAGTTGAGGCAGATCAGGTCGAGGTTCTTCCGCCGGAGCTTTTCGAAGGCCCGCTCGGGGCCGGCGTGGGTCTCCATGGCGAAGCCCACCAGCACCCGGTCGCCCTTCCTGGCCCCGAGCTCGGCCAGGATGTCGGGGGTGCGGACCAGGCGAAGGTGCTTCTCCTCGCCGAGCTTGGCCTCCTTCTCGTCCCGCCGTTCGGCCGGCCGCCAGTCGGCCACCGCCGCCGCCATCACCACCACCTCGGCGGAGGGGTAGCGGGCGAGCACCGCTTCCCGCATCGCCTCGGCGCTCTCGACCCGCACCACCTCGACCCCAAAGGGGTCCTCGAGGGCGGTCGGCCCGCTCACCAGCACCACCCGGGCCCCCCGGTCGCGGGCGGCCCGGGCCACCGCGTAGCCCATCTTGCCCGAGGAGGGGTTGGACAGAAAGCGCACCGGGTCGAGGTGCTCGCGGGTGGGTCCGGCGGTGACCAGGACCCGCCGTCCGGCGTAGTCCTTGTCGGTCAGGTGGTAGCGGACGTGCTCAACGAGCTCCTCGGGCTCGAGCATCCGGCCCGGCCCGGGGGCCTCCCCCACCCCGGCCATCGCCCCCGAGGCGGGCCCGGCGAAGGCGTGGCCCCGGGCCTTGAGCCGGCCGACGTTGGCCTGGACCGCCGGGTCGGCCCACATGCGGGGGTTCATCGCCGGGGCCCAGACCACCCGGGGGGGGCCGGCGGTGAGCACCGCGGTGAGCAGGTCCTCGGCCAGGCCGGCGGCGGCCCGGGCTAGGTCGGCGGCGGTGGCCGGGGCCACCAGCACCAGGTCGGCCCACTCCGCGAGCTCGAGGTGGAGGACCCGGCCGCTGGGGGCGAACCAACCGGTCTCGGTGGCCACCGGCCGACCGCTCACGGTGGCCAGCGCCAGCTCGGTGGTGAAGGCCAGCGCCCGCTCGGTGGCCAGCACCCGGACCCGGTAGCCGGCCTCGGCCAGGCGCCGCACGATCAGGGGCGCCTTGATCGCGGCGGCGCCCCCTCCCACGGCCAAGAGCACCCGGCCGGCCAAGCTATTCCTCCGCCAGCTCCTCGGGGTAGAGCTGCTCCAGGAGGCGCGAGAGCTTGTCCTCCGGGACCAGGTTCTCGCCGATCACCAGCCGACCGGTGGCCAGCTCGCGCATCGCCCAGGTCACCGGGTTGGGGTCGGGGACCTCGCCCTCGAGGGTCCGCATCTTGGGCCACTCCTTGGGTTCCAGCACGGTGTTCTTGAAGTTGTAGCGCAACAGCTGCTGGGCCCTCTTGGCCACCACCACGGTCAGCCGGTACTTGGAGTCCACCAGGCCGAGGATGCGATCAATTCCCGGTTCCGCCACGTTCCACCATCCACCTTTCCATCTCGTCGAGCTCGGCCTCCAGCTCGGGGTCGCGGGCGAGCGCCCGGCTGAGCGCCGCCCCCTGCCGGCGGGCCTTGAGCCGTTCGCTCCTTACGATCCGCTCGAGGGCCGCCGTCGCCTCCTCGAGCACGTCGTTGGCCACCACGTAGTCGAATCCCAGCTCGCCGGCCTCGGCGATCTCCCGCTCGGCCCGGGCCAGCCGAGCCCGGATCTCCTTTAGTTTAGCCTCGTCGAGCCGCCCGCTGCGAAAGAGCAACCGCCGGCGGAGCTCGGAGAGCGAGGGGGGGACGATGAAGAGGAAGACCGCCTGGATGCCGAGCTCGGGGGCCCGCCGCATGACCTGCTTGGCCCCCTCGACCTCGATCTCCAAGAGGACGTCCTCCCCCCGGGCCAGGTGGCGCTCGACCGGGGCCCGGGGGGTGCCGTAGAACCGCCCCACGTACTCCGCCGACTCCAAGAACGCCCCCTGGGCCCGGAGGGCGAGGAAGCGCTCGCGGTCGACGAACCAGTAGTCGACCCCGTGCCGCTCCCCCGGCCGGGGAGGGCGGGTGGTCATCGAGATCGAGTAGTAGAGCTTCACCCGTTCCATGAGGCGCTCCCGAAGGGTGCCCTTGCCCACCCCCGAGGCGCCGGTCATCACGAAGAGCGTTCCCTTGGCCACCCCCGCCTCCAAACGGCCCCATCCTACGAAAGGGGCGCGGGGTTTTGCCAGCCGGCGGGGCGGGGGTAGACTCGAGGCGCCGATTGTGACCGATCCGCTTGCGCCGGCTCGCAAGATCTAGTAGCCTCACGCTCGGACAGGCCAAGATCTAGTAGAGAAGGCCCTGCCCCAAACACGCCAACCTGGGAGGAGACGCTATGAAAACCCGCCCCTTCGACGAGCACGCCCTCGCCATCGCCAAGCGGCAGTACCTGCAGCCCGGCGACGGCGACATCTATGGAATGTTCCGCCGGGTCGCCAACTGGGTCGCCACCCCGGAAAAGGAACCCGAGCGGGAGGTCTGGGCCGAGCGCTTTTACCAGCTCATGAGCCAAAAGCGCTTCTGCCCCGGGGGCCGGGTGCTGGCCGGGGCCGCCACCGCCCACGGCAACGTGCTGAACTGCTTCGTCCAGGGGGCCACCCAGAACCCCCCGGCGAGCCTCGAGGGGATCATGGAGGTGGCCAAGAAGCTCGCCCTGGTCACCAAGGTGGGCGGCGGCAACGGGGTCAACCTCGACCCCTACCGCTCGGCCCCGAAGGGGAAGAAGCCGGGCCTGATCCGCGGCTTCGCCTACATGCGGGCCGACCACCCGGACGTCGAGGACTTCATCAAGGGGCTGATGCGGCCCTCCACCAACCCCGACGGGGAGAAGCTCCCCCACGCGGTGCGCAACTGGACCCGGGTGGTCTACGGCACCCTCTCCCCCGAGCTCGCCGCCCTCGCCCGCGAGCACGGCGTGCTCACCGTCCGCGAGCGGCCCGAGAAGGTCCTCGAGATCGCCGACGACATGGGCGGGATCATGGACACCGCCGCCGGGGCGGTGCGCCTGGCGCTCTCGGGGGAGGAGCCCCACGTCGACTTCTCCCGCCTCCGCCCCGAGGGGGCCCCGGTCAAGAGCTCGGGCGGCACCGCCAGCGGCCCCACCAGCTACCTGATCGAGATCTACGACAACTTCCTGGAATGGGCCAACCGCGGGGGCCCCGACGCCGGCCCGGTGGCCACCCTCCGCTACGTCTACGCCCCGGTCCTGCGGGTGGTGCGGCAGGGGGGCACCCGCCGGGGGGCGGGCATGGCCACCCTCGACGTCGCCCACCCCGACCTGTTCGACTTTCTCACCGCCAAGGACCTCGACCGCGAGGCCGCCGAGGGCGACATCTCCACCTTCAACATCTCGGTCCTCATTACCAACCGCTTCATCGAGGCGCTGGACGCCGACGCCCTCTGGCCGGTCGAACCCAAGGAGGTGCCCGGCAAGTACTACCCGGTGTTCCTCGAGGAGGCCTACCGGGGGCGGATCCCCGACCTCCCCGAGCGGGAGGACGGCGCCCGGCCGGTGCCGGTCTTTAAGGGCGGCGTTCCCGCCCGGTGGATCTGGCACGAGATCGCCTGGCACGCCTGGGCCACCGGCGAGCCGGGGTTGATCTTCGTTGACCGGGTGAACGAGAAGTCGGCGCTCAAGGGGCTCGGCGAGCGCTGGGCGATCCGGGCCACCAACCCCTGCGGCGAGATCCCCCTCACCGTGGGCGAGCCCTGCGACCTGGGGGCGATGAACCTGGCCGCCTACGTCCAAGAGGACGGGCGCTTCGACTTCGAGACCTTCAGGAGGGACGTGCGCACCGCGGTGCGCTTCCTCGACAACGTCCTCGACGTGAACCACTTCGTCCTCGAGGACAACCGCGAGGCCTCCCGGACCCTGCGGCGGCTCGGGCTGGGGGTGATGGGCCTGGCCGACGCCCTGATCGAGATGGACCTCCCCTACGACTCCGAGGAGGCCCGCCGGGTGGTCGAGCGGATCATGGACGCGATGCGGGAGGAGGCCACCGCCGCCTCCGAGGCGCTCGCCGAGGAGCGGGGGGTCTTCCCGCTCTACGCCGAGCACGAGGAGTACTTCAAAAGCCTCGGGATCCGCCCCCGCCGCAACGTCGCCCTCCTCACCGTCGCCCCCACCGGCACCACCAGCATGCTGATGGGGGTCTCCTCGGGGATCGAACCGGTCTTCGCCCCCTTCGTCTGGCGACGGATCGGCGGGGAGTACAAGGCCCTGGTCCACCCGCTCTTCAAGGAGCTCCTCGAGGCCTACCCCCCGCCCCCCGACTACCAAAAGGACGGCGGCTGGGACTGGGACAAGGTCACCGAGCGGATCCAGGAAAACCACGGCTCGGTGCAGGGGCTCGCCTTCGTGCCCGAACGGCTCCAAAGGGTCTTCAAGTGCGCCCACGACGTCGCCCCCCTCGACCACGTGCGGATGCAGGGGGCGGTGCAGCGGGCCTTCGACCGCGAGGGCTACGTGGGCAACTCGCTCTCCAAGACGATCAACCTCCCCCATCAGGCCACCGTCGAGGACGTGGAGGCCGCCTACTCCGAGGCCTGGCGAACCGGCTGCAAGGGGATCACCGTCTACCGCGACGGCAGCCGGGAGTTCCAGGTGATCCGCACCAGCAAGACCGGGGAAACGAAAGCCGAAACGCCCGACACCCCCTCCCAGGCCGCCTCGCTCCCGGAAAACCCGGCCCCCGCCGCCCGCCCCTTCGGCGAGCCGGTCTTCGAGCGCACCGGGCGGCTCTTCGGCTTCACCGACATGGTCAAGCTCACCGCCTCCGACGGCACCCGCTACTCCTACCTGGTCACCGTCAACATGCAGGGGGCCCACCCGGTCGAGGTCATCCTCACCACCGGCAAGGCCGGCGACGAGCAGAACGCCGACGCCGAGGCGCTCGGGCGGGTGGTCTCGATCGCGCTGCAGTACGGGGTGCCCCCCGAGGCGATCGTCCACACCCTGAGGGGCATCAACGGCGGGCTCTACGGCAGCTACTTCAAGAAGTTCGTGGCCAGCAAGGGCGACCTCATCGCCCTCGCCCTGGAGCAGGCCTTGAAGCTCGGAAACGGCGAGAACCACCCGCTGGCGGGGGGCGAGGCCCCCAAGGCGGTGCCGGCCCCGGCCCCCGAGGTCAAGGTCGAGGTTCCCGCCGGGGGCGGCGGGCCCGGCGAGGGGCCCACCTGCCCCGAGTGCGGCGGCCCGGTCAAGGTCGAGGACGGCTGCCTCACCTGCCAGGTCTGCGGCTGGTCGAAGTGCGGGTAAGCCCGGCTGGGAACGGGAAGGGGGCGGAACATCCGCCCCCTTCTATCGGGCCCGGTACCCTCGCAGCACGCTTCGCACCGCCCCCACCCCGAAGCGCAGCGCCTCCACCGGAATCCGCTCGTCGGCGGCGTGGATGAGCCGGTTGAAGGCGAACCCCTCGGGGAGCTTCATGGGGGTGAAGCCGTAGGTCTGGATGCCCAGCCGGGCGAAGTGCCGGCCGTCGGTGACGCCGGAAAGGAGCAGGGGAATCGCCTTCGCCCCGGGGTCGGCCTCCTCCAGCACCCCGGCGAGCAGGGGGAAGAGCGTCCAGTCGACCTCCTTGGGGCCGGGGTC
>JALSRQ010000068.1 GCA_026984675.1 Thermaceae bacterium
CCCCACCGCGGCGTTCTTGATCGTCATCCAGGCGGCCAGGGCCATCACCTCGGAGAGGGTCACCGCCGGGTGGTAGCGGACCCCGCCCTTGGCGGGCCCCCGCGAGGTGTTGTGGTGGACCCGGTAGCCCTCGAAGTGGGCCACCGTGCCGTCGTCCATGCGGATGGGAACGTCGACGATGAGGACGCGCTTGGGTCGCTTCAGGGTCTCGGCCCAGTAGGCCAGGGAGCCCAGGTGGGGGATCACCCGGTCGACCTGCTCGAGGTAGGTCTTCCAGGGCCCCTGGGCCTCCTCGGGAAGGAAGGAAAGCGGCGTGTGCTTCATGGATACACCCCTCGCAGCCGGGTGGCCTCGTCCACCCGTTCGATCGCCAGCCGGTGGGCGGCGCAGCGAAGCGGCAGGCCCTCGCGCTCGGCCCGCGCCTCCACCTGGTCGTAGGCCCGCACCAGGGCCGCCTTGAGCTGCTGCCGGACCCGGCGCTCGTCCCAAAAGTACTGGTTAAGGTCCTGCACCCACTCGTAGTAGCCGACCACCAGGTTGCCCCCGGCGGCGAGCACGTGGGGCACCACCAGCACCCCGCGGTCGGCGAGGATGCGGTCGGCCTCGGCGGTGATGGGCACGTTGGCCCCCTCGACCACCACCCGGGCGTGGACCGACTCGGCGTTGCCGGCGTGGACCACGTGTTGGTAGGCGGCGAGGACCAGGTAGTCGACCGACAGCGCGAGGAGCTCGGCGTTGCCGAGGGGGGCCGCCGGGAAGCCGTCGAAGGTGCCCTCGCGGTCGAAGTGGGCCTCGAGGGCGGGGACGTCGAGGCCGTCCCCGTCGAAGAGCCCGCCGACGTCCATCGAGACCGCCACCACCTTGGCCCCCAGGCGGTGGAGGACCCGGGCCACCGCTCGGCCCACCTGTCCGAAGCCCTGCACCGCCACCTCGGCCCCCTTCAGGGCCATTCCGTGACGGGCGGCGAACCGCTCGGTGACGTGCACGAGCCCCACCGCCACCGCGTCGTTTCGGCCCCGGGTGCCGCCCAGCCGGTCGGGCTTGCCGACCACCACCGCCGGCTCGATGAACCCCTTGCCCTGGGAGTAGGTGTCCATGAACCAGGCCATCACCTGCTCGTCGGTGCCGAAGTCGGGGGCCAGCACGTCGACCTCGGGGCCGGCCAGGTTGATCAGCTCGGCCATGTAGCGGCGGCTCACCCGCTCGACCTCGGGGGTGGCCAGGGCCCGGCGGTCGAGCACCACCCCGCCGGCGGCGCCGCCGAAGGGGAGGTTCAGGACCGCCGCCTTGAGGGTGTTCCAGGCGGCCAGCCCGGCGACGTCCCCCACGGTGAGGGCAGGGTCGTAACGCACCCCCCCGATCGAGGGGCCGCGGGCGATGTTGTGCACCACCCGGTAGCCGGCGAAGGTATGGACCCGGCCGTCCTCGAGGCGCACCGGCAGCGACATGGTCAGAACGCGACGCGGGTGCACCAGGTACTCGTGGGTCACCGGGTGCACCCGCTCGCCGCCCTCGGCGCGGCCCAGGTACTCGAGGAAATCCCCCCAGAGCCCCGGGCTACCGGGCGGTTTCCAGACCTGGCTTTGCATGCCCACCTCCTATCACCGGGCGGATTATAGCGCGCGGGAAGGGGGACCTATTACCTAACCCGCCCCAGCTCGGCCCGGGCCAGGGACCGAAGCTCCTCCCGGGCCGGGCTGGGGGGCAGATCGGCGAGCGCCGCCTCGGCCCGCTCGACCTCGCGGGCGATCGCCGCCACCGTGGCCTCGGCCGCCCCGGTGGAACGGGCCAGGGCCCTGAGCCGCTCGACGTCGCCCGCCTCCCCCGCCCTTCGGGCGAGCAGGGGGCGGACCTCGGCGGGGGCCCGCTCCAGCATCCGGAGCAGGAGGAGGGTGAGCTTCCCCTCCCTCACGTCGCCCCCCACCGGCTTGCCGAGGCGATCGGGGTCGCCCATCAGGTCGAGGTAGTCGTCGCGCATCTGGAAGGCGAGCCCGTAGGCCTCGCCGAAGGTGGCCAGGGCCCGGCGGTGGGGGTGGTCCTCGGGGAGGTCGGCGAGGATCGCCGCCCCCTCGGTGGCCGCCTGCATGAGGGCGGCGGTCTTGCCCCGGATGATGCGGAAGTAGCGGTCGAGGCGGTGCTCCTCCAGCGCCGCCACCTGGAACTGCAGCACCTCGGCCTCGGCGAGCTGGCGGGCGACCTCGGCGAAGAGGTGCACCAGGGGCATGCGCCCGGTCTCGGCCAGCAGGAAGAGCAGCCGGGAAAGCAGGTAGTCGCCCGAGAGGACGCTCACCGCGTTGCCGTACTTGCGGTAGGCGGCCTCGCGCCCCCGGCGGGTCTCGGCGTTGTCAACCAGGTCGTCGTGGAGCAGGGTCGCCGAGTGCAGGAGCTCCACCGCCATGGCGAGCTTCATCTCGTGGGGGACCCCGTCCTCGACCAGCGCCCGGCTGGCCAGGTAGGCGAGCCGGGGGCGCACCCGCTTGCCCCCGGCGTAGACCAGGTCGTCCTCGATCAGCTGGATGAACTCGACGTCGGAGCGGAGCAGCGACCGCAGGGCGCGGTCGAACCGCTTGAGGAAAGGGGTCGCCTCCAGGACCTCCACCGCATCGAGTATACCGGCTCAGTGGATGCGGATCGGCGCGTTCAGGTTTTGGTGGAGCACCGCCCCGTTTTCCCCCATCACCGTGTAGCCGTTGATCACATAGCTACCCGCCGGCGGGTAGCTGGTGAACTCGCGCTTGTAGTTGGTCACGAAGGGACCGCAGGGGTCGGGCTCGGTTGCCGGGCAGCGCTCGACCCGTCGGCCGGCATCCAGCTGGCCGCCGCCGTCGAGCGAGAAGGAGACGATGACGCCCCCTGGCGAACCCGGCAGCGTGCGGGCCTCCAGTTGGAACTCGAGCACCCAGTTGCCGGTGGTGGGGTCCTGGGTCAGGCTGTTGTCGCCGACGCTGACGACGACGGTGGGCACCCCGATGGGGTGTTGGAAGCTGAAGTTGCTGCAAGCGGAAAGCCCCAACCCGACCGCGGCCAGGAGGCCGGCCAAGATCCAACGCTTCATCCTACCCACTCCTCTCCAACGTTCTCCTTGATAAAGTACGCCAACCGCGCGAGGCCGGCCAGGAAGTCAACGTTCTCGACCGGCACCCCGGGCGGGGCCTCGAGCACCACCGGGGCGAAGTTCAAGATCCCCTTGACCCCTGCCCGGATCAGGACGTCGGCGACCTCCTGGGCGGCCTCGGCGGGCACCGCCACCAGCCCG
>JALSRQ010000069.1 GCA_026984675.1 Thermaceae bacterium
TGACCGGTCGGGTGATCGGTCAGGCCCTGGCCCAGGACGCCCCCGACGCGAGCCTCGGCATCCTGACCAACCGGACCCTCATCTGCGCCAGCCTCACCGGCGCGCTGGAGGCCGCCTTCCTGACCCAGGTCGGGGGGCTCGGCCGGGTGAGGACCGCGCTGGCCGAGACCCCGGAGGCGGTGGCCGACGCGGTCGAGGCCCTTAAGGACGTGGACATCCTCTTCCTCGCCTTCGGTGGCGAGGCCGGCCCCGAGGTCAACAAGCCCCTCACCGAGGCCGCCCTGAGGGCGATTAAGGAGAAGGGGTTCGAGGGCGAGGTCTTCTTCCACGTGCGGATCTGGGCCCCTGGCTTCGTCAAGGAGGCCCTCGGCGGCGACCGCGAGCTCCGGGCCCACTTCGAGGAGCTTCCCTTGCTCACCTTCACCTTCGACCTCGACCGGGGCCTCTTCCTGCTCAACGAGGTCTACTTCGAGGAGGGCGAGCCCAAGGCGGAACCCCTCCGGGTGCTGCCGATCACCCACGAGCACCTGGAGCTTTTGAAGCGGAGCCTCTGAGAACGAAGGCCCGGGCGCGACCCCGGCCTTTTGGCCGGGGTCGCTTGCTACGGGGGGTGGGTTGTCCTTGTCCGGCGCTGTATATTTGTGCAGATGAAGATCGTGCTCGCCTACTCCGGGGGGCTCGACACCAGCGTGATCCTCCGCTGGCTGATCGAGGAATACGACGCCGAGGTCATCGCCTTCACCGCCGACATCGGGCAGGGGGAGGAGGTCGAGGAGGCCCGGGAAAAGGCGCTCAAGACCGGCGCCAAGAAGGCCTACGCCCTCGACCTCAGGGAGGAGTTCGTCCGCGACTTCGTCTTCCCCATGATGCGGGCGGCGCCGCTGTACGAGGGCTACTACCTCCTCGGCACCGCCATTGCCCGTCCCCTGATCGCCCAGTACATGGTCCAGATCGCCGGCGAGGAGGGGGCCGAGGCGGTCTCCCACGGGGCCACCGGCAAGGGCAACGACCAGGTGCGCTTCGAGCTCACCGCCTACGCCCTGAACCCCGACATCCGGGTGATCGTCCCCTGGCGCGAGTGGACGATGAAGGGCCGGCCCGACCTGGTGGCCTACGCCAAAGAGCGCGGCATCCCGGTGCCGGTCACCCAGGAGAAGCCCTACTCGATGGATGCCAACCTGCTGCACATCTCCTACGAGGGGGGGATCCTCGAGGACCCCTGGGCCGAGCCCCCCGAGGAGATGTTCCGGCTCACCACCGACCCCCGCCTGGCCCCGGACGAGCCCGAGTACGTCGAGATCGAGTTCGAGCGGGGCGACCCGGTGGCGGTGAACGGCGAGCGGCTCTCGCCGGCCGCCCTGCTCGCCCGCCTCAACACCCTGGCCGGGCGCCACGGGGTGGGCCGGGTCGACCTGGTGGAAAACCGCTACGTGGGGATGAAGTCCCGCGGCGTCTACGAGACCCCCGGGGGCACCCTGCTCTACCACGCCCGGCGGGCGGTGGAGTCCCTGACCCTCGACCGGGAGGCCCTCCACCTCCGCGACCGGCTCGCCCCCAAGTACGCCGAGCTCGTCTACTACGGCTACTGGTTCGCCCCCGAGCGGGAGAAGCTGCAGCGGCTCTTCGACGCCATCGCCGAGGACGTCACCGGCACCGCCCGGCTCAAGCTCTACAAAGGGAACGTCGCGATCGCCGGCCGCAAGAGCCCGGTTTCCCTCTACGACCAGCGGCTGGTCTCCTTCGACGAGAAGGGCGACTACGACCAGAAGGACGCCGAGGGCTTCATCAAGATCAACGCCCTCCGGCTCAAGGTGCGCGCCCGGGTGCTGGGGAGGGAATGAAGCGATCGGAGAAGCTCTGGGGCGGGCGGTTCGCCGAGGAGACGGACGCCCTGGCCCAGGCCTTCAACAACTCGCTCGCCTTCGACCGGCGGCTGTGGCGCGAGGACCTGGCCGGTTCCCGGGCCCACGTGCGGATGCTCGGCCGGGTGGGGGTCTTGGACCCGGGGGAGGTGGAGCGGATCCTCGAGGGCCTCGACCGGATCGAGCGCGAGATCGCCGAGGGCGGCTTCCCCTGGCGGGAGGCCTACGAGGACGTCCACATGAACATTGAGGCCCGCCTGGCCGAGCTGGTCGGCGAGGCGGGGAAGAAGCTCCACACCGCCCGGAGCCGGAACGACCAGGTGGCCACCGACCTCCGTCTCTGGCTCAAGAACGCCCTGACCGGGCTGACCGGCGAGGTCCGGGAGTTGCGGCGGGTGCTGGTGGCCGAGGCCGAGCGGCACCTCGAGGCCGGCACCGTCCTCCCCGGCTACACCCACCTGCAACGGGCCCAGCCGATCCTGCTGGCCCACTGGTTCCTGGCCTACTTCTGGATGCTCACCCGCGACCAGGGGCGGATCGCCGACGCCCTGGCGCGCATGGACGAGTCGCCCCTGGGGGCGGCGGCGCTGGCCGGCACCTCGTTCCCCATCGACCGGTCCCTTACCGCCCGCGAGCTCGGCTTCGCCCGCCCGGTGCCCAACTCGCTGGACGCGGTGGCCAGCCGGGACTTCGCGCTGGAGGCGCTCTCCGCCCTGGCCATCCTGCAGACCACCCTCTCGCGGCTGGCCGAGGAGCTCGTCCTCTACTCTTCCTACGAGTTCGGCTTCGTCGAGCTGCCCGACGCCTTCGCCACCGGCAGCTCGATCATGCCCCAGAAGAAGAACCCCGACATCCCCGAGCTCGTCCGGGCCAAGGCCGGCCGGGTGATCGGCGACCTGGTCGCCCTCCTGGCGGCGGTCAAGGGGTTGCCGCTCGCCTACAACAAGGACCTCCAGGAGGACAAGGAGCCCCTCTTCGACGCCTTCGACCAGGTGCGCCCCTCGGTCCGGCTCCTGGCCCGGATGCTCCCCGAGCTCCGCTGGCGGACCGGGGCGATGCGCCGGGCCGCCGAGGGGGGGTTCGCCCTGGCCACCGATCTGGCCGACTACCTGGCCCGAAAGGGCCTGCCCTTCCGGGAGGCCCACCGGGTGGTGGGGCGGCTGGTGGGGCGGCTTTCGGAGGAGGGCCGCGAGCTCGCCTCGCTCACCCTGGAGGAGCTTAAGGGGTTCTCCCCGCTCTTTGAGGAGGACGCCCTCGACCTCCTGACCCTCGACCGGGCGATCCACGCCCGGGCCTCCTACGGGGGCACCGCCCCCCAGGCCGTCCGGCGGCAGCTCCAGGAGGCCAAG
>JALSRQ010000070.1 GCA_026984675.1 Thermaceae bacterium
CGCGGAGACCAGCACCCCGCTCGCCGCCTGCACCCGGGCAAGCAGCCCTTCGGGCGCCCAGCGCTGGCGCAGCGTGAGCAGGTGCACCGCCGCCAGGTTGATCCCGAAGGTGAGGAGCAGGGCCCCGGAGAGGTTCGCGGGAAAGGGTGCGAGCAGGAGGGCGAAGGCCGGCCCCCGGAGCCCTACGCCAAGGCCCAGGGCCGCCCCGGCCGAAAGCCGGTCGGCGGCCAGGCTGCCGGCGAGGGCACCCGTGGAAAGCCCCAGGAAGACGAGCCCGAAAAGCTCCGGAGGCGTGCCCTTCCGGAGCACCAGGATCGCGAGCAGCCCAAGCCCCAGGGCGGTCTGAAGGGCGAGGCCGGTCCAGACGAGCTGCAGGTACCGGAGCCGTTTTGAGGCGAGGAGCGGCCGGAAGCCGAGGTAGGTGCGGTCCTTTCCCTCCGGGTTCGGCGCCGGCTTGGGCTCGGGCAGCACCCGGAGCAAGAGGCCGCCCAAAAGGAGTAAAAGCCCGCCGGCCGTGAAGGGCAAGCTGACCAGGACTCGGGAAAGCGGGGGGCCGACCAGGTCGCCGGCTCCGTCGGAGGTGAGCTGCACCGCCCGGAGCCGCGCGTTCTCCGAGGTCAGGCGATCGTTCGCGACCCGGGGCAGGTAAACCTTCCAGGCGAGCTCTTCCACCGAGAGGAGGGCGTGAAAAAGGAAGGCGAGCAGGATCAGGAGGAGCCCAGGCGCGGCGAGGAGGGGCACCATCGCGAAGAGGAGGAGCCCCCGAAGGAGGGCGCCGAGCACGAGCCAGCGCCGGGGGTTGGTCCGCTCGAGCACCGGCCCCGCCGCCAAGTCCACCAAGAGCGTGGCGTGGGGGAGCGCGCTGAGCGCCGCCACCAGGAGGGCGTCCCCGGTTTCACCCAGGCGGAGGGCGAGGGCGGCGAAGGCGGCGCTCCCTCCCAGCACGCCCAGGAACTCGCCCCCGTAGGCTGCTGGGGGCGGGGGAAAGGGAGCCTTGGTCACGGCGACCCTCCGGGTGGACCGGAGCCTCCGGCGTTCCTGGCGACGCCCGGGCCGCGGGAATCCGCGTTGCCGGCAGACTACTCCCCGGTTTTGCCCCCGACCGTGGGGAAGCGCAGGTTTACAGGATGCGCTTGGGCCAGAAGCCGAGGACGTCGGCCGCCACCAGGTGAAGCGGGATTCCCTTCCAGTCTCGGGGAAGCCTTTCCGGGTCGGCGGTATGGAGGTGGCCAAAGACCACCGCGTCGGGGCGCGCCTTTTCGATCAGCTCAGTGAAGAGCGTGGGCTCCCCTCCGGGGCCGAAGGGGGGGTAGTGGAGGGCAACGATTAGGCGTTCGTGGGGCTTTCGCCTCGCGTCCTCGAGCGAGAGCCGGAGCCTTTCCGCCTCGCGGCGGTAGATCTTCTCGTCGTGTTCGGTGAACTCGCGCTCGTAGGGGGTGATCCAGCCCCGGCTTCCGGCCACCGCCACCCCGCCGATCACCACCGCGTCGTTCTGGATCGCGTGCATCTTCGGGGGAAGGGCCTGCCTTAACTTGGTGATCGAGGGCCACCAGTAGTCGTGGTTGCCCCTCAGGATTACCTTGAACCCGGGGAGCTCGGCGATCGCCTGGAGATCCGGCAGGGCCTCCTCGAGCCGCATCGCCCAGGAAATGTCCCCGGGGACGATGACCAGGTCGTCCTCGCCCACCGTCTCGCGCCAACGCCGGAAGAGAACCTCGGGGTGCCCGGTCCAGCGCTCGCCGAAGACGGTCATCGGCTTTTTCACCTGGCTGCCAAGGTGGGGATCGGCGAGGGCGAAGACGCGCACGGGGGTTAGTCTAGCAGGGGTGGGAAAGGCGCTTGGTCGGGCCCTCGCCCTCCTCGCCCGGAGGGCCTACACGGAGGCCGAGCTCAGGCGAAAGCTCGCCGGCTACCCCGAAGCGGAGGTCGAGGAGGCCCTCGGCCGGCTCCGGGGCTGGGGCTACCTCGACGACCGGGCCTACGCCGAGGCCTTCGTCCGCAGCCGGCGGCATCGCTTTGGCCCCCACCGTCTGCGCCGGGAGCTCCTCCGGCGGGGGGTCGACGAGGGGATCGTCGAGGCGGTGCTGGGGGAGGAGGAGGGCGAGGTGGACCGCGCCGTCCGGTTGCTCGCCCGCCGTTGGGACCGCTACCGGGACCGCCGGGAGCGGGCGGTGCGGTTCTTGCTGGGCCGGGGGTTTTCGCTCGAGGCCGCCCTCCAGGCCTACCGGCGCTTGCAGGAAGGGGGCGACGAGGGGTAGAACTTGGGCATGCCCCAGGTACGCGCGGAAGTCTTCGTGCCCAGGCCCCCGGAGGAGGTCTACCGCCTGGCCAAGGACCTCGAGGGCCTGGCCCCCTACCTCAAGGACGTCGAGACCCTGCGGGTGGTCGAGGCCAGCCCCGAGCGCACCAAGAGCGAGTGGGTGGCGGTGGCGATGGGCAAGCGGGTGCGCTGGGTCGAGGTCGAGGAGTGGGACGACGCCGAGCTGAAAAACCGCTTCTACTCCCCCGAGGGCGACTTCGACCGCTACCAGGGCACCTGGACCTTCCGCCCCGAGGAGGGCGGCACCCGGGTGCAGCTGGCGATCGAGTACGAGCTCAACCTTCCCCTCTTCGGCGGCATCCTGAAAAAACTCGTGCAAAAGCTGATGCAGGAGAACGCCGAGATGTTCTTGCGCGGGCTTAAGGAGCGGGCCGAGGCCGCCTAGGTTTGCTACAATCGGGGCATGAACCGCCCGGCGAGGCGATGTTGAGGCCGGGGCAGCGAGCGGGCCTTCCCCGAAAACTGGGCGCGCGCAAAGGAGGTCGCCGGTGGAGTTCTACCTCTACAACACCATGACCAGGGAAAAGGAGCCCTTCCGCCCCCGGGTCGAGGGGCACGTGGGGATCTACGTCTGCGGGCCGACGGTCTACTCCGACGCCCACCTCGGGCACGCCAAGAGCGCGGTCGCCTTCGACACCCTCAGGCGCTGGCTTTTGCACCTCGGCTACCGGGTGCGCTACGTTTCCAACGTCACCGACGTCGGCCACCTCACCGACGACGCCGACCAGGGGGAGGACAAGATCCAAAAGCGGGCCAAGCTCGAGCGGCTGGAGCCCATGCAGGTCGCCGACAAGTACTTCTGGCGCTATTTCGAGGACATGGCGGCGCTCAACGTCCTGAAGCCCGACATCACCCCCCGGGCCACCGGCCACATCGTCGAGCAGATCGAGCTCACCAAGGAGCTCCTCAAGCGGGGCTTCGCCTACGAGCGGGAGGGCTCGGTCTACTTCCGCGCCCGCAAGTGGCCGGAGTACGGCAAGCTCTCGGGGCGGCGGCTGGAGGACCAGGCCGCCGGCGCCCGGGTGGGGGTCCGGGAGGAGAAGGAGGACCCCCGCGACTGGGCGCTTTGGAAGCGGGCCGAGCCCGAGCACCTGATGCGCTGGCCGAGCCCCTGGGGCGAGGGCTTTCCCGGCTGGCACATCGAGTGCACGGTGATGAGCCTGAAGTACCTGGGGGAGGGCTTCGACATCCACGGCGGCGGCATCGACCTGCAGTTCCCCCACCACGAGGCCGAGATCGCCCAGGCCGAGGCCGCCGGCCACGCCTTCGCCCGCTACTGGATGCACAACAACCACGTCCTCCTGGGCGGCGAGAAGATGGCCAAATCGACCGGCAACTTCGTCACCCTGCGGGAGCTCTTCGAGCGGGTGGAGCCGCTGGTGGTGCGGTTCTACCTGCTGCAGAGCCACTACCGTTCGGTGACCGACTTCACCGACGAGGGCCTAAAGGCCGCCCGGCGCGGCTACTTCCGCCTGCTCGACGCCTACCGCGAGGTGCGCCGGCGCCTAAAGGCCGCCCCCCCGGGGGGCCACCCCGAGCTCGAGGCCGCCCTGGCCGAGCTCCGGGCCCGCTTCGCCGAGGCGATGAACGACGACCTCGGCACCCCCGAGGCCCTGGCTGCCTTCTTCACCTTCCTGCCGGTGTTGAACCGGGCGCTGGCCGGCGAGGTGGGGGCCGACGCGCTGGCCGCCGTCGAGGCCGCCTTCGCCGAGCTCGGCGAGGGGGTGCTCGGCCTGTTTCCCCGGCGGGTCCTCGAGGAGCGCCTTTCCGGACCGGCCCTGGAGGGGCTTTTGGAGCTGGTCCTGGAGCTCAGGGAGGAGGCCCGCCGGCGGCGCGACTTCGCCCTGGCCGACCGGGTCCGGGACCGGCTCGCCGAACTCGGGGTGGCGGTCGAGGACACGGCCAAAGGTCCCCGCTGGAAGCTGGTAAGCTAGGGTTGGAGGTGGACCATGAGCACGCGGCTCTGGGTGTACTGGGCGGTCATCGCCGTGGTCTACTGGGTGATCGCCTTCCTCTTTAACGGCCTGTTCTTCGCCAACTGGGGGCTAACCTGGCAGCAGGGCCTGATCGGGGTGTTGCTCGGCTTCTTCGCCGGCGCCTTCCTCGACCTCTTCATGAGCAGCCTGGAGGACGGCGGGACCGAGGGCTCCTAGCGCCGCCGGAGCCGGGCGTAGTAGAAGCCGTCGAGGCCGGCCTCGGGGCGGACGTAGGCCCCCAGGCCGGTCTTGAGCGCCGGGACCGGAAGGGCCAGGGGCTCGGCCTCGAACTCCGGGTGGGCCTGGAGGAACCCCTCCACCACCGCCTCCCCCTCGGCCTCGGTCAGGCTGCAAACGGCGTAGACCAACCGGCCGCCGGGGGCCACCGCGCCGGCGGCGACCTCCAGCAGGGCCGCCTGCCGGGTTTGCATCCGCTGGGGGTCGTCCGCCCTTAGGCGGTAGCGGATCTCGGGGTGGCGGCGAAGGGTGCCGGTGCCGGTGCAGGGGGCGTCGAGGAGCACCTTGGGGGCGGTGTCGGCGAGCCCCCGGGTGAGGTCGGCGGTCACGAAGGCGACCTCGAGTCCGAGCCGGGCCAGGTTCCGCCGGCCCGCCGCCTGCTTCCGCCGGTCCCGGTCGTAGCTGGTGACCCGGGCCCCCTGGGCCGCCAGCCAGGCGGCCTTGAGCCCCGCCCCCCCGGCCAGGTCGAGGACCCGTTCCCCGGGGGCCGCCTCGAGGAGCTGGGCGGCCAGCAGCGAGGCGGGGTTTTGCGGCTGCACCAGGCCGCGGCGGTAGGCGGCCAGCGACCGCAGGGGGGCCCCGGAGAGCGCCAGGCTCCCCGGCACCGGCCCGGGGCGGAATCCGACCCCCTCGGCCCGGAGCGTCCCCTCGGCGCCGGGCAGGGCGGTGACCCAAAGCGGCGGCGGCCGGTTCAGCTCGGGGACGAAGCCGGCCTCGCCGAAGTAGGTCTGCCAGTGGCGGTAGAGGAAACGCGGGATCGAGGCCCGCACCCAGGCCGGCGCCGGTCGGTCCCCCACCCGCCGGAGCACCGCGTTGACCAGCCCGGCGTGGCCGGGGGCGCGGGCCTTGGCGATCCCGACCCACTGGTGGACCGCCGCGTGGTCGGGGGTGCGGAGGAAGAGCCGTTCGTAGGCCCCCAGCCGGAGGATCCAGCGCGCCTCGGGGGGCAGCCGATCCGGGGCCCTGAGCCAGGGGGCGAGGACGTGGTCGAGGTAGAGAAGCCGCTGGAGCGTGCCGTAGGCGAGCCGTACCGCCAGCCCCCGGTCGGGACCGGCGAGCCCGCTCCGGTCCAGGGCCCAGTCGAGGGTGGGGGCGAGAAACCGCCCCCGCGCCACCGCCAGGAGCACCCTAAGGGCCAGGGGGCGCGGCCCCTTCCGGGGCATCAGTCGCGCCGGGCGCCCCCGAGGATGGCGGCGTACTGGAGCAGGTAGGCGAGGCTCATCGCCAGGGCGGCGACGTAGGTAAAGGCGGCGGCGGTGAGCACCTTGCGGGCACCGGGGAGCTCGTCGGGGTCGAGCAGCGCCAGGCTCTTCAGCTTGGCCAGCGCCCGCCGGCTGGCGTCGAGCTCGACCGGGAGGGTAACCAGCTGGAAGAGGGCGGCGGCCCCGAAGAGGTAGAGCCCCAGCTTGGCGAGCCCCAGGGCCCCGATCATCAGCCCGATGAGGAAGAGCCAGGGGCCGAGGTTCGAGCCGATCTGGGCGGCCGGCAGGATCTGGTGGCGGACCACCAGCCAGGGGTAGCGGCGGGCGTCCTGGATTGCGTGGCCGGTCTCGTGGGCGGCCACCGCCACCGCCGCCACGCTGGCCGAGGCGTAGTTGGGCTGGGAAAGCCGGAGGACCTTCTTGACCGGGTCGTAATGGTCGGTCAGGGCCCCGGGAATGGCCTCGATCCGCACCTGGGTGAGGCCCTCGGAGTCGAGCAGGGCCCGGGCGGCGGCGGCTCCGGTGAGCCCCCGCCGGTTGGCCACCCGGCTGTAGGCGGCGTAGGTGTTTTGAAGCCAGCCCTGGATCAGCAGGGTGGCCAGGAAGATCAGCAGGATCAGCCAGGTGAAGGGTCCGAAGAAGAACATACCGTGCGTCAGTCTAGCAAAACCCCCGAGCCGGCGACTGGGGGTTGCCTCCGATTCCGCCGGTTAGGGGTTGAGCGGCTGGGCCTTGATGGTGAAACGGAGCGCGGTCCTCTCCTCGTTCTCCAGCTCGAGCTTGACGAAGGCCGGCTTGACGTAGAGGTCGAGGTTGTCGGGGGTGATGTA
Organism: Thermaceae bacterium; assembly: GCA_026984675.1. Lineage (GTDB taxonomy): Bacteria > Deinococcota > Deinococci > Deinococcales > Marinithermaceae > WFXV01. Next base: position 6,566 of record JALSRQ010000070.1, read on the forward strand.
GCCGCGGGCGATGGCGATCGCCTTGACCGCCTGGTTGACCGCCGCGGGGCCGATCGCCTGCACCTCCACCTCGCCTTGGGAGCGCAACAGGGCCGCGATGGCGCCGGCCACGGAGTTGGGCCTCGACTTACCGGACACGCGTAACGTTTCCACAGCAACCTCCCTACGAAGTCGCGCTACGGCCGCATCTTAGCCGCGGGGTTTTCCTCATGTCAAGCTAAGATAACCGGCCGGCCGGCTCGCCGAGGGGGAAAACCGGCACCGGCTCACGTTGACCCTCCCCACCCCCGAAGGTATAATCACCGCACGATTTGCGCATCTTTTCTCATTCTCGCGAAAGGGGGGCCATGCCTGAACTCGGACACGACGCCTGCGGAATCGTAGCCATCGCGGAAAAGGACGGACGACCCCGGCACCGCAACGTGCTGAGGGCGATCGACGCCCTCTACCGGATGGCCCACCGGGCCGGCGCGATCCTCGGCGAGGGGGACGGCACCGGGGTGATGACCGACCTTCCCCGCGAGCTCTGGGCGGCCCGCTTCGACGCCGCCGGCCTCGACCCCAAGCTCCCCGAAAACCCCCGCTTCTTCGTCGGGCACCTCTTCATCCCCAAGGAGGAGGCCGGCCGCATCCCCGAGATCCTCGACCACCTCCGGCTGGCCGGGGCCCGGCAGGGGGTGCGGCTCCTCTTCGAGCAAAGGGGGGAGACCAACCCCCGGGTGCTGGGGCCGGTGGGGCGGCGCACCGAGCCGGTCTTCTACCAGATCGCGGGGCTTTCCGAGGGGGGCGACGGGGCGCTTTTTGAGCTGGGGCTCGACCTCGAGGCCGCCTTCCCGGTGCACGTCGTCTCCCTCTCCACCCACACGGTGATCTACAAGGTGCGGGGCTCGGCCGAGATCCTGAAGCGCTACTACCCCGAGCTGGCGCGGGCCGACTTCAAGTCCCGCCTGACCCTGGGCCACAACCGCTACTCCACCAACACCCTCTCCACCTTCGAGCAGGTCCAGCCGTTTTCCCTGCTCGCCCACAACGGCGAGATCAACACCATCGAGCGGCTCCGCCGCGAGCTCGACATGCTGGGAGTGCCCCGAAGCGGGGGCAGCGACTCCCAGGATCTAAACCGCCTGCTCTCGGCGCTGATCTTCCGCTACCGCCGCTCGCTCCCCGAGGCCATCGACCTGGCCTTTCCCCCCATCCTGGGCGAGCTCCACCATTATTCCAGCGCCCTCAAGGACCTCTACATGGGTTTTCGCGAGCGGCTCGGCCCCCTGGCCCAGGGGCCGGCGGCGCTGGTTACCCGCTACGCCGGCGAGGCGGTGTTCGCCACCGACGCCATGGGCTTGCGCCCGCTTTGGTTCGTGGAGACCCCCTACGAGTACGTCTTCGCCTCCGAGCGGGGGGTCTTCACCGTCGAGGAGTTCGTCCGCGAGCCCCGGCCGCTGGCCCCCGGCGAGCGCATCACCCTCCGGCTCGGGGAGGGCGGCTTCCGGGTCTACCCCCACGATCGGCACCAGCGGCTGGTGCTGGAGCGCACCCTCCGGAAGAACGCCCTGGCCGAGGGGGCCGGCCGCCGTCTGGCCGGCCCGGCGGCGGTGCCCGGGCTCTCGGGGGGGAGCGCCGACGGCGGCAGCCTGACCTACGCCCCGCCCTCGATGGGGCTCAAGCGGGCCTTCGGCTGGGACCGCTGGGACCAGCGCTACCTCGCCCACCTCATCAAGACCGGTCGGGAGCCGGTGGGCAGCCTGGGCTGGGACGCCCCCCTCGCCGCCCTCGATCCCGAGCGGCCCAACCTCTCGGAGTACTTCAAGGAGACGGTGGCGGTGGTCACCAACCCCGCCCTCGACCGCGAGCGCGAGGTCGAGCACTTCTCGACCCGGGCGGTGCTGGGGCGGCGGGCGCTGGCCGACGGTGAGGGCGGCGGACGGGTGGTCGAGCTGCTCTTGCCGCTGGTCCTCGAGGCCGGCCTCCCCCAGGCCGGGGAGGTCGCGGCGGGGCGCGGAACGGCGGTCCTCGAGGACCTGCTCGACGCCTTCGACCACCGGATCCTAGTCCCCCGGTTCACCGTCGAGGAGGGCCTCCTCGCCGGGCTCAAGCGGCTCGGCGACGCGGCCGTCGAGGCGGTGCGCGAGGGGGCCGAGCTGCTGGTGCTCTCCGACCGGGAGGCCTACAGCGGCGGGGTCTGGATCGACGCCCACCTGGCCCTGGCCGAGGTCGAGCGCCGCCTGATCGAGGCCCGGGACGATCGCGGCGTGGCCCTCCGGCGCCGGACCTCGATCCTGCTTCACTCCGGGGGGATCCGGAACCTCCACGACCTGATGCTGGCGCTCGGCCTGGGGGCCGACGCGGTGGCTCCCTGGCTGATGTACCAGGAGGCCCTGGCCGCCGGCGGCACCGAGGCGCTTTTGAACCTGCTCGACGGCCTCAAGAAGGGGATCGAGAAGGTGATGAGCACGATGGGGATCCACGAGCTCCGGGGCTACGGCCGCATCTTCTCCAGCCTCGGGCTTGCCCCCGAGCTCGCCGAGCGCTTCGGGGTCCGCAACTTCTTCCCCGGCGGCTACGGGATGCTGGAGCTTGAGCGCACGCTGCTCGCCCGGCTCGACTTCCTGCACCAGCAAAAGCCCCGCCCGCCCCGCGAGCTCCGCTTCAATCCCCGGGTCTACAAGGCGGCCCAGCAGGTCGCGATGGGCCAGGCCCCCTTCGAGGACTTCGAGGAGAAGGTCCGGGCCCTGGAGCGCGAGGCCCCGGTGGCCGCCCGCCACCTGCTGGCGGTTCGCTTCCCCGAGGCCTCGGCGGTGGAGCCCGAGGAGGTCGACCTCTCGGTCGGGGGCCACTCGCTGCCCTTCGTGATCAGCGCCATGAGCTTCGGTTCCCAGGGCGAGACCGCCTTCAGGGCCTACGTCGAGGCCGCCCGCGAGCTCAACATGGTGGCGATGAACGGCGAGGGCGGCGAGATCCCCGACATGCTCGGCAAGTACACCCGCTGGCGGGGCCAGCAGGTGGCCTCGGGCCGGTTCGGGGTGCACGCCCCGATGCTGAACTCGGCGGCGGTGATCGAGATCAAGATCGGCCAGGGGGCCAAGCCCGGCGAGGGCGGCCACCTCCCCGGCAAGAAGGTGACCGAGAAGGTGGCGGCGGCCCGCAACGCGGTGCCCGGGGTCGACCTGATCAGCCCCTCCAACAACCACGACCTCTACTCGATCGAGGACCTGGCCCAGCTGGTCGAGGAGCTCAAGACCGTGAACCCCGAGGCCAAGGTCTCGGTCAAGGTGCCGGTGATCCCGGGGATCGGCACCATCGCCATCGGGATCGCCAAGGCCGGGGCCGACATCATCGCCCTCTCGGGCTTCGAGGGGGGCACCGGGGCGGCCCGGGAGCACGCCCTCAAGTACGCCGGCCTGCCGGTCGAGCTGGGGGTGCGGCGGGCCCACCGGGCGCTGGTCCGGGCCGGGCTCCGCGACCGGGTGGAGATCTGGGCCGACGGCGGTCTCAAGACCGCCTACGACGTGCTCAGGATGGTGCTCCTGGGGGCCGACCGGGTGGGGTTCGGAACCATGAGCATGGTGGCGATCGGCTGCACCATCTGCCGGGGCTGCCAGTACAACACCTGCCACGTGGGGATCGCTACCCAGATCCAGGACGAGGAGGAGGCCCGGCGGCTCGGCCTCAAGCGGTTCGTTCCCCGCCGGCTCGACCCCGCCGTCGAGCACCTGGTCACCTTCTTCGGCGGTATGGGCGAGCAGCTCCGGCGCCACGTGGCCCGGTTGGGGGCCCGGAGCCTATCCGAGCTGGTGGGGAGGAGCGAGCTCCTGGTCCAGGCCGCCGGCGAGGGCCGGCTCGACCTCGGCTACCTCTTCGAGCCGGTGGCGCCCCCCGACTGGACCCAGGACCGGGGGGCCCGGTTGCTGCGCCGGCCCCTCAACGAGCTCACCCGCTCGATCACCCGGGTGGTGATGGACGCCTACCGCCGGGGCGAGCGGGAGCTCGTTTTCCAGGAGGGGCCGGTGGGCTCGGCCGACCGGGCCCTGGGCACCCACCTGGCCGGGGCCATCGCCCGCGCCCGGCTCTACGGCCAGGGCTTCGACGCCGAGGTCGAGCTTCGCTTCGACGCCGGCAGCGTGGCCGGCAACGGCCTGGGGGCCTTCAACGTCGACCCCCTCCGGGTGGTGGTCGAGGGCGGGGCCCAGGACGGGGTGGCGAAGAGCGCCTTCGGGGGCGAGGTCCACATCCTAAAGGGGCGGAACCCCTACGGCCTCTACGTCGACGGGTCGGTCGGCAAGTCGTTCGCCTACGGCGCCATCCGGGGGCTCTTCATCGTCGAGGGCAACGCCGACAGCCGCTGCTGCATCCGGCTCTCGGGGGCCGACGTGGTCCTCGCCGGCGAGCCCGAGCGCCCGCTCGCCGACGAGCTCGGCAACCTCGGGGCCCGGGCCAACCTCAAGGGCTTCGCCTTCGAGTACATGACCCGGGGCCGGGCGGTGGTCCTCGGTGACCCCGGCCCCTGGATGGCCAGCGGGATGACCGGCGGTCGGGTCTACCTCCGGCTCTGGCCCGAGATGGGCCTCGACGAGGCGGCCTACCGCCGGCGGCTGGCCAAGGGGGCCAAGGTGCGGCTTCTTCCCCTCGACCGCCAGGGCGAGGCCGACGTGCGCGAGCTCCTGGCCCACTACGAGCGGGTGCTCCGGGAGGCCGAGCGCAACGAGCGGGCCGACCAGGTGGCGGTGCTCGCCGCCGACCCCGCCCGCCACTTCCTGATGCTGGTCCCCGAGCGGGCCCAGGAGGACCAGGAGGTCAGCACCGAGTAGCCCTCAGTCGGGTTCGGGGAAGAGCTTTTCGAGCGCCTCCCGCACCCGGCTCTTCCGGAGGCCGCGGGCCCGGAGGGCGGCGCGGTAGGCCTCGGGGTTGAGGAGCCCCGAGAGGGCCTCGCGCTCGGTTTTGGAGAGGGCGACCCCCAAGAGCACGTGCTCCTCGAAGGCGGTCCAGGCCAGCGGCACCCGCTCCCGGACGATGGCGGCGATTGCCCGGGCGTACTGGCGGATCTCGTACTGGGCGTGGCGGTCGAGGCGCAGCTTCAGGAAGTGGAAGAGGTTGTGGAGGTCCTGCTTCCAGTAGAACTCGGTGTAGATGCCGACCGGGAGGAGGATGCGGGCCTCCTCCCGGGCCACCCCCAGCTCCAGGAGCCGCCGGTAGGCGGCGTAGGCGGTGCGGTAGGCGTCCTCCAGGACCCGGTCGGCCTCGGGGTTTTGAAACCGCCCCTCGGAGCCCTGCTTGTTCTCCTGGGCCTGGGCCCGCCAGGCCTCGGGGCGGTAGAAGCGGTCCTCAAGCACCGAGTAGCGGGCGCTCACCTCGTTGGCGCTGGCGGTGCGGTGGCGGAACCACTGCCGGGCCACGAAGATCGGCGCCCGAACGTGGAAGGTGAACTCGACCATCTCGAAGGGGCTGGTGTGGCGGTGGCGCATCAGGTAGTCGATCAGGGCGGCGTCCTCCCGCACCGTCTTGGTCCCCTCGCCGTAGGAGACCCGGGCCGCCCGCACGATGGCGGCGTCGGAGCCCATCTGCTCGACCAGGCGGACGAAGCCCTGGTCGAGGACCCGGACCTCAGTAGACATGGAACCCCCGGAGCCCGGCGGGCTCGCCCCAGGTCACGTCGACCGTCCGCACCTCGGCCAGGCGGGGGCCCCGCTTTAGGAAGTGGAGCAGGAGCTTGAGGTCCTCCTCCTCGCCCTCGGCGACCACCTCGACCCGGCCGTCGGGAAGGTTCTCGGCGTAGCCGGAAAGGCCGAGCTCCAGGGCCTTGGCCCGCACGAAGGCGCGGTAGCCGACCCCTTGGACCCGTCCGCCGACCAGGGCCACCATGCGCCGCTTCATACCGCCTAATCTATCCCACCCCGGCGGCCGGTAGGCTGAGCGGTTGTGCGCCGGCTCTGGCCCTTGGTCCTGCTCGTGCTCCTGGTGTTGCCGGGGCTGCCGCCGGTGCTCCGGCTGGGGGTCGAGCGGGTCCTGCCGGGGCTGGGGTTTTCCGGTCGGATCGGGCGGATAAGCGGCTACGCCCTCTTCGGGGTCACCCTCGAGAACGTCGACCTCAAGGGCCCGGGGGTGCGCCTGGTCGCCCGCCGCCTGCGGCTCGACTACCAGCTGCTCGGCCTCTTGGCCGGAAAGCTCCCGGTGGCGGTGGACCTGAGCGACGCCCGGGTCGGCCTCGACTGGGCCCGGGTGCTGGCCGGCGCCGGGGGCGCCGGGGGCGGGCCGACCCCGGTGCTTACCGGGCTCCGCCTCCGCCGGGTTCGGCTCGCCTTCGGCGAGGACCGCGCCCTCGCCCTGCCGCTCTTGGAGGTGCGGCTGGAGGGTCGGGGCCCCTACCGGGTGGCCGCCCGTCTGGCCGGGGTGGAGGCGAGCGGCGAACTCGCCCTGAGGCCCCGACCGAGCCTCGCGTTCCAGGTGCCGGCGACCGCCCTCCGGTACTGGTACCCCGAGGTGCGGGGGGGGACGATCGAGGGCCGGGTCGTCCTCGGTAAGGACGGCCTCGCCGGCACCGCCCGGGTGGCCGGCGGCGAGGTCCGGGTGGTGGGCTTTTCCCTCGGCGGGGTGGCCGGCACCCTGCGGCTGGCCGGCGACCGGCTCACCGCCGAGCTGGCGGGGCGGGGGCTCGGGGGGCCGGTCCGGGGCACCCTGGACCTCGACCTGGCCCGACCCGGCTACCGCTTTCGGGTCGAGGGGCGGCCGCTTTTTCGCGAGCTCGCCCGCCACTTCGGGGTCGCCCTCCCCCTGGCCGGGGCCGGCCGGCTGGTCCTCGAGGGCGCCGGCTGGGAGAACCTCCGGCTCACCGGGCGCTTTTCCGGCCCCGCCGAGCTGCTCGGCTACCCCCTCAGGACCGCGGGGACCCTGGCCTACGACGGGGTCTTCCGCCTGACCGCGAGGAGCGAGGGGCGGTTTTACGACCGGGCGGTGCGGCTCGACCTCGACCTCGTCGGGGAGCGCTGGCGGCTCGCCTACGAGGACGACCGGGGCGGGGCCTTCGCCCTCAGGGGTCGGGGGGGACGGGCCGAGGGGACCGGGCGGCTCGCCTGGCCCAGCCCGCTGAGCGGCGTCGCCGAGCTTCGCGCCGCGCTGGCCGAGGGGCGCTGGCGGGTCGAGGTCCGGTCGGAGGGGGTGCGGCTCCCCCTCTCGCGGCCGTTTTCCCTCTCGGGAACGCTCTCGGGAAGGGGGCCCGAGGTCGCCGGCCGGCTCGGCCCCCTGGGCCTCTCCGGGCGCTGGTCGGACCTCGCCCTTACCCTCGACCCCCTCCCGATGCAAGTTGGGACGGTGACCGGCCAGGGCCGCTGGGACGGGACCCTCCGGGCCCACCTCGACTACCGCTCGGCCTACGCCCGCCTGCCGGTCGAGGTGGACGGCGGGCCCGGGGGCTTCCGCTTCCGGACCCCCTACGGCGAGGCCCGCTACCGGGCGGGGCGGTTCGCCCTCGACCTCGAGGGGGTGCCGGTCCGGGTAGGGGAGCCCCTCTGGCTCTCGGCCCGGGCGGCCTGGCAGGCGGGGGCCTGGAGCGGGGACTGGCGCCTATCCGGACGCCACCTCGCCGTCGGGGGGGTCCTCGATGGCCGGGCCACCCGGTTCGCCGGCGCCCTGTACGGCCCCTACGGACCGCTCGCCTTGATCGGCGAGGCCGACGGGGGCGGGCTCCGGGTCAAGGCCGGCGGCCTCCGCCTGGTCGCCGGAGGGGGGCGGCTCGCCCTCAAGGGGGCGCTTCGCTACGGCCCCCTGGCCCTCTCGGGGAACCTCGCCGGGGGTCCGGGGGGCTACCGCGGCGCGCTCTCGCTGGCGAGCCCCTGGCTGGGGGGACGGCTCTACGGGCGGGGCCCGGCGGTCTGGGCCGAGCTCGACGGCTACGCCCGGCTCTCCGGCGAGGTCTGGCCCAGACCGGATCTCGCCGGCCAAACCCGGCCGCTGCGGTTCGGTCCGGTCGAGGTGCCCGCCCTCCCCCTTCGGGTGACCCGCGAGCGGGTGGCGCTCGGCGAGGGGGGGTTCGACCTCGCCGGTGGCCGGGGGCGGGCGGTGCTCCCCCTGCGCTACGCCGGCCGCCCCGCCCGGCTGGGGCTTGCCGGCGACCTCCGCTCGGGCCGGCTCTGG
>JALSRQ010000071.1 GCA_026984675.1 Thermaceae bacterium
GTCCCCGCCCCCGGGGCCGGAATGATTAGCCCTAGGGCGAGGCTGGCGAGGTTCCGCGTCGGCATCTTGCCGGCGATTCTAGGCCCCCGGCCGCCGGGTGTCAAGCGGTCAGTTGCGGTAGACGACCTCCTCCCGGCCGAAGGCCCAGGCGGCGAGGGCCAGGGCGCCGGCGGCGTAGGCCAGGGTCGAGCCCCAGGCGAGCAGGTAGGCGGCGAGGTCGGCCTTGGCCCGGAGCACCGCGTCGAGCAGCATCATCGGGCCGGCCACCGGGATCAGGTAGTAGAGCGGACCGGGCTCGAGGAAGCTCGAGGCCATCCCCATGAGCACCGCCGGCAGCACCAGCACCATATAGAGGAAGCCCATGTAGGTCTGGGCCTCGCGGTAGCCCTTGGCGAAGATCCCCAGCAGGGTCATCACCCCCACCGCGAAGGCGGCGAAGAGCACCCCGGTGACCAGGGCGACGGCCAGGACCTGGGGGCCCAGGTGGAAGGCGAGGCCCGGGCCCCCGCCCCCCTCCAGCGCGAGGTCGCCGCCGTAGCGGAGGAGCAACCAGCCCCCAAGGAGCAACCCCCCCACCCCGCTGGCGGTGGAGATCAGGGCCGCCACCATCGCCGCCCCCGCCTTGCCGAGGAGGAGGGCGACGGGGGAGGCCGGTACCGCCAGGAGGACCTCGAGGGTCCCCCGCTCCTTCTCCCCGGCGGTGGCGTCGTTCACCACCGGCATCGCTCCGGTGAGCACGAACATCAGGAGCATCATCGGGACCAGGAACCCGAGCTCCCCCGCCCCCTGGGCCTGGGGCGGGGAGACGTCGGTGTAGGCCACCCGGAACGGCCGGAGGACGCTCTCGTCGAGCCCCGCCGCCCGCAGCCGTCGGGCGACGAGGGCGGCCCGGTAGCGCTCCAGCGCCCGGTCGATCCGCCCTTTCAGGACCTCGGCCTTCATCCCTCCCTGGGCCAGCGCCAGGTAGACCTCGACCCGGCCCCGGCGGTAGCGGAGCCCGGCGTCGGCCCGGCCTTCCCGCACCGCCCCCTGGGGGTCGGGATCGGGGAGCGGCCGGAGCCCCGCCCGCTCCAGCTCCCGGAGGAGCTCGTTCGGCGCCCCCGCCACCGCCACCCGCTGAACCTCGGCGGCGGCCTGGCTGCTGAGCCGGGCCACCAGGTAGGCGGGGCCGAACATGAAGACCGGCATGAGCAAAAGGGGGAACACGATCTGGTTGAAGACCGTGCGGCGGTCGCGGAAGAAGCTGAGGAGCTCCTTCCAGAAGACGTTCAGGCTAGGCGGCATCGGCGGCCTCCTGGGCGGCCCGGATGAAGGCGTGCTCCAGGGTGGGGGCCCGGTAGCGGCTCCGGGCCTCGGCGGGGGTGCCGGTAAAGATCAGCCGGCCCCGGTGGAGGAAGCCCACCCGGTCGGCGACCTCCTCGGCCTCGGGGAGGACGTGGGTGGAGTAGAGCACCGCCCGCCCCGCCGCCTTCTCGGCCAGCACCCGGTCCAAAAGCGCCCGGCGGGCGAAGACGTCGAGGGCGGCGGTGGGCTCGTCGAGCAAGAGGACCTGGGGCCGGTGGAGGAAGGCCCGGGCGACCAGGATCTTCTGACGCATCCCGCTGGACATCGCCTGCGCCTGGGTGGCCAGGGCCTCGCCCAGGCCGAAGGCGCGGTCGAGCTCGGCGATCCGCTCGGTCAGGGCGGCCCCCTCGAGGCCGTAGAAACGGCCGAAGAAGGCCAGGATCTCGGCCCCGGTCAGGCGGTCGTAGAGCCCCATGCCGCCGGTGACGTAACCGGTCCGCCGGCGGACCCCGCGGGGGTCGCGGGCGGGGTCCAACCCGGCCACCCGCACCCGGCCGCCGTCCCGCCGGATCAGACCCAGCAGGGCCCTCAGGGTGGTGGTCTTCCCGGCCCCGTTGGGTCCCAGCAGGGCGAAGGCCTCGCCGGGGGCGATCCGAAAGGCGATCCCCTTGAGCGCCGGCCGCCGGCGGTAGCTCTTTTTCAGCCCCTCGACCTCGACCCCGTCCGTCATCTCAGGAAAACAGGCGTTCCCAGTACTCGGGGTCGAAGCCGACCGCGTAGCGACCGTCGTCGAAGACCAGGATGGGACGGATCAGGAGGTTGGGGTCCTCATTGATCGCCCGCTGCCAGGCCTCGGGGCCCTGGCTCCTGAGCTCCTTGGCCCGGGGGTGGCGGCGGCGGAGCGCCCCCTCGCCGAACTCGGCGAGGATCCGCCGCACCAGCTCGGGGGGCGGGGGGTCCTTGGTGTAGTCGACGAAGCGGAAGGGCACCCCCTTGGCCTCCAGCCAGGCCCGGGCCTTCTGGCAGGTGCGGCAGGTCTTCTTGCAGTAGAAGGTGACCATGCCGCCATCCTACCCGTGGCTGGCGGTCTCGTAGTCGAAAACCCGCCAGGCGGCCTCGAGGGTCGCCGCCAGCACCTCGGGGCGGGAGAGGTCCTCCTCGGCCAGAACCACCCCGGGGACGGGGTCGGGCAGCCCGTTTAGGTAGATGGCGTAGTAGGCGTGGCCGGGCACCGGCTTGAGCACGACCTCCTTGAGCACGTGCCCCCGCATCCATCGCTGGATCCGCTCGCCCACCTCCTGGGGGCAGCCGGTGTGGCCCGACGGGGTCACCCTGCAGGTCCTCCGCATCATGACCACCTCCTACTCACGAAGGTTGAGCTCTTCGTAATAGATTCTAAGCGCTTCCTCGAGAAGGTCAAGCAGGGCGTCGGGATCCTCCAGGAACGCCTCCGGCACCCAGATCCCCGGCACCTCGCTGGGGCTCGCGTTGAACCGCACCGCCCGCCCGGGCCCCTGGGGCAAAAACTCGATCTCCCCCACCCCGTGCCGGGACATCCAGGCGTAGAGCGGCGCCTGCACCGAAAACGGCAGGCCCTCGGGCCAGCCCCGGAAGAGGGCGACCCGGATCCGCCTCACGGAACGAGCACCTCCACCCCCTCGGGGCCGGCCAGGTAGGCGGCGTCGGCCATACCGAGAAAGAGGCCGTGCTCCACCACCCCGGGGATCGCCGCCAGCCGATCGGCCAGCACCCGGGGCTCGGCGATCGGGCCGATCGCCAGGTCGGCGATGTAGTGGCCGTGGTCGCTCCGGTAGGGGCGGTCCCCGTCCCGGCGGAGGCGGACCTCGCCGCCCAGGGCGGCCAGCTCCCGCAGGGTGCGGCGGTGGCCGAAGGGGACGATCTCGACCGGCAGGGCGAAGCGCTCGCCGAGGCGGGCGACCCGCTTGGTGTGATCGGCCACCACCACGAACCGCCGGGCCGCGTGCTCGACGATCTTCTCGCCCAGCAGCGCGCCGCCGCCCCCCTTGATCAGGGCCAGGCCGGGCCCGACCTCGTCGGCCCCGTCGATCGCCAGGTCCACCCCCTCGGGTCCGAGCTCGACCAGGGGGACCCCGGCCTCCTCGGCCAGCCGGGCGGTGGCCCGCGAGGTCGCCACCCCCACCAGGTCGCGGTAGCGACCGGCCCGGATCCCCTCGCCCAGGGCCAGGATCGCGTACCTCACGGTGCTCCCGGTCCCCAGGCCCAGCACCATCCCGTCCGCCACCTCGGCGAGGGCGGCCAGGGCGGCCGCCCGCTTGTAGGCCTCAAGCCCCACCGGCGGCCTCCCTGAGGGCGGCGAGGGCCTTTTCCGGGTGCGCCTCCGGCCGGGCCCGCAGGATCGCCGCCGCCACCCGCCCCTCGGGGTCGAGGACGTAGGTGCGGCGGAGGGTCCCCTCGCGCTTTTTTCCGTAGAGGTTCTTCACCCCCCAGGCCTGGTAGGCCCGGATCACCCCGGCCTCGGGATCGGAGAGCAGGGGGAAGGGCACCCCGAGCTTCTCGGCGAACCTCCGCTGGACCTCGGGGGGGTCGGCGCTGATCCCCACCACCGCCGCCCCGAGCGCCTGGAACTCGGGGTAGCGCTCGGCAAAGGCCCGGGTCTCCCGGGTGCAGCCGGGGGTCATCGCCTTGGGGTAGAAGAAGACCACCAGGGGCCGGCCCCGGTAGTCGGAGAGCCGGTGCCGCCGGCCGTCGCTGCCGGGCAGGTCGAAGTCGGGTGCCGGTTCGCCCACCTTCATCGTCGCCTCCTCCTCCCCAGCCTAGCCGATCTCGCCGTCCTCTCCCCCCGGCTCCAGGCGGACCTCGATGGCGCCGTAGAGCTCGGGCTGCACCAGACGCACCCAGCCCCTGCGGGCGGCCTCCAGCAGCGCCGCCAGGTGCACCGCCCGGGGCACGAAGCGGCGGGGGGCCAGGCGGTCGAAGGGGGCGGCGCCCACCCCCCCTAGGAGCGCCCGGATCCGCCGCCAGGCCTCGCGGAGGCCGAAGCCGGAAAAGCGCAGGACGGGGAGCCGGGGCCTTCGGGGCGGGGCCAGCCGGGCCAGCAGCCGGGGGGAGAGCGGGGCCAGCCGGGGGTCGGGGGGCAGCGGCGCGGGGGGGACCGCCAGCACGCCGCGGCGGGCCTCGGCCCGGGCCGCCAGGCGTTCCATGGCGGCCTCGAGGTCGGCCAGCGCCCGCACCGCCGCCCGCGCCCCCTCGGGGTCGGGGGCCTCGGGGCGCTCGGCGAGCCCCAGGCGGAAGAGGAGCAACAGGGCGAGCTCGGCGGCCAGGGCGGCCCGGTCGGCGAGCGGCAGGGCGGCGGCCTGATCCAGCGCCTGGTCGATCAGCGCGCCGAGGGGGAGGGTCGAGGGGGAGACGCGGCCCTCGCGAACGGCCCGCAAGAGCTCCCCGGCGCTGCCCTGGAAGCCGGGGAAGGCGAGGGTCAGCCGGCGGGCTTCCACGGCCGGGCCCCCGGCCGGAGGAGCCCGATCTTCTCCCGGACCTCCTCCATCACCGGCTCGGCGATCGCCGCCGCCTGCTCGCGGCCGGCCTCGAGCGCCTCGCTCACCCGCTCGGGGCGAGCCCGAAGCTCGGCGGCCCGCTCCTGGATGGGGCCGAGCTCCTTCATCATGGAGTCGAAGAGCATCCGCTTGCACTCGACGCAGCCGATCCCCGCCCGCCGGCACTCGGGCTCGATCACCTCGCGGACCAACGGGGCCGGCGAGAAGTAGGTGTGGTAGCGCCAGATCAGGCAGCGGGTGGGCTCGCCGGGGTCGCTGCGGCGCACCCGGGCGGGGTCGGTGGGGGCGGTGCGGAGCTTCTCCCAGATCGCGTCGGGGGCCTCGAGGATCCCGATCGTGTTGCCCACCGACTTGGACATCTTGGCCTTGCCGTCGATCCCCGGCACCCGCGGGGCGTCCTTGTTGAGTTGGGCCTGGGGCTCGGGAAAGGTGGCCCCGAAGCGGGCGTTGAAGCGCCGGGCGATCTCCCGGGTGAGCTCGATGTGCTGCAGCTGGTCCTCCCCCACCGGCACGGTGTCGGCCTTGTAGAGCAGGATGTCGGCGGCCTGGAGCACCGGGTACATCAGCAGCCCGGCCCCCACGAAGGACTGGCGGGCGGCCTTGTCCTTGTACTGGGTCATGCGGGTGAGGTCGCCGACCGGGGTCTGGGTGGTGAAGACCCAGGCCAGCTCGGTGTGCTCGGGTACCTGGGACTGAACGAAGAGGATGACCCGCTCGGGGTCCAGCCCGGCGGCGATGTTGGCCAGCGCCGCCTCGAAGGTGCGGCGGGCCAGCAGGGCGGGGTCGTAGGCCTGGGTGATCGCGTGGTAGTCGACGATGGCGAAGATCGCGTCCTTGCCCAGACGTTCCCCCAAGGCGATCCAGTTCTTGATCGCGCCCAGGTAGTTGCCGATGTGGATCTCGCCCGACGGCTGGATGCCGGAGAACACCCGCTTCATGGCCGACATGATAAAACGAAAGGCCCCCGCTTCCGGGGGCTTTCTGGTGCCGGGAGTGGGACTCGAACCCACACGCCCTTGCGGGCACATGACCCTGAATCATGCGCGTCTACCAATTCCGCCATCCCGGCAGACGCAACCTTAAGCTAGGGGGGAAAACCCCGTTTGTCAAGCGCCAAAGGGGCGTGGTAAGCTTGGCTGGCTGGCGGGAAAGCCGCCCACTGAAGGAGGGATGCGCGTGAAGCGAACCTGGCAGCCCAACCGCAGAAAGCGGCAGAAGACCCACGGCTTCCGCGTCCGGATGCGCACCAAGGCGGGCCGGCGGGTGCTCGCCCGCCGCCGCCGGAAGGGCCGCAAGCGCCTCGCGGTTTAACCCCTTTGCGCCTCCGCTCGCTCAAGGGCGACCGCGCCTTCCGCCGCCTCCGCCGGGGGCGATCCGGCAAGGGGCGGCTTCTGAGCGTGCGCTGGCGGCCCATCCCGGAACCCGAGGTGCGGGTGGGGATCGTGGTCTCGCGGAAGGTGGGCAAGGCGGTGGTGCGGAATCGGGTCAAGCGCCGCCTGCGGGAAATCCTCAGGCGAACCCACCTCCCCCCCGCCGAGCTCATGGTGGTGGCCCGCCCCGAGGCCGCCCAGGCCGACTACCACGAGCTCGCCCGCGACCTCTACCGGGCCCTCAAGAGGAGCGGCCTGCTCTCGGGGTAGAATGGCGGGCGGTATGCGCGGCCTGATCCTGGCGTTGATTCGCTTCTACCAGCGGTTCGTCTCGCCGCTAAAGCCCCCCACCTGCCGCTTTCACCCCACCTGCTCCCACTACGCCTACCAGGCGGTGGCCCGGCACGGAGCGCTTTGGGGCAGCTACCTGGCGATCCGGCGGGTCCTCCGCTGCCACCCCCTGAACCCGGGCGGCTACGACCCGGTGCCCGAACGACCCCCCCGGCTCTTCTTCCACCCCGGTAAAGGAAACCCGGCATGAAGCGCCTTCTGGCCCTCCTCCTCCTCTTCCTCCCGGCGCTGGCCCTAAAGGCCGGCTGGCAGACCCTGGACACCAACGGCGACGGCCGACCCGAGCACGTGGCGGTGACCAACCTGGCCGACCTCGCCTTCTCCGACGACGGGCGGGTGGTCGGGTGGTACGTCAAGCGGATCAAGGGCCGGGTCGTCCGGGACTACGCCCGGGCCTACAACCTCCTCCGCCCCGGGCTCCCCGCCCCCGGCCTCGAGGCCACCCCCTTGAAGGCCGAGGGCTTCAGCGTGGAGGACGGCCGGCTGGTGGCCCGCTTCGGCGGCCCCGGGGTCGCCCTCACCTACCGCATCAGCCCCAACCACTACACGGTGGCCCTCGAGGTCCGCGCCGAGCGGCCGGTCACCCTGGTCTGGAGCGGCATCGGGGGCACCGACCGGCCGACCACCAAGCTCCTCCCCAAGGGGGCCCAAAGCCCCCTCCCGGCCGGCGAGGGCCCCGCCGTCTACGCCGCCATCCAGAGTCTTCCCAACCGGGGCTACGCCTTCGTGCTCTGGCCGAAGGACCCCCTCCCGGCCAAGCTCGCGGTCAAGGACGGGGGGGCGGTCGTCAGCCTCCGGCTCCCCGCCGGCACCACCGAGCTCCGGGTCTACGGGGGCCAGAACGAGCTCGTCCGCTACCACGTCGAGGGTCTTTTGGGCCTGCCGGGGCTGTTCGAGCCCAACATCTGGGGCCGGCTCTCCCTCGCCCTCCTCTACCTCATGGAGGCCTTCCACCGGGTGGTCGGCGACTGGGGGCTCGCGATCCTCCTGCTCACGCTGGCGGTGCGGCTCCTGCTCTGGCCGCTGATGCACCAGCAGTTCAAGGCGATGGCCGAGATGCAGCGGATCAAGCCGCTGGTCGACGAGCTCAACAAGAAGTACAAGGACGACCCCGAAAAGAAGAACCAGGCGCTGATGAAGCTCTACGCCGAGCACAAGATCAACCCCGCCGCCGGCTGCCTGCCGATGCTGATCCAGCTGCCGATCCTCTTCGTGCTCTGGCGGGTGATCGCCAACTACGAGTTCGGCCAGGGCTTCCTCTGGCTCCCCGACCTTGCCCTCCCCGACCCCTACTACATCCTTCCGGTTCTCTACGTGGCGGTGATGTTCGCCCAGACCCTGCTGATGTCCCAGGGGAACAAGGACGCGATGCGCCAGAGCCTGTTCATGAACCTCTTCTTCGTCTACCTGGTGCTGCAGTTCCCGGCCGGGGTGACGCTCTACTGGGTCTTCTCGACCCTGATCGGGCTGCTGCAGCAGTGGATGATCAACCGGCAGCTCAAGGCGAGCCCGGCGGGGGGATAATAGGGGCATGAGCGAAAAGAAAAAGGACCTCGACGATCTCCTCTCCGGGCTCGGCATCGGCGAGGGGGAGGCCCCGCCGCCGGCGGCCGGCCTCGAGGACGCCCCGGTCGAGCCCGAGACCCCGAGGAGCCCCGAGGAGGTGGTCGAGCACTTCCTGGTGGGGCTCCTCCTCTACCTCGACCCGGCCTACACCCTGGAGCTGCGAACCGCCGAGGACCGCGTCTACGTCGAGATCCTGGGGGGCGACCTGGGCCGGCTCATCGGCAAGGAGGGGCGCACCCTCAAGGCCCTGGAGCAGCTCGTCAACGCCGTGCTGGCCAAGCAGTTCGGCCGCGCCTACCGGGCGGTGGTGGACGCCGCCGGCTACCGCCGCCGCCGCGCCGACCGGGCGGTGGACCTGGCCCTGAAGGCCGCCGGCCAGGCCGCCGAGACCGGCGAGGCGGTGCCCCTGCCGCCGATGCCCCCGGCCGAGCGGCGGGCGGTGCACATCGCCCTCAAGGACCACCCCCAGGTCTACACCGAGTCCCAGGGCCAGGGGGAGGACCGCCACGTGGTCGTCTACCCCAAGCCCCAGGACGACCCCGCCCCTTGACCCGGGCCGAGCTCCTGGCCAAGACCCAAAGCGCCCTGGCCGCCGCCGGGATCGCCGCTCCCGACGCCGAGGCCCGGGCCCTGGTCTCGGCCCTGCTGGGGGAGCCCCCGGAGGCCTTCTACGCCCGGCTGGGGGCGCCGGTTCCCGGCCCGGTCCTCGGCCGCTGGATGCGGGCCCTGGCCGCCCGGCGGGCGGGGGTGCCGCTCCAGCTCCTCCTGGGGAGCGCGGTCTTTTACGGGCTGGAACTCGAGGTCGCCCCCGGGGTCTTCCTCCCCCGGCCGGAGACCGAGGGGCTGGTGGCCCGGGCGCTGGAGTGGCTCCGGGACCGGCCGGCCCCCCGGGTCCTCGACGTGGGCACCGGTACCGGGGCGGTGGCCCTCGCCCTCAAGGCCGCCCGTCCCGACGCCCGGGTCTACGCCAGCGAGCCCGACCCCCGGGCCCTGGCCCTGGCCCGCAGGAACGCCGAGCGGCTGGGGCTCGCCGTCGCGTGGCGGGGGGAGGCGGGCCTGGCCGGGCTTTCCGGGCTCGACCTGGTGGTGGCGAACCCCCCCTACCTCCCCGAGGCCCGGCGGGCCCAGGCCCCGGTCGAGCTCGCCTTCGAACCCGAACGCGCCCTCTACGCCGGGCCCGACGGGCTGGCGGTGGCGCGGCCGCTAGCGCGCCGGGCGCTCGCCGCCCTGCGCCCCGGGGGCGCCCTCCTCCTCGAGCTCGACCCCGCCAACGCCGGCCTCCTCGGCCGCGAGCTGGTCGCCCTCGGCTACCGCGGGGTCTGCACCCTCCCCGACCTCGCCGGCCGGCCGCGCTACCTGCTGGCGCGCGCTCCGGCGGCCGAAGCGGCGGGCCAGCTCGACCTCGGAGAGGACCAGGGCGGTGGGCCGGCCGTGGGGGCAGACCCAGGGGGTCCGGCAGGCAGCCAGGGCGTCGAGCAGGGCCTGGGCCGAGGCCGCTCCCAATCGGTGCCCGGCCTTGATCGCCGGCAGGCAGGCGAGGCGGCCCAAAATCGAGCGCACCGCCCGCTCTAAAGAAGCCCCCGCGAGGAGGGCCCTTAGGTGCTCGGGGAGCCGCTCGGGGGCGAGCATCAACACCGCCGGCACCCGCCGCACCCGGAGGTGGCGATCGCCGAAGGGCTCGAGGTCGAACCCCTCGCCGGCGAGCTCCTCCCGCCGGGCCAGGAACTCGGCCATCCGCCCCGGGGCCAGGGCCAGCACCAGCGGCTGGGGGAGCTCGACCGGGGGCTCGCTCCGGTAGCGTTCCAAGAGCTCCTCGTAGATCACCCGCTCGTGGGCGGCGTGCTGATCGACCACGAAGAGCCCCTCCTCGGCCTCGGCCAGGAGGTAGAGCCGCCGGAAGGTGCCGAGCCACCGCAGGCGGGGAAACCGCCCCCGGGGGCCCTCCGCCCCCCCGGCCGGGGGTCGGAGGCCGGGGAGGGCGGGGGCGAGCGGGTGGGCGGCCAGGAGTCCGGCGACCGCCCGCTCGAAGAACGCCACCGCCGCCTCGGGGCGGAGCAGGCGGACCCGGTCCTTGCGGGGGTCGGTGTTGACCAGCACCTCCTCGGGGGGCAGGGTGAGGTTGAGGACCCCGAGGGGGTACTGCCCGGTGGGCAGGAGCTCGCGGTAGGCCCGGACCAGGGCCGAAAGGAGCTCCTCCGGCCACTCGACCGGCCGGCCGTTCACCGCCAGCAGGAGCCGGTCGCGGCGGGAGCGGGCGAGCTCGGGGCGGGAGAGGAGGCCGGTCAGGGCGTAGGCCCCCTCGCGGTGATCCAGGGGCAAGAGCCGGCTGGCCACCACCTCCCCCCAGACCGCCCGCACCGCCGGCAGGAAGCCGCCGCCCCCGAACACCAGCCGTTCCTCGCCGTCCCAGAGGAGCTTGTAGCGGACCGCCGGGTGGTGGAGCAGGTAGCGGAAGAACCGCTGGAGCACCCGCCGGCCCTCGGCCGCCGGTCCCTCCAGCGCCGCCCGCCGGGCGGGGAGGCGGGCGAAGAGCCGGGTCACCTCGACCTCGGTGCCGGCCGGAGCCGGGTGGAAGAACCGCTCGATCCCCTCGCCCTCGGCCACCACCGTGGCCCCGCCGAGCTGGTCCTTGGGCCGGCTGGTGATCCGCACCCGGGCGGCGTGGCGCAGGGCGTAGAGCCCCTCGCCCCGGAACCCCAGGGTGGCGATGCGCTCGAGGTCGGTGAGCTTGGAGGTGGCGTGGCGCTCCAGCGCCAGGGGGAGCTCGTCCTTGGGGATGCCGACGCCGTCGTCGGCGACCCGGACGCCCTCGATGCCGCCCGCCCGCACCTCCACCTCGATGCGGCCGGCGCCGGCGTCGAGGGCGTTCTCCAAGAGCTCCTTGACCACGTCCTCGGGCCGGGTGATCACCTCCCCGGCGGCGATCGCGCGCACCAGGTGCTCGGGGAGCCTGCGGATCACGATTCCACCCGGGCCTCGGCGAGCAGGGCGTCCTTGAGCTCGCGCAGAACGAGCAGGGCCTCCAGGGGACTGAGCCGGTTGAGGTCGAGCTCGGCGATCTTGCGGACGATGGCGGCGGCCCGCTCGTCGCCCCGGGCCTCCAGGCCCCTGAGGACCGCCGCGGCCCGGTCGACCACCTCGGCCGGCACCCCCGCCAGCCGGGCGACCTCCAACCCGTAGGCCTTGGAGGAGGGGCCGGGCAGGACCTGGTGGTAGAAGACCAGCCCGCCGGCCTCCTCCTTGGCGGCGACGTGGAAGTTCACCGCCCGGGGGAGGCGCTCGGCCAGGGCGGTGAGCTCGAAGTAGTGGGTGGCGAAGAGGGTGTAGGCCCCCAGCTCGTGGAGCCGCTCGAGGCTCGCCCAGGCGATCGCCAGCCCGTCGTAGGTCGAGGTGCCCCGGCCCACCTCGTCGAGGAGCACCAGGCTCCGCCCGGTGGCCCCCTCGAGGATCCCCGCCAGCTCCTCCATCTCCACCATGAAGGTGCTGCGGCCGCCGGCGAGGTCGTCGGCGGCGCCGATGCGGGTGAAGACGCGGTCGAAGACCGGAAGCACCGCCCGCCGGGCCGGCACGAACGCCCCGATCTGGGCCAAGAGGGCGATCAGGGCGGTCTGGCGGAGGTAGGTGGACTTCCCGCTCATGTTGGGGCCGGTGAGCAACACCATCCGCCGGCCCCGGTCCATCCTCAGGTCGTTGGGGATGAACGGGCGCCAGGCCTCGACCACCGGGTGGCGGGCCTCCTCCAGGACCACCGCCTCCTCGTCGAAGCGGGGCCGCACGTACCCCGAGCCGGCGGCGACCTCGGCCAGGGCGGCGTAGACGTCGAGCTCGGCGAGGGCCAGGGCGAGCTCGCGCACCGCCTCGAAGGCGGCCGCGACCCGCTCCCGGAGCTCGAGGAAGACCGCGTGCTCCCGGCGCTTGGCGGCCTCCTCGGCCCGCAGGATCGCCCGCTCCTTCTCCTTGAGGTCGGCGCGGGTGTAGCGCTGGCGGTCCTTCAGGGTCTGCACCGGCCGCCAGTCGGGGGGTACCCGGTCGTAGTAGGGGCGGGTGACCTCGAGGTAGTACCCGAAGACCCCGTTGTAGCCCACCTTGAGGGTGGGGATGCCGGTGGCCTCCCGCAGCCGGGCCTCCAGCCCGGCGATCCAGGCCCGACCCTCCTCGGCCTCGCGGCGCAGCCGGTCGAGCTCGGCGTCGGCGCCCTCGAGGATCATCCCCCCCTCGGTGACCTTGAGCGGGGGGTCGGGGGCCAGGGTGGCCTCGATCGTCTCCCGGACCTCGGGGAGCTCGGGCATCCGCTCGGCCAGGAGGCCGAGCGGCCGCACCCTCAAGAGCCGCTGCTTGAGCTCGGGGACCAGGGCCAGGCTGCGGGCCAGGGCGGCGAGGTCCCGGGGGCTCGCCCGTCCGGCGGCCAGCCGGGAGGCCAACCGCTCGAGATCGTGGACCTTGAAGAGCGCCTTGCGCACCGCCGCCCGCAGGGAACCGTCGGCCACCAGGGCCTCGACCGCGTCCAGCCGGGCCTCGATCAGGGCCACGTCCCGGAGGGGCCGGCGGAGCCACTCCTTCAACAGCCGCCGGCCGGGGGCGGTGCGGGTCCGGTTCAGGACCCCGAAGAGGGTCTTGCCCTCGTCGTCGCCGAGGGCGGGGGCGAAGACCTCGAGGGCGGCCAGCGCCACCGCGTCGAGCTGCAGGTAGGCCCCGGGGTCGTAGCGGAGGAAGCGGCGCACCTGCTTGAGCCGGCCCCGCTGGGTCTCGGCGGCGTAGGCCAGGGCGGCCCCGGCCGCCCGCAGCAGGCCGGGGGCCTCCAACCCCGGGGGCAGCCGGCCGAACTGCTCGGCGACCCGGGCCCGGGCGGCCTCGAGGTCGAAGCCGACCTCGGCCAGCATCACCGGGTGCCGGGCCCCCAGCGCCTCGGTGAAGGCGGCGTTGCGGTAGAGCTCGGGGGCCAGCAGGACCTCGCTGGGGCGGTAGCGGAGGAGCTCGTCGAGGAGCGCCGCCCGGGTAGTCAGCAGGGTGCCCTTGAACTCGCCGGTCGAGAGGTCGAGCAGCACCAGGCCGTAGCCGTCGCCGCTGGCCACCGCCGCCAGGTAGTTGGCGTCGGCCTTCAAAAGCCGCTCCTCGACCACCGTGCCGGGGGTTACGAGCTGGGTGACCTCCCGCTCCACCAGCCCCTCCCCGGCCTGGGGGTCGCCCACCTGGTCGGCCACCGCCACCCGGAACCCCTGGGCGAGCAGCCGCTCGATGTAGGCGTCGGCGCTTCGGACCGGAATCCCCGCCATCGGGGTGGTGAAGTCCTTGGAGGTCTTGTGGGTCAGGGTGAGGCCGAGGGCCCGGGCCAGCCGCTCGGCGTCCTCCCCGAAGGCCTCGTAGAAGTCGCCGACCTGGAAGAGGAGCAGGTAGTCGGGGTAGGCCTCCCGGAGCTCGACGTACTGCTTGAGCAACGGGGGCAGCGGTCCGCTCCCCTCCCCCTTCAGCCTCATAGGCCCATGATAACGGGAAAAGGCGTATATTCGAGGCATGGAAACCGCCGCCCTGCTGGAGGACGCGATCCACGCCGCCCGCCTCGCCCAGGGGATCCACCGCTACTACCAGGCCAAGGGGTTCGCCACCGAGAGCAAGACGGTGGTCTCCGACCTGGTCACCGAAGCCGACCGGGAGGCCGAGGCGGCGATCCGGAGCTACCTGCTCGGCCGCCACCCCGACCACGCCTTCCTCGGCGAGGAGGGCGGGGCCGAGGGCGGGGGCCGCTACCGCTGGATCGTCGATCCCCTGGACGGCACCGTGAACTTCGCCCACCGCTTCCCCTTCTACGCCGTCAGCGTGGCCCTGGAGCGCGACGGGGAGCTCCTCCTCGGGGTGGTGCTCGACGCGGTGCACGACGAGCTCTTCACCGCCGTGCGGGGCGGGGGCGCCCGCCTAAACGGCGCCCCCATCCGGGTCTCCCAGACCGCCGAGCTCAAGCGGAGCCTGCTCGCCACCGGCTTCCCCTACGACGTCGACCGGGTGCCCGAGGCGGTGGAGTACTTCCGCCGGGTGCTCGCCCACGGGGTGCCGGTCCGGCGGCCCGGGGCCGCCGCCCTCGACCTCGCCTACGTCGCCGCCGGCCGGATCGACGGCTTCTGGGAGATGAAGCTGAACCCCTGGGACGTCGCCGCCGGCGTGCTGCTGATCGAGGAAGCGGGCGGCCGGGTGACCGACCTCGAGGGCCGCCCCTACGCCCTCGGCGGCCGCTACATCGTGGCCAGCAACGGCCGCCTCCACGAACCCCTGCGGCGAACCCTGATCGGGGAAATGTAACCCGGACACCCTTTTCCCCCGCCCCGGTGGTCAAATACCCCCCCGTTTGGGGGTGTCCTGGGGTATTCTCCCTTTGTTAGGCTGGGTCGAAGAACCAAGGGGGAGTCGGTATGCATAGGGAACGAGGCATCGCGCTGGTGGTCACCTTGCTGGCCGCCCTGGCGCTTTTGGTGGTGGTGGTCGCGGTGGTGGCCGGGCTCTCGATATCCAA
>JALSRQ010000072.1 GCA_026984675.1 Thermaceae bacterium
GGCAAGAGCCCCGCCCTGGTCTTCGCCGATGCCGACCTCGAGCGGGCGGAGGACGGGGTGGTCTTCCAGATCTTCAGCCTGAACGGCGAGCGCTGCACCGCGAACTCCCGCCTGCTGGTCGAGCGCTCGATCTATCCCGCGTTCGTCGAGCGGGTCGCCGAGCGGGCCCGGCGGATCCGGGTGGGCCCCCCGCTCGACCCCGCCTCCGAGGTGGGGCCGCTCATCCACCCCGAGCACCTGGCCCGGGTCGAGGCCTTCGTCGAGGAGGCCCAGAGCCAGGGGGCCCGGGTGCTGGCCGGCGGGCACCGCCTGGATCGGGAGGGGAACTACTACGCCCCCACCGTCCTCGAGGCCGCCCCCGGCACCCGGATCGAGCAGGAGGAGGTCTTCGGTCCGGTGCTGGTGGCGGTGCCGTTCGACGACGAGGCCGAGGCCCTGGCGATCGCCAACGGCGTCCGCTACGGGCTGGCCGCCTACGTCTGGACCAAGGACGTGGAGCGGGCCCACCGGCTGGCCCGCGGCCTCGAGGCCGGGATGGTCTGGATCAACAGCCACAACGTCCGCCACCTCCCCACCCCCTTCGGGGGGATGAAGGCCTCGGGGATCGGCCGCGAGGGCGGCCGGCACAGCTTCCACTTCTACACCGAGGAAAAGACCGTGATGGTGCCCCTGGGGGCCCACCCGATTCCCAGGTTCGGGAAGGAGAAGGAGGCGTAAGTGGCACGGACCGGCGAGGCGTACATCGAGGCCCTGAGGACCAACCCCCCCAACCTCTGGCTCAAGGGGGAACGGGTCGAGGACCCCACCACCCACCCGGCGTTCGCCGGGGTGGTGCGTTCGATGGCGGCCCTCTACGACCTGCAGCACGACCCCGAGTGGCGGGACGTGCTGACCTACCCCTCCCCCAGCTCGGGCCGCCCGGTCGGGATGAGCTTCCGCGAATCCCGTTCCCGGGACGACCTGGAAAAGCGCTCGGCCGCCTACAAGGCCTGGGCCGACCGGACCCTGGGGCTGATGGGCCGGACCCCCGACTACCTGAACGCCGCCCTCACCGCCTACGCCCAGGCGGCGGCGTTCTTCGCCCAGGGGGACCCCCAGTTCGCCGAGAACGTGCGGCGCTACTACGAGTTCGTCCGGGAGAACGACCTCTGCACCACCCACGCCCTCACCAACCCCCAGGTCAACCGGGCCAAGAGCCCCGCCGAGCAGCCCGACCCCTACATCCCGGTGGGGGTGGTGCGGGAGACCAAGGAGGGGGTGATCGTCCGCGGGGCCCGGATGCTCGCCACCCTGCCGGTCGCCGACGAGATCCTGGTCTTTCCCTCGACGGTGCTAAGGAGCGAGCCGGGGGCCGAGCGCTACGCCCTGGCCTTCGCCCTGCCCACCCACACCCCCGGGCTCCACTTCGTCTGCCGGGAGCCGCTCGCCGGCCGTTCCGCCTTCGACCACCCGGTCTCCTCGCGGTTCGAGGAGATGGACGCGATGGTGATCTTCGACGACGTGCTGGTGCCCTGGGAGCGGATCTTCATCCTGGGTTCGGTCGAGCTCACCAACCGCGCCTACGCCGACACCGGGGCCCTCCACCACATGGCCCACCAGGTGGTGGTGCACAAGGTGGCCAAGACCGAGGCCTTCCTCGGTCTGGTGGGGCTGATCGCCGAGGGGATCGGGGCCGATCGCTTCGGCCACGTGCGGGAGAAGATCGCCGAGGTGATCGTCTACCTCGAGGCCATGCGCAGCTTCTGGATCGCCGCCGAGGCGACCGGGCACGAAAACGACTTCGGGGTCTTCGTCCCCAACCGCCGGGCGATCGACGGCGCCCGCAACCTCTACCCCAAGCTCTACCCCCGGATCCGGGAGATCGTCCAGCAGATCGGCGCCGGGGGGATGATCCTCCTCCCCTCGGAGCGGGACCTCGACGGCCCGCTGGCGGCGGCGATGGCCAAGTACATGCAGGGGCGGAACCTCGACGCCCGCCGCAAGACCCAGCTCTTCCGCCTGGCCTGGGACATGACCCTCTCGGGATTCGGCGCCCGGCAGGAGCTCTACGAGCGCTTCTTCTTCGGGGACCCGGTGCGCATGTACCAGACCCTCTACGAGGTCTACGACCAGGAACCCTACCGGGACCGGATCCGGCGGTTTTTGGGATGGGAGGCGTGAGATGCGACCGGAAGTGGTGCGGATCGGGCAGATCGGGCTCCTGGTCACCGATCTGGCGGCCTCGCGGGCCTTCTACCAGGACCTGCTCGGCTTCGTGGCGGTGGCCGAGCGCCCCGGCGAGCTCTACCTGCGGGGCTACGAGGAGCGGGCCTGGAGCCTCTACCTGAAGGAGGCCCCCGAGCCCGGGGTCCTGTGGGTGGGGTACAAGGTGGCCTCCGACGCCGACCTCGACCGGGTCCTCGACCTGGCCCGGCGGCTCGGGCTCCCGGCCCGGGAGGAGGAGGGCTTCGAGCGGCCCCGGACGGTGCGGATGCAGGACCCCTTCGGCTTTCCCCTGCTCTTTTATCACGCCGAGCAAAAGCACGAGCGGCTGCTGCAGGCCTACCACCGCTACCGCGGGCCGGGGATCCTCCGGATCGACCACAACAACGTCTTCACCCCCGACGTGGCCGGCACCCTGGCCTTCTACACCGAGGAGCTGGGCTTCCGCCTCACCGAGTACACCGAGGACGACGAGGGCCGGCTCTGGGCCGCCTGGGTCCACCGCAAGGGCAACGTCCACGACCTCGCCTTCACCAACGGCGCGGGCCCCCGGCTCCACCACTTCGCCTACTGGCTCCCCGACGCGATGAGCATCATCCGGGCCGCCGACATCCTGGCGGGGGCGATGCGGACCGACCGGATCGAGCGGGGGCCGGGCCGGCACGGGATCTCCAACGCGATGTTCCTCTACCTCAAGGACCCCGACGGCCACCGCATCGAGCTCTACACCTCCGACTACCTCACCGTCGACCCCGACCTCGAGCCGATCCGCTGGAGCCTCAACGACCCCCGCCGCCAGACCCTCTGGGGCCACCGGACGCCGAAGAGCTGGTTCCTCGAGGGCAGCCGGGTGGCGGCCTTCGAGGGCGGCTTCGTCGCCACCCGGGAGCCGGAGCTTTCGGGGCTTCCGGAGCACGTGATATGAGCGAGCGGGGCGCGGTGGCGGTGGTCGGCGCTGGCACCATGGGCCGGGGCATCGCCCAGGTGGCGGCCGCCGCCGGCTACCGGGTCCTCCTCTACGACCCCGTTCCCGAGGCGATTCAGGCGGCGCTGGACCGGATCCGGGGCTCGCTTTCCCGGGCCGCCGAGCGGGGCCGGCTCGCCGAGCCGGTGGCGGCGGTCCTCGCCCGCGTCGAGCCGCGCCCCGGCCTGGAGGAGCTCGCCGAGGCCCCCCTGGCGGTGGAGGCGGTGCCGGAGCGGCTGGAGCTCAAGCAGGAGGTCTTCCGGACGCTCGCCGAGCGGAACCGGGGGATGCTCCTCGCCACCAACACCTCGACCCTGCCGGTCACCGCCATCGCCCGGCCGGTGCCGGGGCCGGAGCGGGTGGTGGGCCTCCACTTCTTCAACCCCCCGACCCGGATGCCGCTGGTGGAGGTGGTGCCGGGCCTCTTCACCTCGGAGGCGACGGTGGACGCCGCCCTCGCCTTCGCCCGCTCGCTGGGCAAGGAGCCGGTGGTGGTCCGGGACACCCCCGGCTTCCTGGTCAACCGGGTGGCCCGGCCGTTCTACGGCGAGGCCCTGGTCCTGGCCGGCGACGGCGTTCCCTTCGAGACCGTCGACCGGGTGCTCCGGGGCCTGGGCTTCCCCATGGGGCCCTTCGAGCTCATGGACCTGATCGGGCTCGACGTCAACCTCGCCGC
Source organism: Thermaceae bacterium (assembly GCA_026984675.1). GTDB lineage: Bacteria > Deinococcota > Deinococci > Deinococcales > Marinithermaceae > WFXV01. The sequence continues at coordinate 3,843 of JALSRQ010000072.1, forward strand.
CACCCGGAGCGTGTGGGAACAGAGCTTCTTCGCCGACCGCTACCGCCCCCACCGGCTCCAGGTCGAGCGGGTGACGGCGGGCTGGCTGGGCCAGAAGACCGGGCGGGGCTTCTACCCCTACCCCCGCCCCGCCCCGCCGTCCCAGGCGGCGCCCGTCCCCCTTGCCCGGAGGGCCCACCTGGTGGGGGAGGGGCCGGTGGCCCGGGCGCTCGCTGCGCGGCTCGCCCCGGTGCCGGCGGAGGAGGCCGAGGCGATCGTCGACGCCCGGGTGGCCCTTGACCGGAAGGGCTACCCCCCGGAGGCCCCGCCCGGCCGGCCGGTCTACACCCTGATCTGGGGCCACTCGGCCTCGACCGCCCGGCCCCGCTACCCCCAGGCCGGCGAGGTGGTGGGGTTCTCGCTGGTCCCGCCCCTCGAGGACGGGAGCCCGGTCGAGCTCGCCGCCCCCGAGGAGCGATCGGTCCCCCCCGAGGCCCCGGGCTTCTTCGCCGCCCTTGGGCTTTCCCCGGTCGTCCTCCCGGACCAGCCGGGGGGGGTGGGGTTTCGGATCCTGGCGATGCTGATCAACGAGGCCTATAGCGCGCTCCGGGAGGGGGTGGCCGACGCCGCCACCCTGGACCGGGCGATGGAGCTCGGCACCCGCTACCCGCGGGGGCCGCTGGCCTGGGCCGAGGGCCTGGGCCTTCCCTACCTGCTCGCCGGGCTTAAGGGGCTTTTTTCCGAGCTCGGCGAGGACCGTTACCGGCCCGATCCGCTGCTCGTTCGCCGGGCGGCGGTGGGTGCGTTTGGAGGTGAGGGAGTATGAGGAAGCGGTGGATAGGACTGGCGGTGTTGTTGTTGGGGGCCGCCCTGGCCCAGGCCGAGGTGCGCATCGGGGTCACCCTCTCGGCCACCGGGCCGGCGGCCTCGCTGGGGATTCCCGAGAAGAACACCCTGCTCTTGATCGAGCAGGGGACCTTCGGGCTCCCCAAGGGGGTCAAGGTGCGGTTCTTCGTGCTCGACGACGGCACCGACCCCACCGCGGCGGTGAAGAACACCAAGAAGCTGATCCAGGAGAACCGGGTGCACCTCATCATCGGGGGGACGACCAGCCCCAACTCGCTGGCGATGATCGACGCGGTGGCCGAGGCCAAGGTGCCGTTCATCTCGCTGGCCGCCGCCAAGGCGATCATCTACCCGGTCGACGCCAAGCGCTACTGGGTCTTCAAGACCCCCCAGACCGACGAGCTGATGTCCAAGGCGGTGGTCGAGGACATGGTGGCCCGGGGGATCAAGACCGTCGCCTACCTCGGCTTCAACACCGCCTACGGCGAGGGCTGGGCCAAGGAGTTCGCCAAGGCCGCCAAGGCCGCCGGGCTCCAGCTGGTGGCCAGCGAGCGCTACTCCCCCAAGGACACCTCGGTGACCGGCCAGGTGCTCAAGATCCTCAGCAAGCGGCCCGACGCGGTGCTGATCGGCGCCGCCGGAACCCCGGCGGTCCTGCCCCAGCGGACCCTGGTGGAAAAGGGCTACCGGGGGCAGATCTACCAGACCCACGGGGTGGCCAACCCCGCCTTCCTCAAGGTCGGCGGCCGGTTCGTGGAGAACACCCTCCTGCCCGCGGGCCCCATCCTGGTCGCCGCCCAGCTGCCGAACACCTTCCCCTCCAAGCGTCCGGCCCTCACCTACATCGCCGCCTACGAGGCCAAGTACGGGGTGGGCAGCTACTCGACCTTCGGGGGCCACGCCTACGACGCCTGGCAGATCGCCAAGGGGGCGATCGAGCGGGCCCTTAAAAAGGCCCGCCCGGACGACCTGGCCGCCTTCCGAAAGGCGCTCCGCGACGAGATCGAGGCCACCCGCGGGGTGGTGGGGGTGCACGGGGTGTTCACCATGGGCCCCACCGACCACCTCGGCCTGAAGTTCAACGAGGCCGCGGTCATGGTCCGGGTCAAGAACGGCAACTGGGTGCTGGAGCGGACCTTCCGGTAACCCCTCGGGCGGGGCGGCGGCCATGGATCCCACCATCTTCGGTTTTCTCCTCTCCGACGGGCTGATCAGCGGGGCCCTCTACGCCCTGGTGGCGCTCAGCCTGGTGCTGGTCTTCGCGGTGACCCGGGTGATCCTGATCCCCATGGGGGAGTGGGTGATGTACGCCCCCCTGACCCAGGCGGGGTTCCTCGAGGGCCGCCTCCCCGCCACCGTGGGGCTCTCGGCGCTCTTGCTCCTGGTGTGGGCGGTCCTCGATCGGCGCCGGGGTCGGGCCCCCTGGCTCCTCGCCGGGTGGGCGGTGGGGGTGGGGCTCCTCGGGATGGCCGGGGTGCGCTGGCCCTCCCTGGCCGGGCCGATCGCCTTTTTGGTCGTGCTCCCCCTGGGACCCGCCAGCTTCCGCCTCTTCTTCGAGCCCCTGCCCCAGGGTTCGGTGCTCCTCTACCTGATCCTGGCGGTGGGCCTGCACTTCGTCTACAAGGGCCTGGGGCTGGCCTTCTTCGGACCCGACCAGTTCCGCCTCCCGGCCCTTTGGCCGGGGGAGCTCGGGGTCCTCGGGCTCCCGGTCCCCGGGCAGGGGGTCCTGCTGGTGGCCGCCGCCCTCCTGGCCATGGCCGGCCTCTTCCTCTTCTTCACCACCCTCTACGGCAAGGCCCTGCGGGCAGCGGCGGTCAACCGGTTGGGGGCCCGGATCTCGGGGATCAGCGTGCGGGAGGCGGGCCGGGTGGCCTTCCTCCTGGCCACCGCAGTGGGGGCGGCGGCCGGGCTGCTCGCCGCCCCCCTCACCAACGCCAGCTACGACATGGGGTTCCTGCTCGGCCTAAAGGGCTTCGTGGCCGCCATCCTGGGGGGGCTGGTGAGCTACCCGCTGGCGGTCGTGGGCGGCGGGCTGGTGGGGCTGCTCGAGGCCTTCAGCTCCTTCTACGCCAGCGCCTACAAGGAGGCGATCGTCTTCACCCTGCTGCTGCCGGTCCTGGCCTGGCGGAGCCTCTCGGCGCTGACGCTGGAGGAGGAGGAATGAGACGGGCAGGGCTTTTGGGCCTCGTCCTCCTGGCGGCGCTCCCCTGGCTGGTGCCGCCCTTCTACCAGACCCTCCTCGTCTTCACCGCCATCGCCGCCCTGGTCGCCGCCGGGCTCTACCTCCTCACCGGCCTGGCCGGCCTCACCAGCTTTGGGCAGGCGGCGTTCATGGGGGTGGCCGGTTACACCAGCGCCCTGCTCGCCCTCCGCTACGGCGTCGACCCCTGGCTCGGCCTTCTCGCCGGCCTCGCGGTCACCGGCCTTTTTGCCCTGGTGCTGGGGCTTTTGACCGTGCGGCTCAAGGGCCACTACCTCCCCCTCGCCACCATCGCCTGGCAGGTCGCCCTCTTCATCGTGATGGGGAGCTGGGTCGGGTTGACCGGCGGCCGGACCGGCCTCGCCGACCTGCCCCCGGTGCGGGTCCTGGGGCGGGCCCTCACCGACCCCCGCAGCTACTTCTACCTGGCCTGGGGCCTGGCCCTCCTCTACGCCGGGCTCCTCCACCGGCTGGTGCACAGCCGCCACGGCCGGATGATCCGGGCCCTTCGGGGCGACGCGGTGGCCGCCGCCTCCTTCGGGGCCCGGCCCCCCGACCTCAAGCTCTGGACCTTCGTGCTGGCCGCGCTGGGGGCCGGGGCCGCCGGCTGGCTCTACGTCCACTTCATCCGCTTCGTCAACCCCAGCCCCTTCTCCCTCGAGGCCTCGATCTTCTACCTGATCATGGCGGTGGTCGGGGGGGTGCAGTCGCTCCCCGGGGTGTTTCTGGGGGCCGCGTTGCTCACCGGCCTGGAGCAGTGGCTCAAGGACCTGCTCCCCCTCGTCTTCGGCAAGACCGGCAACTACGAGATCATCGCCTACGGCCTGATCCTGGTGGGGATCCTGCTGCTCGCCCCCAAGGGGCTCTGGCCCTGGATCGAGGCCCGCCTGCCCCGGGCCCGCCCGCCGCGGCCCGAGGGGCCGGGGCTTTCCCCAAGGGCGGCGTCCCTGGCCGACCCGCTCCTGGAGGTGCGGGGCCTCACCAAGTCGTTCGGAGGGCTGTTGGCGGTGAACCGGCTCTCCTTCGAGGTGCGCCGGGGGGAGATCCTGGGGCTGATCGGCCCCAACGGGGCCGGCAAGTCGACCACCTTCAACCTGCTCGCCGGGGTGCTCCGGCCCGACGCCGGCTCGGTGCGCTTCGCCGGCCGGGAGATCGCCGGCCGCTACCCCTTCGAGACGGTGCGGCTCGGCCTGGTGCGGACCTTCCAGCACCCCCACCTCTTTCCCGAGATGACCGTTTTGGAAAACGCCATGCTCGGCACCTTCCCCCGCACCCGCGCCCCCCTCCTCGCCTCGCTCTTTTGGCTCGACCGGGCCGAGGAGCGCCGGGCGGCCGCCGAGGCCTACCGGGCGTTGGAGGCGGTGGGGCTCGCCGAGCTCGCCTTCGAGAAGGCCGGCCGGCTGGCGCTCGGCCAGCAGCGCCAGCTCGAGCTGGCCCGGGCGCTGGCCGCCGACCCCCTCCTGCTCCTGCTCGACGAGCCCGCCGCCGGGCTTCGGGCGGGGGAGAAGCGGGCCCTGGCCGAGCTGATCCAGGGCCTCCGCGAGCGGGGGATCACGGTCCTCCTGGTCGACCACGACATGGAGCTGGTGATGCACCTGGTCGACCGGGTGGTGGTGATGCACTACGGCGAGAAGCTGGCCGAAGGCAGCCCCGCCGAGGTCCAGCGGAACCCGGCGGTGGTCGAGGCTTACCTCGGGGGGGTGGCCTGATGCTCCGGGTGCGGGGGCTCGCCGTGCGCTACGGGTCGGCGGTGGCGGTCGAGGGGGTGGACCTCGAGGTCCACCCCGGCGAGGTGGTCACCCTGATCGGGCCCAACGGCGCCGGCAAGACCAGCACCCTCCTCGCCCTCACCGGGCTGGCCCGGGCGAGCGGCGAGCTTTGCTACCTCGGCCGCCCCCTCGACGGCCTGGAGCCCGAGGAGCGGGTGGCCCGGGGGATCGTCCTGGTTCACGAGCGGCGCCTTCTGTTCGGGGAGATGCCGGTGGAGGACAACCTCCTCCTGGGGGCCTTTTCCCGCTACAAGCGTGGGGAGCGGGGCCTTGGCGAGGACCTTGAGCGGGTCTACCGGCTCTTCCCCCGCCTGGCCGAGCGCAGGCGGCAGCCGGCCGCCACCCTCTCCGGCGGCGAGCAGCAGATGCTGGCGATCGGCCGGGCGTTGATGAGCCGCCCCAAGCTGCTCCTTTTGGACGAGCCCTCGCTGGGCCTCGCCCCCCTGGTGGTTCAGGAGATCTTCGGCATCCTGCGGCGGCTCAAGGCGGCGGGCACCACCCTCCTCCTGGTGGAGCAAAACGCCAAGGCCGCCCTCTCGCTGGCCGACCGGGGGTACCTCCTCGAGGCCGGCCGGGTGGTCCTGAGCGGCGACGCCGCCGAGCTCGCCCGCGACCCCCAGGTGGTCGAGCACTACCTCGGCCTGCACCCGGAGGAACGGCCGTGAGGGATCCCTTCATGCGCGCGCTGGGCATCGAGGTCGAGGCCCTCTCCCCCGAGGAGGCCCGGCTGGCGGTGGTGGTGGGGGCCGATCACCTCAACCTCCACGGCACCGCCCACGGGGGGTTGCTCTACGCCCTGGCCGACGCCGCCTTCGCCCTGCTTTCCAACCAAACCGCCAAGGCGGTGGCCCTCTCCACCCGGATCGACTACTTCCGGCCGGTGCGCCCGGGGGAGCGGGTCGAGGCCCGGGCCGAGGTCGTCCACCGGGGCCGGCGCACCGCCAGCTACCGCGTGCGGCTGGCGGTGGGGGACCGCCCGGTGGGCCAGTTCGTGGGAACCGTCTTTCATCTGGAGGCGTCATGAGGGAAGCCTGGATCGTGGAAGCCGTCCGCACCCCGGTGGGCCGCTACGGGGGCGCGCTCGCCCCGGTGCGGCCCGACGACCTCGCCGCCGTCGCGCTCAAGGCCCTGATGGAGCGGAGCGGGGTGCCCCCCGCCGAGGTCGAGGACGTGATCCTGGGATGCGCCAACCAGGCCGGCGAGGACAACCGCAACGTCGCCCGCATGAGCCTGCTTTTGGCGGGGTTCCCGGTTGAGGTGGCGGGGGTCACCGTGAACCGCCTCTGCGGCTCGGGCCTGGAGGCGGTGGCCCAGGCGGCCCGGGCGATCGCGCTGGGGGAGGCCGAGGTCTACGTCGGGGGCGGGGTGGAGTCGATGAGCCGGGCCCCCTGGGCGGTCCCCAAGCCGGAGACCGGGTACCCCCGGGGCAACCCGGTGATGTACGACACCGCCCTGGGATGGCGGTTTGTGAACCCGAGGATGGCCGAGCGCTACGGGACCGAGTCGATGGGGGAGACCGCCGAGAACCTCGCCGAGCAGTACCGAATCCCCCGCCAGGACCAGGACCGCTTCGCCCTCGCCTCCCACCGGAAGGCGGTGGCCGCCATCGACGCCGGTCGCTTTAGGGACGAGATCGTCCCGGTCGAGGTGCGAAGGCACAAGGAGACCGACCGGGTCGAGGTCGACGAGGGGCCCCGCCGCGACACCAGCCTGGAAAAGCTCGCCCGGCTCCGCCCCGCCTTCCGGGAGGGCGGCACGGTGACCGCCGGCAACAGCTCCTCGTTGAACGACGGGGCGGCCGCGTTGCTCCTCGTCTCCGACGCCTACGCCCGGGCCCACGGCCTGGCGCCCCTGGCCCGGGTCCGGAGCGTGGCGGTGGCCGGGGTGCCCCCCCGGATCATGGGCATCGGCCCGGTCCCGGCCTCGAGGAAGGCGCTGGCGCGGGCCGGGCTCACCCTGGACGACCTCGACCTGATCGAGCTCAACGAGGCCTTCGCCGCCCAGTCGCTGGCGGTCCTGGCGGAGTGGGGCCTCGACCCCGAGGACCCCCGGCTCAACCCCAACGGCGGGGCCATCGCGCTCGGCCACCCCCTGGGCTGCTCCGGCGCCCGCATCCTCACCACCCTGCTCCACGAGATGCGGCGGCGGGGGGCGGCCCTGGGCCTGGCCACCATGTGCATCGGGGTCGGCCAGGGCATCGCCATGGTGGTCGAGCGCGTGGACTAGAGGGAGGGAGAACGCATGTACCAACCGGAGATCGAGACCATGCCCCAAGATCGCCTCCGCCGCTTGCAGGACGAGCGCCTGAAGCGGCTGGTGGCCTACGTCCACCAGCGGGTGCCCTTCTACCGGGAGCGGCTCGCCGAGGCCGGGGTCGACCCCGGCCGCTTCGCCGGCCTCGGCGACCTGCCAAGGCTCCCCTTCACCCGCAAGCAGGACCTCAGGGACCACTACCCCTTCGGCCTCTTCGCCGTGCCCCGGGAGCGGGTGATCCGGGTCCACGCCTCTTCGGGGACCACCGGCAAGCCCACCGTGGTCGGCTACACCCGCAAGGACATCGGCGTCTTCGCCGAGGTCAACGCCCGCAGCCTGGCCGCCGCCGGGGCCCGCCCCGGGATGATGCTCCACAACGCCTACGGCTACGGCCTCTTCACCGGCGGGCTGGGGGTGCACTACGGCGGCGAGCTCCTCGGCCTCACGGTGGTGCCGGTCTCGGGGGGGATGACCGAGCGGCAGATCACCCTGATCCAGGACTTTCGGCCCGACGTGATCACCGCCACCCCCAGCTACCTCCAGACCCTGGCCGAGGAGTTCAAAAAGCGGGGGGTGGCCCCCGAGGCGATCTCGCTGAAGATCGCGATCCCCGGGGCCGAGCCCTGGACCGAGGCGATCCGGCGGGACATCGAGGAGGGCCTCGGGGTCAAGGCGGTGAACATCTACGGCCTCTCCGAGGTCATCGGCCCCGGGGTCAGCCAGGAGTGCGTCGAGGGCCAGGCCGGCAGCCACATCTGGGAGGACCACTTCCTCCCCGAGGTCGTCGACCCCGAGACCGGCGAGCCCCTGCCCGAGGGCGAGAAGGGGGTGCTGGTCCTCACCACCCTGACCAAGGAGGCGCTCCCCCTGCTCCGCTACTGGACCGGGGACATCACCTACCTGGTGCGGGAGCCCTGCGTTTGCGGCCGGACCCACGCCCGGATGGGGCCGGTCCTGGGGCGGACCGACGACATGCTGATCATCCGCGGGGTCAACGTCTACCCCACCCAGGTCGAGGCGGTCCTCGAGGCCATCCCCGAGGTCGCCCCCCACTACCAGCTGGTGGTGCGGCGGGAGGGAACCTTGGACGAGGCGGTGCTCCGGGTCGAGGTCTCCGAGCCGGTCTTCCGGCGGATCGCCCACGAGGTGCTCTCCGACGAGGTGGTCGAGGCCGACCACGAGCTTTGCCGGATCCGCGACCGGGTCCGGAGCAAGATCAAGGACACCATCGGGGTCACCATGCGGGTCGAGCTGCTGGCCCCCGGGGAGGCGCCGAGGAGCGCCGGCGGCAAGCTCCGCCGGGTGGTGGACGAGAGGAACCTCACGGCATGAGGCCGATCCCCCAGGATTACCGGGCGGTCTTCGAGACCACCGTCACCCCCGAGATGACGGTCGACTTCGAGGAGCTCGGGAAGGTGCACCCGGTCTACGCCACCTACTGGATGGCCAAGCACATGGAGCTGGCCTCGAGGAAGATCATCCTGCCGTTTTTGGAACCGGGGGAGGACGGCATCGGCTTCGAGGTCCGGGTGCGCCACCTGGCCTCGGCGCTCCCCGGGATGCGGGTGCGGGTGGTGGCCCGCCACCAGCGGACCGAGGGGAACCGGGTCTACGCCAGCTGCCAGGCGGAGAACGAGCTCGGCGACCGGATCGGCGAGGGGGCGACGGTGCAGGTGGTCCTGCCCCGGGAGAAGATCGAGGCGATCTTCGACCGGCTGCGGGCCCGGTTCGAGGAGGTGCGGCGTGGGCGGGACGCTCCGGCTTGAGCGGCCGGCCGAGGGGGTCGGGCTGGTGGTCCTCGACCGTCCCGAGCGGCTCAACGCGCTCTCCGACGAGCTCTTGACCGAGGTCGCGAACGCCCTCGACGCCCTCGACGCCGACGGCGCGGTGGGGGCGGCGGTGATCGCCGGGGCCGGCGGGGTCTTCGCCGCCGGGGCCGACCTCGAGGCCTTCGCCGCGACCGAGCCCGGCGCCTACCTGGCCGGGCCCCGCCCGGCCGCCTGGCGGCGGATCTGGGCGTTCGGGAAGCCGCTCTTGGCGGCGGTCGAGGGCCACTGCCTGGGAGGGGGCCTCGAGCTCGCCCTCTCCGCCGACCTGATCGTCGCCGGGGCGGGGGCGCGCTTCGGCCAGCCCGAGGTCAACCTCGGCCTGATGCCGGGGGCCGGGGGGGTGCAGCGGCTGGTGCGCCTGCTCGGCTATCACCGGGCGCTCGCGCTGCTTTGGGACGAGCGCCGCCTCGACGCCGAGGCCGCCCGCCGGCTGGGGCTCGTCCACCGGGTGGTGCCCCGCGGCCGGGCGCTTCCCGCCGCCCTCCGGCTCGCCCGCCGGCTGGCCGGCAAGGCGCCCCTCGCCCTCAGGCGGATCAAGGCGGCGGCCCGGCTGGCGCTCGAGGCCCCCCTCCCGGCGGGCCTGGCCCACGACTTCGCGAGCTTTTCCGCCCTCTTCGCCACCGCCGATGCCCGCGAGGGGATCCGGGCCTTTTTGGAGCGGCGGCCGCCGCGTTTTTCGGGGAGGTGAGGGGATGCTCAAGGTGACCACCGAGGAGGGGGTGCGGGTGCTCACCCTGGCCCGCCCCGACCGGCTCAACGCCCTCGAGCCCGGGCTCCTCCGCGGGCTCAGGAAGGCGCTCCGCGAGGCGGCCCGGGAGGAAGGGGTGCGGGCGGTGCTGCTCACCGGCGAGGGCCGGGCGTTCTCGGCCGGGCAGGACCTCGAGGCGGTCCCGGCCGACCGCGACTACCTCCGGGTGCTCGACGACTACATCCCGGTGATCGAGGCCCTCTTCGCCCTGGAAAAGCCCACGGTGGCGGCGGTGAACGGGGTCGCCGCCGGGGCCGGGATGAGCCTCGCCCTGGCCTGCGACCTCCGGGTCATGGCCGAGGGGGCCTTCTTCAGCCCCGCCTTCGTCCGGGTGGGGCTCGTCCCCGACGCCGGGATGAGCTACTTTTTGCCCCGGCTGGTGGGCCTGGCCCGGGCCCTCGACTGGTGCTACCGCTCGCCCCGGATCGGCCCCGAGGAGGCCCTGACGGCGGGGCTGGTGAGCGCGGTCTTCCCCCAGGAAGGCTTTTTCGCCTCCGCCCTGGCCTTCGCCAAGGAGCTCGGCCGGGGCCCCACCCGGGCCTACGCCCTCACCAAGCGGGCGCTGTGGCGCAACCTCGAGGCCGACCTCGCCGACGCCCTGGCCTACGAGGCCGAGAGCCAGGCCGCCGCCGGCGCCACCGAGGACCACGCCGAGGGGCTCCGGGCCTTTCTGGAGAAGCGGCCGCCCGGCTTTCGGGGACGGTGAGGATTGTGGTCGGGAGCTTTGTCCTACCTAACGGGCGTTTGTTAGTATGGCCGGCAATGGGACGCAAGGAGGAGATTCTGGACGCCGCCGGCCGGCTTTTCTCCCAGCGCGGCTACCACGCCACCAGCGTGCGCGAGATCGCCCGCGCGCTCGACCTTCAGGGCGGCAGCCTCTACGCCCACATCGACTCCAAGGAGGAGGTCCTCTTCCGGATCGTCGAGCGGGCGGCCGAGCGGTTCGCCGGGGTGGTGCGGGGCCTTCCCCAGGGGGGCGCCCGCGAGCGGATCTGCGCCTTCGTGCGCGGGCACCTGAGGGTCGTGGTCGAGGAGCTTCCCTACGCCACCGTCTTCTTCCACGAGTGGAAGTTCCTCTCCGAGCCCTACAAGGCCCGGATCCGCCGGC
>JALSRQ010000073.1 GCA_026984675.1 Thermaceae bacterium
TGCTCCACCGCATTGGGGTGCCCGACTACCTCTTGATGAACGAGCGGGAGCTTTTGGGCCTTACCGGCGCGGGCTCGATCAGCGAGGGGCTGGCCCGGTTGCGGCAGGCCGGGATCGAGCGGGCAGTGGTCAAGGTGGGGCCGCTGGGGGCGATCGTCGCCACCCCCGAGGAGGAGGCCCTGGTCGAGCCCTACGAGGTCGACGAGATCGTCGACACCACCGGGGCCGGCGACGCCTTCACCGCCGCCTTCGTTCACGCCGTGATGGAGGGCCGGCCGCTGGTGGAGGCGGCCCGGCTCGGCAACGTGGCGGGGGCGCTGGCGGCCACCGCGGTGGGGGCCCAGGGGCGGCTGGTTCGCCCCGAGGACCTGGCCGCCTAGAGCCCTTGGAAGTACTCCCTAAGCCGGGCCAGGAAGGCGAGCCCGGCCCGGCTCGACTTCTCCGGGTGGAACTGGGGGGCGACCACGTTCGCCCGCAGCAGGAGGGCGGTGTAGCGGGTGCCGGCGTACTCCGCCCAGCCCTCGGTCTCGGGGACCAGGGGGGCGTAGTAGGAGTGGACGAAGTAGAAGTGCCGGCCGGAGAGCGGCGCGAACGGCGAGCCGGGGCGGAGGAAGACCCGGTTCCAGCCCATCTGGGGCACCTTGGGGGCGGAAAAGCGCCGCACCTGCCCGGGCACGAGCCCGAGCCCGGGGGTCCCGGGGGCCTCCTCCGAGCCCTCGAAGAGGAGCTGGAGTCCCACGCAGACCCCCAGGAAGGGCCGTCCGGCGGCGACGTGGGCCCTCACCGCCGCCTCGAAGCCGGAGGCCCGGAAGGCCTCCATCACCTGGCGGAAGTGGCCCTGGCCCGGGAGAACCAGGAGGTCGGCTTCGCGCGCGGCCTCGGGGCGGGCCGAGACCCGCACCTCGAAGCCGCTGGCCTCGAGCGCCTTGGCCACGCTCCGCAGGTTGCCCGAGCCGTAATCGATGACGAGGGTTTTCATAAGCAAAAGGCTTTTAGCTTGTGGCCGGTAGCGTGGGGTTTGAAGTGGATGTCTTTTTCCACAAGCCACGGGCTACGAGCCACCGGCTCTTCATAGTACTTCCTTCGTGCTCGGCAGGTCCTCGCGGGTGATCCGGGTGGCGGCGTAGAGCGCCCGGGCCAGCGCCTTGGTGGCCGCCTCCAGTACGTGGTGGGCCTCCCGGCCGGCGAGCAAGCGGAGGTGGAGGGTGAGCCGGCCGTGGGTGGCCAGGCCGCGGAGGAACTCGCGGTAGTGGTAGGCGTTGAGGCCCCCCGGCGCCCCCTCGATCGCCAGGGTCTCGGGGGCGAAACCGAGGTAGGGGCGCCCCGAGAGGTCGAGCACCGCCTGGACCAGGGTCTCGTCCATCGGCACGGTGGCCTCCCCGAAGCGCTCGATCCCCGCCCGGGAGCCGAGCGCCTGGTCGAGGGCCATCCCCAGGGTGATGCCGACGTCCTCGACCAGGTGGTGGACGTCGACCTCGAGGTCCCCCCGGGCGGCGACCTCGAGGTCGAACCGCCCGTGGCGGGCGAGGGCGGCGAGCAGGTGGTCCAAAAACCCCAGCCCGGTGCCCACCTGGGCCCGGGGCGGGCCGTCCAGGTCGATCCGGACCCGGACCTCGGTCTCCTCGGTGACGCGCTCAACCTTGGCGTTCCGCACCGCTCTCCTCCCCGAGTTCGAAGGCCGCCTTCAGGAAGGCGTCGTTCTCCACCGGGGTGCCGATGGTGACCCGGAGGCACCCCTCGAGCCCCGGCTGGCCGTCCATCCGCCGCACCAAGACCCCCTTCCGGAGCAACCCCTGGAAGGCGGCTTCGGCGTCGGGGGTGCGGACGAGAAGGAAGTTGGTGTGGCTCTTGTAGACCTTCCAGACCGGGTGGGCCTTGAGCTCCAGGTAGACCCGCTCCCGCTCCCGGCGGATCTTCTCCACCACCTCGGCGAGGTAGCCGGGGTGGGCCATCGCCAGCTCGGCGGCGACGGCGGTGGGGGTGGGGATCCGGAAGGGGGGGAGGAGCTTTTTCACCTGGGTGGCGAGCTCGGGGCTGGTGAGGAAGTAGCCGAGCCGGATGCCGGCGAGCCCCCAGGCCTTGGAGAAGGTACGGGAGATCACCACCCCGGGGAGCTCCTGGGCCTGGCGCTTGAAGTCGGCCGGGGCGAACTGGTAGTAGGCCTCGTCCACCACGAAGATCCACCCGCTCTTTTCGGCCACCTCGGCGAGCGGGCGCACCGCCTCCGGGGTCCAAAACCGCCCGGTGGGGGCGTGGGGGTTGGGGAAGAAGAAGACCCCGGGCTCCTCGGCGTCCTCGAGGTGGACCCTGAGGGCGGTGGTCGGCAGCTCGAACTCCGGACCCAGCGGGACCCCCTCCCAGGGGGTGCCGGTGATCCGGGCCGACCACTTGTAGAGCGAGAACGAGGGGACCAGGTCGAGCACCCGGCGGGCGGCCAGGGCCAGGGCGGTGAGCAGGACGTTGGAGCCGGCGGCGACCACCACCCCCTCCTCGGGCCAGCCCTCGAAGGCGGCGATCTGCCGCACCAGGGACTCGGCGTTCATCTCGGGGTAGCGGTTGAGGGCCAGCCCCCGCAGGCGCTCGGCGAGCTCCGCCTTGAGCTCGGCGGGGAGGTCGTAGGGGCTCTCGTTCTGGTCGAGCTTGATGGGAGCCCGGTGGTGCTCGTAGGGGTAGACGGGGAGCTCGGCGAGGTGGGGCTTCAAGGCCTTCACGGGCCCGATTTTACCCCACCAAAAGGAAGGGGGCCCGCGCCCGGCGCGGACCCCCCCCGACCGGGGCCGCCCCTAGGCCCGGGCCACCGGCTGGGTCTTCCGACGGGCGCGGGGCTTTTTGGCCTTGGCCTCGAGGGCGGCGAGCCCGCCGACGATCGCCAGGTCGAGGACCTGGTCGAGGTTTTCCACGAAGTGGAAGGTCATGTCGCGCTGGAGGTGGCGGGGGATGTCCTTGAGGTCGGGAGCGTTCTGCTTGGGGAGGATGACCTCGCGGATCCCCGCCCGACGGGCGCCGAGCACCTTCTCCCGCACCCCGCCGATCGGCAGCACCCGCCCGGTGAGGGTGATCTCGCCGGTCATGGCCACGTCGTGGCGCACCGGGATCTCGGTGAGGGCGCTGACCAGCGCGCTGGTGATCGCCACCCCGGCGGAGGGCCCCTCCTTCGGGATGGCGCCGGCGGGGACGTGGATGTGGATGTCGGACTTCTCGAAGCGCTCCAGCGGGATGCCGAAGCGGAGGGCGTTCTTCTTGGCGTAGCTGAGCGCGGCCCGGGCCGACTCCTTCATCACGTCGCCGAGCTGGCCGGTGAGTATGAGCTGGCCCTTGCCCGGCATCACGCTGACCTCGACGAACATGATGTCGCCGCCCACCGGGGTGTAGTACATCCCGGTGGCCACCCCCACCTGGGGCTCCCGGGCCTCGGTCTCGGGGAGGTAGCGGGGCGGCCCGAGGTATTTCTCGAGGTCCTTCTCGGTGATGCGCACCCGCTTCTTGCCCTCCTCGAGGATCCGCCGGGCCGCCTTCCGAAGCAGGCTGCCGATCGCCCGCTCGAGGTTGCGGACCCCCGCCTCCCGGGTGTAGTGGGTGATCAGCCGGCGGAGGGCGGCGTCGGTGACGTGGACCTGGCGCTCGGTGAGGCCGTTCTCCTTGAGCTGGCGGGGCAGCAGGAAGCGCTTGGCGATCTGGAGCTTCTCGTCCTCGAGGTAGGAGGTGAACTCGATCAGCTCCATCCGGTCCATCAGGGGGGCCGGGATCAGCTGGGGGAAGTTGGCGGTGGCGATGAACATCACCTCGGAGAGGTCGAAGGGCACCCCCAGGTAGTGGTCCACGAACTCCTTGTTCTGGGCCGGGTCGAGGACCTCAAGCAGCGCCGCCGCCGGGTCGCCCTGGAAGCTCTGGCCCATCTTGTCGACCTCGTCGAGGAGGAAGACCGGGTTCTTGCTGCCGGCTTGGCGGAGGCCCTGGATGATGCGGCCGGGCATGGCCCCGATGTAGGTGCGCCGGTGGCCGCGGATGTCGGACTCGTCGCGGGCGCCGCCGAGGCTGACGCGGACGTACTTGCGGCCGAGCGCCCGGGCGATGGATTTCGCGATCGAGGTCTTGCCCACCCCGGGGGGGCCGACGAAGAGCAGGATCGGGCCCTTGTTGACCTCCTCCTCGGGGATCTCGCCGCGTTTGGCCCGCTCGGCCTTGAGCTTCCTTACCGCCAGGTACTCGAGCACCCGGTCCTTGACCTTCTCCAGGCCGTAGTGGTCCTCGTCGAGGATCCTTTTAGCCCGTTCGATGTCGAGGTTGTCCTCGGTGCGCCGGTTCCAGGGCAGGTTGACGATCCAGTCGAGGTAGGTCCGGATCACCGCCGCCTCGGCGGAGTCCGGGTGCATGCGGGAGAGGCGATTGAGTTCGCGCTCGGCCTCCTTGCGGACCACCTCGGGCAGGTCGAGGGCCTCCAGCTTCTTGCGGAGCTCCTCGACCTCGCCCTCGCCCTCCTCGCCGTGGAGCTCGCGCTGGATCGCCTTCATCTGCTCGCGGAGGAAGTACTCCCGCTGGTTCCTATCGATCTCCTCCTTGACCTGCTGTTGGATCCGGCGCTGGGTCTCGATGAGCTCGAGCTCGGTGTTCAGGAGGGCGAGCACCCGTTTGAGCCGCTCGGCGACGGTGGGGAGCTCGAGGATCCGCTCCTTGTCCTCCAGCTTGAAGTCCATGTGGAAGGCGATGTAGTCGGCGAGCTGGGCGGGGTCCTCGAGGTTTTGGATGAACTGGGCGACGTCCGGGGCCAGGTACTTGCCCTCCTTGAGGAGCTGGGCGAAGCGGTCCTTGACCTCGCGGTAGAGGGCCTCGACCTCGAGGGGGTTGCCGGGCTCGTCCGGCACCGGCTCGACCTCGGCCTCGAGGTGGCCGTCGGCGCGGCGATACCCCTTGGCCCGGGCCCGGGCGAAGCACTGCACCAGCACCTGCACCGAGCCGTTGGGGTTTTTCCGCATCCGGAGGATGTTGCAAAGGGTGCCGGCGGGAAAGAGGTCGTCGGGTCCCGGCTCCTCGACCTCCTTGTCGCGCTGGGCGACGATCAGCACCACCCGGTCGCGCTCGAGGGCGGCGTCGATGGCGTTGACGCTCAGCTTCCGGCCGGCGTCGATCGGCATCACCATGGTGGGGTAGATCACCGATCCCCGGACCGGGACGACCGGGACTTTTTCGGGCACGTTCATGGCTTCCCTCCTTTCCATTGGGTCCTGGCGCTCATTCATGAGTCTACCTGTGTCAATTTTACTGAAAGGAAATGAGTAAGTCTAGGGGGAAGCCGTGGCGAACAGCCGGGCGAGCTGCACCGGGGTGTTGGAGGTGATCTGGTCGACCCCTGCCCTAAGGAGCCTCAGGAGCTTTTCCCGGGCGCCCTCCTCCTCGGCGTCCAAGGTCCAGACGTCGACGGTGGAGCCGGGGTGCAGCCGGTGGAGGAACTCGATGGGGTTGAAGCCGTCCTCCAGGGCCCGGAGGACGAACTCCTTCCTCAGGTAGAACTCCCGGGCCGCCGGCACCTGGTAGCTCACCGCCTCCAGCCGGTCGGCCAGGTAGCGGGGGGTGGGGAGCACCTTGCGGTAACCGAGGGGGTGGTCGTCGAGGTAGCCGTAGGCGTTCACCCGCACCGGCAGCCGCAAGAACTCCCCGACCGGGGCGTCGAGGTAGTAGGCGAGGTCGAAGCCGAGCGGCAGCTCGGGGGCAACCCGGTGGAGGGTGCGGAGGTTCCAGTCGGCCAGCGAGCCCACCACCACCTCAACCTCGGGCCGCCCCAGCAGCGGCCGGAGCGACTGGTAGAGCCAGTCGGCCTCCTCCTCGGAGAGGGGAACGGTCTCCTTGAGGTCGATCTGCACCTTGATCGGGCCCTCGACCTCGCTCACCGCGGCCACCGCCTGGGCCAGGGTCGCCACCCGCTCGTGGCTGCCCCGCAGGTGGAACCGCTGGATCTCGGTGTGGGTGGCCAGCCGCACCGGCCCCACCCCGGTGGTCTCCCGCTCCAGGTGGGGGTCGTGGAGGAGCACGTAGACCCCGTCGAGGGTGAGGCCCACGTCGAACTCAACCGCCCGGGCCCCGCGCTTGAGGACGTCCTCGAGGGCCGAGAGGGCGTTGGGGGGGTGATGGCGCTCGCCGGTCTGGGCCCGGTGGTACTTGAGCAGGACCCGGCGGTTTTGGTACTCGAGGTGGCTCGGCAGGGAGGCCATCACTCGGGCCCGATTCTACGCCCCTTGGCGTCGAAGTAGTGGAGCGCCCCGGTGGGGAAGGCGATCCGGACCTCGGCGTCGGGGGCGGGCTTTTCGTCCTCCGGCACCAGGACCTGCAGCCGGTGGCCGGAGAGCTCCACGATCACGATCGCCTCCCGCCCCAGGGGCTCCACCACCAGCACCCGGGCGGGGAGCCCCTCGGGCCCGAGCCCCAGGTGCTCGGGCCGGACCCCAAGCCAGCCCCGTCCGGTGGGGGCCTTGGGGAGGGCCAGGCGAAGCCCCCCCGCCCGGAAGCCGTCGCCGGTGAACTCGCCCTCGATCAGGTTCATCGGCGGCGAACCCACGAAGCCGGCGACGAAGGTGTTTTTGGGCCGGTGGTAGAGCTCGTCGGGGGGGGCGTACTGCTGCAACTCGCCCATCGAGAAGACCGCCACCCGGTCGGCCATCGCCAGGGCCTCGGCCTGGTCGTGGGTGACCAGGATGGCGGTGACCCCGAGCTCCCGCTGCAGCCGGCGGATCTCGGCCCGGGCGGAGAGCCGGATCTGGGCGTCGAGGTTGGAGAGCGGCTCGTCCAGAAGGAGGACCTGGGGCTCCTTGACCAGCGCCCGGGCCAGCGCCGCTCGCTGCTGCTGGCCGCCAGAGACCTGGGCGGGCCGGCGCTCCAGGATCCCCCCGATCCCCAGCAGCTCGGCGGTTTCCCGCACCCGTCTTCGGACCTGGTCGGCCGGAACCCGCTTGAGGCGCAGGGGAAAGGCGATGTTCTCGAAGAGGTTGAGGTGGGGGTAGAGGGCGTAGGACTGGAAGACCATCCCCACGTCCCGGTCCCGGGGGTGGAGGGGGTCGACCCGGCGGTCGCCGAAGTAGACGTGGCCGGCGGTGGGCCGGTAGATCCCCGCGATCATCAACAGGGTGGTGGTCTTGCCGCAGCCCGAGGGCCCGAGGAAGGCCACCAGCTCACCGGGGGCGACCTCGAGGCTGAGCTCCCGCACCGCCACCACCCGGCCGAAGCGCTTGGTCAGCCGCTCCAGGCGGACGCCGGTTCCCTTGGTCATCCCTTCACCCCTCCCGAGTAGATGTTGAGGAGGTAGCGCTGGCCGAAGAGGAAGAGCAGGAAGACCGGCAGGGCGTAGAAGAGCCCCACCGCCGCCATCAGCCCGTAGTCCACGAAGGCCTCCTTCATGAAGCTCTGCATGTAGAGCGCCAGGGTCCAGCTCTTGGCCGAGACGATGAAGGTGAACGGCAGGATGAACTCCCCCCAGGCCGAGAGCAGGGCGAAGGTCCCCAGCGCCAGGATCCCCGGCCGCACCAGCGGCAGCGCCACCCGCCAGAAGACCGTCCAGCGGCTGGCCCCGTCGACCAGCGCGGCCATCTCCATGTCCCAGGAAAGCTGGTCGAAGAACCCCTTCATCAGCCAGATGCCCAAGGGGAGGTCGAGCGAGGCCTTGACCAGGATCACCCCGACCAGGGTGTCGAAGAGCCCCAGGACCCGGAGGATGTAGTAGATCGCGATCAGAAGGCTCACCGCCGGGAAGGCGTGGAGGGTGAGGATCATCCCCAGGTAGGGGGTGCGGAGGGGGAACTTCATCCGGCTGATGGCGTAGGCCGCCATGGAGGCGATGAGGACCTCGAGGACCGCCACCGTGCCGGCGAAGAACAACGAGTTCTTGAGGGCCACCCAGATCGAGGGCCGCCCGCCCACCGACCCCTCGAAGAGGAAGCGCCAGTGCTGGGGGGCCAGCCGGCCGACCGGGATCAAGCCGTGAACCTGGTTGTAGAGGGCGGTCAGGACCAGCCAGAGGATCCCCGCCCCGATCGGCAGGGTAATGAGCACCAGGAGCAAGAGCCAAAGCGGCCAGTTGCGGGGAAGCAGCGCCATCTCACACCTCGATCTTGGGCTCGGTGACCAGCGCCCGGAAGTTGAAGATCTTGAGGTAGAAGAGGCTCACGATCACCCCGATCACCACCAGCACCGCGGCCATCGCCGCCCCCAGTCCGAACTCGACGTTGCCAAAGTAGTTGGAAAGGGCCAGGTGGTAGGCGTGGAGCGACCACACCTCGGTGCCGTAGAAGCCGGGGCCCCCGTCGGTGAGGAGCAGGATGTACTCGAACGAGGTCAAAAGCGAGAGGGTCTGGTAGGCGGTGACGAAGAGGATCGGCCAGGCCAGCATCGGGATCACCACCCGGCGGATCGTCTGGCCGGTGGTGGCCCCGTCGACCGCGGCGGCGTAGAAGAGCTCGCGGGGGATCGCCCGGATCGCCGAGGTGAAGATCAGCATGCCGAAGCTCGCCCCCACGAAGCCGTTGGCCAGGATCACCGCCGTCCAGGGGGCCTCGACCAGCCAGTTCTTGGAGACCCCCAGAAGGTCGGAGACGAGCCCCATCGGGGCCTCGGCGAGCAGCCCCTGCCAGATGAAGACGTAGACCACCGGGGGGAGGATGCGGGGCAGGAGCCAGAGCGCCCGGAAGGGGTCGCCCCAGTTCTCCGGCACCAGGCTGGTAAGGAGCGCGAGCAAGAGCCCCATCCCCACGTTGAAGGCCAGGGTCAGCCCGACGTACTTGGCGGTGTTAGCGAGAATCTTTTTAAGGAAGGGGTCGGTGAGGAGGTCCTGGTAATTGGCGAGGCCCACCCAGCTGGGGTGACGGAAGGTGGTGGTGGAGAGGTCGGTGAACGAAAGCAGCAGGGTGGCGACCACCGGGGTGAAGAAAAAGAGCAGGATCAGCGCGCTCGCCGGGCTCAGAAACAGCAGGGGGGTCAGGTAGCGTCGCATCGGGAAAGGAGGCGCCCCCCGGGCGGCCCCGGGGGGCGCGGGAAGGGTCTACTTGATCCGCACCCGGTCCTTGAGCGCCCGCTTCATCTCGGCGGCGACCACCTTCACCGCCTGCTCAGGGCTCACCTGACCCGACTCCACCGCGCTCACCCCGCGGTAGAGGGCGTTTTGCCATTTAGGCAGGTCGGGGTGCTGGGGCTGGAAGGTGGTGTAGTTGAGCATGTAGCTCACCTCCCGGATGAACCGGTTGTCGGTGAGCGAGGCGGTGGGCTGGAGCACCGGCAGGTGGCCGGAGCCCACCGCGTGGCGGGCGTCGAGGTCGGCCATGGCCACGAAGGCCAGGAGCTTCGTCGCCAGCGCCTTGTGCTTGGAGGCCGAGCTCACCATGTAGGCCTGGGGGTTGGAGAGGGTAAGGGGCCGGCCGCCCTTTTGGTAGGCGGGCTGGAGGGCGAAGCCGAAGTGCTGCCACAGCCAGTCCTCGCCGCCCCGATCCTCCACCCACTGGGTCTTCCACTCGGCCCAGTTCCAGGTGCCGCCGGAGAAGAAGAGGACCTTGCCGTCGGTGACGTTCTGGTGGAATCGCTTCCAGTTGCCGTCGAGCCGGTCCTTTTCCAGCACCCCGGCGTCCACCGCCTTCTTGAGCCAGGTGAAGTAGCGGAGGGCGGCGGCCTGGTCGAAGACCAGCTTGCCCGAGGCGGGGTCGTAGGCGGTGCCGCCGAAGGCGCGGTACCACATCAGGAAGTCGGGGCCGTTCTTGGGTCGGTGGTAGTAGCCCTTGCCCCGCCCGATCACGCCCTTTTTCAGGGCCTCCTCGGCGGTGGCCAGGAGGTCGTCCCAGGTGAACCGGCCCTCTTCGATCATCTTGGGGAGCTCATTGATCTTGGCGTCGGACCAGCCGAGCTTTTTGAGCAGGGTCTTGTTGAAGTAGAGCGGGCGGGCCTCGGTGTCCTGGGGGGTGCCGAAGACCTGGCCCTTGAAGGTGACCGCGTTCCACAGGGTGGGGTAGACGTCCTTAAAGGTGCCGTACCGGCCGACCTCGTCCCCGATCGGGGCGATGTAGCCGGCGGTGGCCCAGACCCCGATCAGGGGCGCCGCCGAGGCCTGCACGATGTCGGGTGCCGAGCCCGATTGGAAGGCCAGCAGGACCCGGCGGAGGTAGGGGTCCCAATCGGTGGTGTCGAAGTCGCCCTCGAGCTTGACCCGGTAGTCGGCCCCTTCGATCGCGAGCAGGGCGTTCAGGCGGTCGACGGCGGCCTCGAGGTTCTTGAGCCGGGTGATCGAGGGATCGTCGGGACCGATGGTCCAGGCCTTCAGGGTGACCGTCCTCTGGGCCAGGACCGGCGCCAAAACCAAGACCAACGCCGCTAGGATCCATCCCTTCCTCATACCTTCACCTCCCTCTTCGCGCCAGGCGCCGCGCTCCGCGGTCGAACCACGGAGAACGCGAGGCCTCGCTGCCGGAGCTCGTCCAGGAACGACGCCGGGGCTCCGGCGTCGGTGATGAGTTCGTCGACCTCCTCGAGTGTAGCAAAACGGGCCAGGGTGGCGTGCCCCAGCTTGCTGGCGTCGGCCAGGACGTAGCGGACCCGGGCCGAGCGGAGCATCGCCGTCTTGGTCTGGGCCTCGGTGGGGTTGGGGGTGGTGTAGCCCTTCTCCAGGCTCACCCCGGTGGCCCCCAGGAAGGCCTTGTCGACCTGGAGGGCCTCCAGCGTGGCCACCGCCGCCGGCCCGATCAGCGCCCCCGAGTGGTGGCGTACGGTGCCCCCGGTGAGCACCAGGTCGAAGGGGCTCCCCGCCAGCTCGAGGGCGATGGGGACCGAGTTGGTGACCACGAACAGCCGGCGGAAGGCCCGCTTTAATAGCCCCGCCAGGGCCAGGGTGGTGGTGCCGGCGTCGAGGAGCAGGGCGTCGTTTTCCTCGATCCGTTCCAGCGCCGCTTCGGCGATGGCCTGCTTGGCCTCCACCCGGTGGTGGCGCTTCTCCTCGAACGAGGGGTTGAAGAGGGCCCGGGGGCGGTTCACCGCCCCGCCGTGGACCCGGTGCAAGAGCCCCTCGGCGGCCAGCGCCGCCAGGTCCTTGCGCACCGTGACCTCGCTGACCCCGAGCTCGCGGGCCAGTTCCTCGGTGCGGACCGCCCCCTCCCGGGCCAGCCGCTGGAGGATGCGGGCCCGGCGCTCGGGCGCGTTCACGGCCGCTTCCCCCCGATCGGCAGGGGCACCGCCCGGCCGCTCCAATCCTCCCGCATCCAGGCCCACTCGGGGTCGTCGACCACCCGGGTGGTGCGCTCCTCGCCGGCCAGGTAGTTGAGGTAGTAGACGTTGGAACCCGGGGCCGCCGCCACCGGGTGGTAGCCCCGGGGCACCAGCACCGCCTCGCCGTCGGCGACCCGGACGAGCTCGTCGAGGTCCTCAGCGTAGACCCGCTGGACGGCCCAGCCGTTCTTGGGGGCGATGCGGTAGTAGTAGACCTCCTCGAGGTAGGGCGAGCCCAGGCGGCCGTCGTGACGGTGGGGTGGCCAGGACGACCAGTTGCCGCTGGGGGTGTAGACCTCGAAGAGGAGGAGCCGCTCGGCGGGCAGGGGCGGCGCCAGCACGTGGCTGATCTGGCGGGAGACGTTGGCCCCCCCGCGCATCTCGACCGGGATCTCCTCCCGCCGGATCCGGCGGGGCGGCAGCCGGCCCTCGGCGGGGGCGCTGCCCACCGCGAAGGCGAAGGCGCCCTTGGCCTCGACCTCGATCGCCGCCCCCGGGGGGGCGTAGAAGACCTCGGGGAGCTCGGTGAAGACGCTCTCGCGGGCGGTGGGGTAGGCCTCGCCGGCCAGGTGCACCACCGCTTCGCCGGAGATCGGCACCAGCGCCGCCTCCTCCCCCGGTTGCTGGTAGCGGAAGCGCTCGCCGGGGGCGAGCTCGACGGCGAAAAACCGCAGGAACCGCCAACCCGCCGTCTCCGGGGTCACCGCGATCTTGACCGTGGCGCTTCCGGGCTTATAGAGAAGCTCCATTGCGCACCTCCTTGAGCGCCACCCGCCGCCCTTCCTTCCAGCTCTGGGTGGCGGCGAGCGCGATCAAGAGCGACCCGAGCGCGTCCTCGGGACCGGGGGTCGGTTCCTTCCCCTGGTTGACCGCTTCCACGAAGGCGGCCAGCTCGGCGCGGTAGGCCTGTGCGAAGCGGTCCATGAAGAAGTGGTAGTGGTCGGCCTCCAGCCCGCCCTCCCGGTAGTACCAGGTGGGGGTCTTGGGCACCGCGTCGACCACCAGCTTGCCCCGCTCGCCGAAGACCTCGGTGCGGATGTCGTAGCCGTAGGCCGCCCGCCGGCTGTTCTCCACCACCCCCTGGGCGCCGTTTTGGAAGAAGAGCAGGGTGATCGCGGTGTCGACGTCGCCGATCTCGCCGATCCGGGGGTCGACCCGCACCGTCCCGTAGGCCTGGACGCTCTCCACCTCGCCGATCAGGAAGCGGGCGAGGTCGAAGTCGTGGATCGCCATGTCGAGGAAGAGCCCCCCGCTGGTCCGCAGGTACGCCAGCGGGGGCGGGGCGGGGTCGCGGCCGACCGCCCGGAACTGGTCCACCTGACCGACCGCGCCTTCGTCGAGGAGGCGGCGGGCCCGCCGGTAGCCGGCGTCGTAGCGGCGCTGGAACCCGATCTGGAAGGGCGTCCCGGCCTCCTTTACGGCGGCCAGGGCCCGTTCGGTGGCCTCGAGATCGAGGGCGACCGGCTTCTCCGAGAAGACCGCCTTGCCGGCCCGGGCCGCCGCCTCGATCAGCTCGGCGTGGGTGGCGGTGGGGGTCACGATCACCACCGCCTCGACCTCGGGGTCCTCGATCGCCTCGCGGGCGTCGGCGTAGGTCCGCTCGGCCTTGGCCAGGTAGGCGGCCCGTTCGCGGGCCTCCTCCCGGGGGTCGGCGACCGCCACCACCCGGGCCGGGGGGATCCCGGCCAGGGCCTTCGCGTGTTCCTGCCCCATGCGCCCGGCGCCCAAAAGGGCCACGCCCAGCCGTTTCATCGCCCCACCTCCTTCAAAACCCGCTCGGCCACCCGGCGAGGGGCGAGGCCGTAGCGGTCGAGGAGCCAGTCGTTGGGAGCGCTCTCGCCCCAGGTGTCCGGGATGCCGATCCGGACGAGGGGTTTGGGATCGCGCTCGGCCAGCACCTCGGCGACGAGTCCCCCGAGCCCGCCGTGGATCGAGTGCTCCTCGGCGGTGAAGACCCGGGGGTAGGGTCCCAACCTGGTCGCCAGCTCGTCCTCGTCCAGCGGCTTGATCGAGCCCACGTGGTAGACCCCGGCCGCCAGGCCCTCGGCTTCCAGCAGGCGGGCGGCCTCGAGCAGCCGGGTGCTTTGGACCCCGGTGCCCACCAGCGCGAGGTCGCGGCCGCGCTTGAGCTCCAGCACCCGGCCGGGCTGGAAGCGGTAGTCCTCCGGGAGTACCACCGGGCTGGGGTCGCGGGCGAGCCGGAGGTAGACCGGCCCCGGGTGGGCGGTGGCCCAGCGCATCATTGCCCGGGTTTCCACCGCGTCCAAGGGGGCGAGCACCGCCATATCCGGCATCGCCCGGACGATCGCCAGGTCCTCGACGTCCTGGTGGGTCTTGCCGGTGTAGCCGGTGAGGAGCCCGGAGTAGGCGGCCCCGATCTTGACGTTGGCCTTGGTCTGAGCGACGAGCATCCTTAGGGGGTCCGCCGCCCGGTGGGTGAAGAAGACCGTGAACGACGAGAGCCAGGGGATGAACCCGAGGAACGCGAGCCCCGCCGCCACCCCCAGCATGTTCTGCTCGGCGATGCCCATCTCGAGAAAGCGCTCGGGGTAGGCGGCCTCGAACCGGTCGGCCTTGGTGGAGTTGGCGAGGTCGCCGTCGAGGACCAACAGGTTGGGATACTCGGCTCCCAGCTCGACCAGGGTTTCGCCGAAGGCCTCGCGCAGCGCCTTCATAGCGGGACCTCCTCGGGGGCAAGCGCGAGCTCCTCCATCGCCCGCCGCACGTCCTCCTCGCTCGGGACCTTGGAGTGCCAGGCGTGCCGGCCCTCGGTAAAGGAGAGCCCCTTGCCCTTCTTCGTCCAGGCGAGGATGGCGGTCGGCTGCTCGCCCCCGGCGTTTTGGCGGGCCACCGCCGCCGCCCCAAGGATGGCCTTGAAGTCGTGGCCGTCGATCTCGATCACCCGCCAGCCGAAGCTCTGGAAGATCTGGGCCAGGGAAAAGCCCCGCCAGGGGTCGGCCCGGTCGCCGCGGTCGGCGCCCCGCCAGCCGTATTGCTGGAGGCCGTTGTAGTCCACGATGGCGGTGAGGTTGCCAAGCCGGTAGCGCCGGGCGGTATGCACCGCCTCCCAGACCATCCCCTCCTGGAGCTCCCCGTCCCCCAAAAGCACCCAGGTGTGGAACCCCTTGCCGAGGAGCCGGGCCCCAAGCGCGTAGCCCACCCCCGGGGAGAGCCCCTGGCCGAGGGAGCCCGAGGACATGTCGAGCCCGGGCAGCCGGGTCATGTCGGGGTGGCCCTGCAGCCGGGAACCCCCTTTGTCGAAGGTGCGGAGCTCCTCGACCGGGAAGTAGCCGCGGAGGGCCATCACCGCGTAGAGCCCCACCGCGGCGTGCCCCTTGGAGA
>JALSRQ010000074.1 GCA_026984675.1 Thermaceae bacterium
TCGGCGCAGGCCCGGTCGCCGTGGCCGGCGTACTCGTAGATGAGGCCGCCGGCGTCCCCAGGCCGGAGGCCCACCCCCAGCGCGGCGGCGATCCGCTCGCCCGGCTCACTGGCGGTGGCCTCGGCGTAGACGGTGGGCAGCAGCAACCCGATGGGGATTTCGGGGAGCCGTTCGATCCACTCCACGTGGGGCGGGATCACGCTGGAAAGCCGCACCAGGTTGGCGTTTCCGATCCCCATCCGCAACAGGGCGTTGTCGAAGGCGTTCAAGGGGGTGCCCCCCTCGGCGCTCGCCGAGAGCAGGATGGCCCGTCGGGGCGTCGTCCAGCTCATACCGGCCGCCCAGTCTACACCCAGCCGGCGGCCCGGGCCTTGAGCCCGATCAGCCGGTAGACGAGGCTGGCCGCGGTCATCTCGGGATAGAAGAGCCCGGGGACCGGAGAAAGCTCCACGAAGTCCGCGCCGATCACCTCTCTCTCCGAAAACACCGCCTCCAAAAGCTCCGTCACCTGGCGGTAACCAAGGCCGTCCGGAAGCGGGGTGCCCACCGCCGGCATCTCGGCGGGGTCGAGGACGTCGAAATCGAGGCTGAGGTAGACCCGCTCGGGGAGGGCCTCGAGGATCGCCTGCACCGGCATCCCCCGGCGGTGGATCTCGTGGGCGGGAAAGAGCGGGATCCCCGCCTCGCGGGCAAAGCGAAGCGACTCCTCGGCGTAGGCCCGCTGCCCCACCTGCACGACCCTCACCCCGAGCTCGGCAACCCGCCGCATCACCGAGGCGTGGGAAAGCCCCGAGCCCTGCCACTCGGGGTAGAGATCGTCGTGGGCGTCGAGGTGGAGGAGGGCAAAGTCCCCCAACACCTGCCGGTGCGCCCGCAAAAGCGGCAGGGTCACCGAGTGATCCCCGCCCAGGGCGACCAGGAACTTCCCCCGCGCCAGATAGCCCTTCGCGGCCGCCTCGATCCTTCGGTGCGACGCCGACGCGTCCCCGGCCACGATGGGGACGGGGGGTGCCGCAAAGATCCCCGCCCGGCTCGGGTCGAAGCCGAGCTCGAGGTCGAAGGGCTCGAGCTCCTCGCTCGCCCTTAAAATCGCCTCCGGCCCCTTCCTCGCCCCGGTCAACCAGGAGAGCGAGAGGTCGTAGGGCACCGGCAGCACCACCACCCGAGCCCGGTCAAGGGGCGCGCTTCGCTCGCCGAAGACCATGGCCCAAGCCTAACCCCGGTGGTAAGGATGCCCGGCGAGCAGGGTTTCGACCCGGTAGAGCTGCTCGAGGAGCAAAAGGAGCGCGAGCTCGTGCTGCAGGGTAAGGCGCGAGAGGGCCATCGTCCAGTCGGCCGCCCCCAAGAGCGCCCGGGAATGCCCCTCGGCCCCGCCCACCAGAAAGGCGACCCGCTTCACGCCGGTAAGCCGCCAGCGGCGAACGCGCTCGGCCAGCTCGTCGGTGGTCGGCTCCTCGCCCCGCTCGTCAAGCGCCACCCGGAGCGCCCCCTGGCTCCGGGCCAAGAGCCGGGCCTCGTCGGCCACCGGGTGCCAGGCGAAGTTTGCATACCTTTTCAGACGCTTGGCATATTCCTCGACCCCGGCGCGGACGAACCCAAGCCTTGGCCTCCCGATCGTGAAAACCTCCACTTTCATCCCGCCGGTCCCCCAACCGGTATAATGTTGTGCGAAGGAGCGGTCCGTGGCGGCATGGAGCCTCATTCTACGCGGAGCCGCTGCCCCGGCCCCGGTGCAGCGCACCGGGGCGTTTTCGCCCCCGGGTGCGACCCACCCGCGGGCGAAGGCCGCCCCCACCCGGGGCGGCGCCGCCCGGATCCGGTGACCCCGGACCGGGGAAAGGGGGAAAGGATGATCAAGGACACCTGGAGGTTCGAACCCTTTAACGAGGAGCCCATCCGGCTGATCGACGAAGAGGGTAACTGGATCGGCGAGTTCGACCTCGACCTCTCCGATCAGGAGCTCCAAGAGCTCTACCGCCATCTGGTGCGGGGGCGGCTTTTGGACGAGCGCTACCAGATCATCCTCCGCCAGGGGAAGACGAGCTTCGTGGCCCCCTCGGCGGGCCACGAGGGGGCCCAGGTGGGGCTGGCCAAGGCGGTGCGACCCGGCTTCGACTGGATCTTCCCCTACTACCGCGACAAGACCCTGCTCGCCACCCTGGGCTACCCCGTCGAGCTGCTCTACGCCCAGATGATGGCGACCCGGCTCGACCCCAACAAGGGCCGTCAGATGCCCGAGCATCCCGGCCTCCGGGAGCTCAACGTCTTCACCGTGGCCTCGCCGATCGCCTCCCACGCGCCGCCGGCGGTGGGGGCGGCGATCAGCGCGAAGATCCAGGGCACCGGCCAGGTGGTCCTCACCACCTTCGGCGACGGCGCCACCAGCGAGGGCGACTGGCACGCCGCCCTCAACTTCGCCGGGGCCCAGGGGGCGCCGATCGTCTTCGCCGCCGAGAACAACCGCTACGCCATCAGCGTGAACTTCGAAAAGCAGTCGGGCTCCCCCCGCATCGCCGACAAGGCCCACGCCTACGGCTTCCCCGGCTACCAGGTCGACGGCATGGACGTGCTCGCCAGCCTCTACGTCGCCCGGGAGGCGGTGGAACGGGCGCGTCAGGGGCTTGGGCCGAGCCTGGTCGAGTTCCTGGTCTACCGCTACGGCCCCCACTCCTCGGCCGACGACGACCGGGTCTACCGCAGCCGGGAGGAGGTCGAGTTCTGGCGGAAGAAGGACCCGATCCTAAGGTTCGAGCGCTTCCTGGAAAAGCGGGGCCTTTGGACCCCGGAGGCCGGAGAGAAGCTCCGCGAGGAGGTCAAGGCCGAGCTGCTCGCCGCCGAGGAGAAGGCCGAGGCCGCCGGGCCGGTGCCGCCGGAGTGGATGTTCGACGACCTCTACTCGACCCCCTACTGGCTGCTTGAGGAGCAGCGCGGGATCCTGCTCGCCGAGCTCTGAGGAGGTGGCCGGTGGCGACCCTGAACATCGTACAGGCGGTGAAGCGCGCCCTGGACGAGGAGATGGCTCGCGACGAGCGGGTGGTGGTGCTCGGCGAGGACGTCGGCAAGCGCGGGGGCGTCTTCCTCGCCACCGAGGGGCTCTACCAGAAGTACGGCCCCGACCGGGTGATCGACACCCCGCTGGCGGAAGCCGCGATCATCGGGGCGGCGGTGGGGATGGCGACCCACGGCCTTAGGCCGGTGGCCGAGATCCAGTTCGCCGACTACGTCTTCCCCGGCTTCGACCAGCTGGTAAGCCAGGCGGCCAAGCTCCGCTACCGCTCGGGCGGCCAGTTCTCCGCCCCCATGGTGGTCCGCATGCCCTCCGGAGGCGGGGTCAAGGGCGGCCACCACCACTCCCAGTCGCCCGAGGCCTACTTCACCCACACCGCCGGGCTCAAGGTGGTCGTTCCCTCCACCCCCACCGACACCCTGGGCCTTTTAAAGACCGCGATCCGCGACGACGACCCGGTGGTCTTCATGGAGCCCAAGAGGCTCTACCGGGCCATCAAGGAGGAGGTGCCCGACGAGGAGTTCACCATCCCCCTGGGCCAGGCCCGGATCCGGCGGGAGGGAACCGACCTGACCCTGATCGCCTACGGCGGGCCCACGGTGGAGGCGCTTAAGGCGGCGGACGAGCTTACCAAGGCGGGGGTCTCCGCCGAGGTCCTCGACCTCCGGAGCCTGGTGCCCTGGGACAAGGAGACCGTGCTCAACTCGGTGGCCAAGACCGGTCGCGCGCTGGTGATCGCCGAGGCCCCCCGGACCGCGAGCTTCGCCAGCGAGGTGGCGGCCACGGTGATGGAGGAGCTCCTCGACCAGCTCATGAGCCCGGTCTACCGGGTTACCGGCTTCGACACCCCCTACCCCTACGTCCCCGACCGGGAGTACATGCCCACCGTGACCCGGATCCTCAACTTCGCCAAGAAGGCGCTCGATTACTAAGGGAGGCCCCATGCCGAAGGAAGTCCTGTTGCCGGAGCTCGCCGAGTCCATCGTCGAGGGCGAGATCCTCAAGTGGCTGGTCGAGGAGGGCGACCCGATCAAGAAGGACCAGCCGATCGTCGAGGTGATGACCGACAAGGTCACCGTCGAGCTGCCCTCGCCGTACGAGGGCGTCCTGGTCAAGAAGCTGGTCCAGGAGGGGGACGTGGTGCCGATCCACACCCCCATCGCCCTGATCGCCGAACCCGGCGAGGAGGGCGCCGTCCCCGCCGCCGCGGTGGCCACAGCCGGAGTCGAGGAAGCCGCGCCGGTAGCAGAGAGCGGGGAGGAACGGGTGCTTTTTAAGCCGGACGCCACCGAACCCGAGGTGAAAAGCCCCTTCGCGGTGGCGGCGGAAGCTCCCCCCCGGGCCGCCGTCGCGGCGACCGAGCCCAAGGCCGGCACCAACCGTTTCGGGCGGGTGCTGGCGGTGCCGGCCGCCCGCAAGCTCGCCCGCGAGCTGGGGGTGGCGATCGAGGAGGTGCCGGGCTCGGGACCGGCCGGGAGGGTGCGGGTCGAGGACGTGCGGAGGTACGCCGAGGAACGGGCCCGGACCCCGGCGGCCCTGGCGGTCGCCCCCGGTGGGTTTCCCCCGCCCTACCCCTACCGCACCCCGGCCGGCTACCAGGGGCTGGAGGAGCGCAAACCCCTCCGGGGTCTCCGCCGGGTGATCGCCCAGGGCCTCTGGCAAAGCCACCTCTACACCGTCCGAACTTTGAACGTCGACGAGCTCGACGCCACCGAGCTGGTGCGGCTTCGCGAGGTCTTGAAGCCCGAGGCCGAGGCGGCGGGCACCAAGCTCTCCTACCTGCCCTTCATCTTCAAGGCGGTGGTCCAGGCGCTCAAGAAGTTCCCTCAGCTGAACGCCAGCTTCGACTGGGAGCGCGAGGAGATCGTCTACAAGAAGTACTACAACCTGGGGATGGCGGTGGCCACCGACCAGGGCCTGGTGGTTCCGGTGGTCAAGGACGTCGACAAAAAGACCGTGCTCGAGCTCGCCGCCGAGGTGCGGGCCCTCGCCGAGAAGGCCCGCGCCGGCAAGCTCGCCCCCGAGGACGTCGCCGGCTCCACCTTCTCGATCACCAACATCGGCTCGATCGGGGCGGTCTTCAGCTTCCCGATCATCAACGTGCCCGACGCCGCCATCCTGGGGGTGCACTCGATCCAGGACCGCCCGGTGGTGCGCGACGGCCAGATCGCGATCCGCAAGATGATGTACCTCTCGCTTTCCTTCGACCACCGCCTGGTGGACGGCGCCGAGGCGGCGATGTTCCTAAAGGAAGTGATCCGGATCCTCGAGGCCCCCGGCCGGCTTCTCCTGGAGATGCGCTAACGCCATGGACGCGTACGATCTTATCGTCATCGGCACCGGCCCGGGCGGCTACCACGCCGCGATCCGGGCCGCCCAGCTGGGGCTCAAGGTGCTGGCCATCGAGAAGGGCGAGGTCGGCGGGGTCTGCCTCAACGTCGGCTGCATCCCCACCAAGGCGCTCCTGCACGTGGCCCACGTCCTCGAGGCCGGCGCCAAGGCCGCCGAGTTCGGCCTGGTCCTGGAGAAAAAGGCCCTCGACCTCGAGAAGCTGGCCGGCTGGCGGGACCGGGTGGTGAAGAAGCTCACCGGCGGGGTCGAGTTCCTCTTCAAGGGGAACGGGGTCGCGCTCAAGCGGGGCGAGGCCCGGCTCCTCTCCCCCCGCGAGGTCGCGGTGGGGGACGAGCGCTTCCGGGCAAGGCACGTGGTGCTGGCCACCGGCAGCCGCCCGGTCGAGCTCCCTGCCTTTCCCTTCGACGAGGCGCGGGTGGTCAGCTCCACCGGGGCCCTCCGGGTCGAGGCCGGGATCCCCAAGCGGCTCCTGGTGGTCGGGGGCGGGGCGATCGGCCTCGAGTTCGCCAGCATCTACCGGGCCCTGGGCGCGGAGGTCACCGTGGTCGAGCTCATGGACCGGATCCTCCCGGGGGCCGACCGCGAGGCGGTGACCCAGCTGGCGCGGGCCCTTAAGAAGCGGGGAATCGCCCTCAAGACCGGCACCCAGGCCCAGGGCTTCGAGGAGAAGGAGGACGGTCTCCACGTCACGCTCGCCGACGCCGAAGGCAAGGAGACCGAAGCCCTGGTGGTCGACCGCATCCTGGTGGCGGTGGGGCGGCGGCCGAACCACGAGGGGCTGGGCCTGGAGGCCGTCGGGGTCCGGACCGACGCGCGGGGCTTCGTGCCAGTGGACGAACGGATGCGGACCCAGGTCCCCGGCCTCTACGCCATCGGCGACCTGGTCGGCCCGCCGCTCCTCGCCCACAAGGCGATGAAGCAGGGGGTGGTGGCGGCCGAGGTGGCGGCGGGGAAGAAGAGCGCCTTCGACCAGCAGATCCCCAGCGTCGTCTACACCCACCCGGAGTTCGCCAGCGTCGGCCTCAGCGAGGAGGCGGCCAAGGCACGGGGCCTCGAGGTCCGGGTCGGCCGCTTCCCCTTCACCGCCAACGGGCGGGCCCTCACCCTGCAGGAGACCGCCGGGCTGGTCAAGGTCATCACCGAGGCCGAGTCCGGCGTGCTGCTCGGGGTCCACGCGGTGGGCCCGGGGGCCAGCGAGCTGATCCCCGAGGCCGCCCTGGCGCTGGAGATGGGGGCGCTGGGGGCCGACCTCGAGCTCACCGTCCACCCCCACCCCACCCTCTCGGAGTCGCTGATGGAGGCGGCCGCCAACCTGGAGAAGGCGGCGATCCACATCCTGAACAAGTGACCCCCCATTTGGGGGTAGGCCTCCGGCCGGGCGCGGCCCTAGAGTAGGGTGATGAAGCGCGCCCGCACCGGAGGCTTTAGCCTCGTCGAAATGCTGATCGTGATCGCGGTGCTCGGTATCCTGCTCGCGATCGGCGCCGATCGCATGGTCGCGCTTCGCACCCAGCTCAAGCTCGACCGGGCCGCCCAGACGCTGGCCCAGGACCTCCAGGCCTGCCGCAACCAAAGCCTAGCCAAAAGCCGGGTCTGCCGGGTGGCCTTCCTGGGCAACGACCGGTTCGAGGTCGCCCTCAGCAACTCGGACCAGGGCAGCCCCGGCGCGATCGCGAACGTCTGCACCAACACGAACTTTACCCCCCTCCGGGCCCGAAAGCTCCCCGCCGGCGTACGGTTCACCAACGTCCAGGCCGGCGACTGCGTGGCCTTTAGCACCCGGGGCTTCGCCCACTTCGGTGCCTCCACCCCGGGGCAGTTCGTCCTTAGGGACGGCGCCCGCCAGCGGCGGGTCATCCCCTCGATGGTGGGCTCGGTGAAGGTGAGCCGATGAGACGCGCGCAAGGCCTGACCCTGGTCGAAATCCTGATCGCCCTGCTGATCCTCTCCTTCATCGGAGGGGTGATCGCCACCGCGCTGATCTCCAACATCCGCCTCAACGCCGACGGGCGAACCCGAGAGCAGGCGATCGCCGCCGCCAGCACCTGGATCGACCGCTTCAAGGCCAAAACCCTCGACTTCGGACACTTCACCGGCGGGGTCACCTACGACTACGGCTACGCTTACTCCACCGATTCCACCTTCGTCGCCGCCGGCGACCCAAACCCCGCCGCCCTGGACCGGGAGTGGGGGCCGTTTAAGTTCGTGGTGACCACCGAGAAGGTCGTCGAAAGACCCGCCATCTGGCGGGTGAGGGTGGTCACCTACTACCGACGGGCGGGAGGGGGTGAGGGAAGCTTTGCGGTGGAAACCCTCATCAAGCAGTAGGGGCCTCACCCTGATCGAGCTCCTGGTGGCCATGGGGATCCTCGCGATCCTCAGCCTGCTGGTGATCTCCACCCTAAGCTCCGCCCTCCGCAGCAAAGGGCGGGAGGACGCCCGCATCTACGTGCAGCAAAACGTCCGGGCGGCGATGAAGATCCTCACCGAGGACCTCCGCTCGGGCGGCCACCTCCGGGTCTGGAACCAAAGCGCCTGCGACCACAGCGTTCAAAACCCCGACCAAAACCCCACCGGCTACACCGGCCAGGGGCTCCCCTGCAGCAACCACTACCAAATCGCGATCGTAACCCTGACCGGGTACCAGACCCGGGTCCCCGAACCGCCGGGGAACTCGTTCACCAACGCCAGCGAGACCCTGGTCTGCGACGCTCGGCCGTTCTCCGCCGGCGACCTGGCGCTGCTCTATAACGGCAGCACGGTAGAGCTTTTGCGCATCACCCACGTCCAGAAGAACCAGCGCGACTACACCAAGCCCTGCACCGGGCCGGCCAACCCCCCGGTGAACGCCGACAAGGTGCAGCACAACCAGGACAAGATCAGCGGCACCTGGAGCGAGGGCGCCTACCTGCTCCGGGCCCAGCTGGTCACCTACTACCTCGACCAGGACCCCACCGAGCCCGGCGCCCGCGCCCTCTTCCGCCGGGTCGGCTGGAACACCTCGGCCGCCGCCCCCAGCCTCAGCCGGCTGGTGGCCTTTGGAATCGTGGGGCTCAAGGTCGAGTACGGGGTGCCGCTGGACCCCAACGACCCCAGCTCCAAGCTGGTCTTCTACCCCACCCTCGAGCAGGCGGTCGCCAACGTGCTCGGGAGCAGCTACTCGGCGCTGCCCAACGCGTCCGGGAAGACCTACGTGGGCAACGTGCTCCGGGCGGTGCGGATTACCCTCACCGGCGAGAAGAAGGGCCGCGACACGGCCCGGTACACCCTGACCCAGATGGTCAAGTTCAGGAGGTAGACGATGCAGCAAAGGCGGGGATTCGCCCTCGTGCTCGCCCTGGCGGTGATGATGGTCCTGATCGGGGTCATCTTCGCCCTGGCGGTCTCCACCATCGGGGACCTGCGCCAAAGCCGCACCAGCGTCCAGCACCTGCAGGCGCTGGCCGCCGCCGAGGCCGGGGAGACCTACGCCGAGTACGTGCTCTCGGACCTGGCCCAACCCGAGTTCCGGGCGATCTTCATGCCCTACTCGACCAACTTCCTGGCCCAGGGCGGCAACCCGGCGAACGACTGGGTGATACCGGAGAACAAGTGGGCCACCGTGGCGAACCAGCTGGAAACCCTCCTGAACACCAACCACGGTACGCTGCCCAGCGGCGCCCTGCAAAACGGAGCCTCGGTGGCGATCCACTACCGGGTGCTCGACTTCCGGGGGGCGACCAGGAGCGCCACCGCCCAGACCTACATGGCCGAGTTCCAGGTGCGGTCGGTGGCCAGCCTGAACCGGGCCCGCCGGCGAGTTGCGAGCAAGGGCTACATGAAGATCCAGATCGGCCGGCCCTCGCTCTCGCAATGGCTCTTCCTGGTGGACGACGCCGGCGGCAGCGGGGGCTTCTTCCCCACCGGGTCGGTGTTCAACGGACCGGTGCACGCCAACCACAACTGGGGTTTCTGGGGACAGCCGATCTTCAAGGGCGTGGCCAGCACCGCCGATGACGGGGCCTGGTACTGGCACCTGGGCGGCGACGGCTGCAGTGGACCGCAAAGAAAGTGGATCACCGGCGACTCCCGCCCGCCCTGCACCGTTCCCATCTTCCAAAAGGGGTTCGTCCGGAACGCCCCCGAGATCCAGCTCCCTCAGAGTGCGGTCTCCCAGGAGCGGGCCGCCCTCGGCCTCGACCCGATCCAGGACCAGGACCACGACGGGGTTCCCGACCCGGTGACGAATCAGGAACGCTGCCAGGCCCTCTTCGGAAC
Source organism: Thermaceae bacterium (assembly GCA_026984675.1). Lineage (GTDB taxonomy): Bacteria > Deinococcota > Deinococci > Deinococcales > Marinithermaceae > WFXV01. The sequence continues at coordinate 9,617 of JALSRQ010000074.1, forward strand.
GAGCAGCTGCACGGTGAACCGGGGGGTGTACCTGGTGCACAAAAACGGCCAGGTCACCGGAGGAATCTACGTCAAGGGACCGGTCAAGCGGCTTACCCTTAAGGCCAGCGGCGACGGCAAGCAGATCTACACCTTCAAGATCAAAAAGAACGGCGTCATGCACCGCTGGACGATCACCGTCGACTACCAGGCCAACACCACCGAGATCACCGAGGAGAGAAGGAAGAGCGGCGGCGGTTGGAAGGTGCTGAGCACCGCCAGCTACAGCGGCACCCCCAACGGCCACGCCGCCCTGGGCTCGGGAGGGCCGACCGGCCAGATCTACGTAAACGGCACGGTGGAGAAGCTCACCGGACCGGGCCGCTCGGGCGCCATGCCCTGCGGTTCCGACTACCCCGGTAGCGCCGACGACTGCCCCGACCACCCCCCACCCGACGTCATCCAGCCCGCGCTCAGCCTGGAAACCCAGCTCACCATCACCGCCACCGGCGAGATCGGGCTCTGGGGCGACCTGGTCTACGAGTGCGATCCCACCCAGCTGGCCAATAGCAGCTACCTGAGCCAGCACCCCCGCTGCAACCTGAACGGCCAGCCCTTAAAGACCGTCCTCGGGGTGATGTCGGCGAGCCAGAACGTCACCATCCTGGACGGCGCCCCCGACAACATCTACCTTTGGGGTTCCTACCTCTCGGGGGCCCCGGGGAAGGGGCTCGCGGTGGAGAACTACGGATCCCGGGGACCCCAGGGAAAGATGCGGCTCTTCGGCGGGCTGATCCAAAGCGCCGACAAGCTCCGCGGCACCATCGGCTGGAACGGACAGCTCACCAGCGGGTACATCGAGACCTACGACTACGATCGCCGGTTCGCCGACAGCAAGCTGGTGCCCCCCAACTTCCCGACCGCCCGTTACTTCAGCGTGCAGAAGCTGATCCCCATCCCGCTCAGCTACCGGGAGTACTAGGGCAGGAGCTTGCCGGGGTTTAAAAGCCCCTCGGGGTCGAAGGCGCGTTTCACGGCGCGGAAGGCCTCGAGGGTCGGCCGGTCGACCGCCTCGGCGAGGAAGGCCCGCTTCATAAGCCCCACCCCGTGCTCGCCGGTGATGACGCCGCCGGCCGCCAGGGCCACCCGGGCGATCGCGTGGGCGAGCTCGTGGACCTTTTCCACGTCGTCGCCGGGGCCGTAGAGGATGTTGGGGTGGAGGTTTCCGTCGCCGATGTGGCCGAACTGCACCAGGGGAAAGCCAGCGGCCTCGCCCAGGTCGCGGATCCGGTGAACCACCTCGACGAGCTTCGAGCGGGGCACGGCGATGTCCTCGTTGAGCTTAAAGGGCCGAATGCGGCCGAGCGCCGGGCTCACCCCCCGCCGCGCCTGCCAGAGCCTTTCCGCCTCGGCGGCGTCCCGGGCCCTTTGGACCCGGGCGCCGTGGGCCTTGAAGGCGTCGGCCACCAGGGCGAGCTCCTCCTCCACGATCTCCTCGTCGTCTCCGTCGGTATCCACCAGGAGCATCGCCCCCGCCCCGGTGTCGAGGCCGTAGCCAAACGCCGCCTCCACCGCCCGGATGCAGCCCCGGTCCAAAAACTCCAGCTTCGCCGGCACCGCCCCCCGGCGGATCGCCTCGAAGGCGGCGGCGGCGGCGTCCTCGACCCGCTCAAAAAAAGCGGCCAGCGTGCGCGTGTGCCGGGGAAGCGGTTCGAGCCGGAGAGTGGCCTCGGTGAAGACCGCCAGCGTCCCCTCGCTCCCGATCAGGAGGCCGAGCAGGTCGCAGGCCCGACGCGAGAGCCGGTGGACCTCGCCGCCGGCGTCGACGAACTCGGCCTCGAGGACGTAGTCGCCGGTCACCCCCTTCTTAAAGCACTGGGGACCCCCGGCGTTCTCGGCCAGGTTGCCGCCGATCGTGCTCATCCGGTAGCTGGCCGGGTCGGGGGGGTAGTAGAGGCGGTGCGGCCGGGCCCGCTCGCTGACCCAGGCGGTGACCACCCCGACCTGGGCCACCGCCACCCTTCGCGAGGGGTCGATCGAAAGCCGGGTCATCCGGTTGGTGGCCAGCACGATCCCCTCCGCGGTGGGCACCGCCCCCCCGGAGAGGCCGCTCGCCCCCCCGCGGACGAAGAGGGGGAGGCCGGCCGCGCGGGCAAACCGCACCGTCCGCACCACGTCCCCGGTGGTCTCGGGGTAGACCACCGCCAGCGGGATCGCCCCCTCGGCGATGGCGTCGTAACGGTGGAGCACCCGGTCGGCGAGGTCGAGTCTGACCTTCCCCTCCCCCAGCTCGGCGACCAGCGCGCGCAGATTCGGCATCCCTGTTAGTCTAGCCGCATGCGGTACTGGCTGGTAAAGTCCGAGCCGGGCGAGTACGCCATCGGCGACTTCGAGGCGGAGAAGCGAGCGGTCTGGGACGGGGTGCGGAACTACCAGGCCAGGAACTTCCTGAAGGCGATGCGGGAGGGGGACCTGGTCCTCTTCTACCACTCGAACGCCAAGCCCCCCGGCGTGGTGGGGCTCGCCCGGGTGGCCCGCGCCGGGATCCCCGACCCCACCCAGTTCGACCCCGACTCCAAGTACTACGACGAAAAGAGCTCCCCGGAAAACCCCCGATGGATCACGGTGGAGCTGGAGCACCTCGAGACCTTCCCCCGAATGGTTCCGATTACGGAGCTCAGAAACCGGTTTGCCCCCGACGAGCTGGTGCTCCTGAAGCGGGGGAACCGCCTTTCGGTGATGCCGGTCCCCGAAGCGGTCTTCCAGGAGATCGTGCGGCTCGCGAGGCAAAGGTGAGGCCCGCGATCATCGCCCACCGGGGGGCCCGGAGCCTGGCCCCCGAGAACACCCTGGCGGCGGCCCGGCTGGCCTACGAGCTCGGGGCCGACCTCTGGGAGACCGACGTCGGGGTCACCGCCGACGGCGCGCTCATCCTCTTCCACGACGACGCCCTCACCCGCACCACCGACGCCGAGCAACGGTTCCCCGACCGCGCGCCCTGGACGTTTACCGCCTTCACCCTCGAGGAGATCCGCTCCCTCGACGCCGGCAGCCGATTCGTCGAGACCGACCCGTTCGGCGAGATCGCCGCCGGGCACGTCGCCCCCGAGGCCCTGGCCGGCTACCGCGGGGTCCCGGTCCCCACCGTCGAGGAGGCCGTCTCCCTCACCCAGGCGCTCGGCTGGCGGGTCAACCTTGAGCTCAAGCGCCAGCCCCCTCCGATGGACGCCTTCCCCCTGCTGGAGGCGGTGTTCGCCCTCCTCGACCGCCTTAAGGCCGGCCCCGAGACCGTGATCCTCTCCTCCTTCGACCTCGACCTCCTCCGCCGGGCCCGCCGCCTCCGGCCCGAGTTCCGCTACCAGGCGGTGCTGGGGTTTTACCGCGACCGCCCGATCGACTGGCAGGCGGCCGCCGACTTCGACGAGCTGAACCCGCGGGCCGGCCTGACCCCGCCCGCGAAGGTCGCCGAGCTGGCGGCGGCGGGAAAGCGGGTGCACCCGTGGACGGTGAACGACCCCGAGGAGGCCCTCGGCTACCTCGAGGCCGGGGCCGCCGGGCTCTTCACCGACTACCCCCAGCGGCTCGTCCCCCTGGTACGCTAGCGGCATGCGCGTGCTGATCGTGAACGGCTACCCCCGGGCCAGCCGGGCGAACTTCGACCGCCAGGGGGTCACCCACCCCGAGGTCCTCTACCGCCGGCTGCTCGAGCGCCACGCCCCCGAGGCCGAGAGCCAAGTCTTCTACGTCGCCGATCCCGAAAACCCGCTGCCCGACGAGGAAGCGCTCAAGGGCTTGGCCGGGGTGATCTGGACCGGGTCGGACCAGACGATCTACCACGACGACCGCCCGGAGGTCGCCCGCCAGATCGCCCTTGCCCGCACCCTCCTCCGCCTCGGCGTTCCCCAGTTCGGAAGCTGCTGGGGGGCCCAGATGGCGGCGGTGGCGGCGGGCGGCCGGGCCGCCAGGAACCCCAGGGGGCGCGAGTGGGGCTTCGCCAAGGAGATCGCCCTCACCGAGGCCGGCCGGGACCACCCCCTCACCGAGGGCAAGCCCCCCGTCTTCCAGGGCTTCGAGATGCACCTCGACGAGGTGGTCGCGCTCCCCGAGGGGGCGGTCCTCCTCGCCACCGGCGCCCACACCCGGGTGCAGGCGTTGGCGGTGGAGCACGAGGGGGGGAGCTTCTGGGCCACCCAGTACCACCCCGAGTACGATCCCCTGGAGTACGCCAAGCTCCTGGCCGCCCGCAAGGCGGCGATGGTCAAGGAGGGCTTCTTCCCCAGCGAGGAGGCGGTGCTCGCCTACGCCCGCGACCTCGAGGCCCTCGCCGAACGCCCCCACGACCGCGCGCTAAGGAAGAAACTCGGGGCCGACGCGACCCTCCTCGACCCCGAGATCCGCCAGCGGGAGTTCAGGAACTGGATCGTCCACCGGGTTCGCCGCTAGCCTCCGCGATCGCCTCCCAGACCACCTGGGACAGGTGCTTGACCTCGACCCGGGGCCCGAACTTGCGGGCGCCGAGGTCGAGCTGGAGCAGGCAACCGGGGTTTTCCACCGTGAGCACCTGGGCCCCGCTCGCCCGGACCGCGGCCATCTTCTTTTCCAGGATCCGCATCGAGGTCTCGGTGTGGGTGAGGTTGTAGACCCCCGCCGAGCCGCAGCAGTCGGTGCTGCCCTCCATCGGCCGGTACTCGGCGACGAAGGAAAGCACCCGCTCGGGCTCGTCCTTGACCCCCTGGGCGTGGCAGGCGTGGCAGGCGTGCTGGTGGGTGGTGGGGAAGGGGAAGGGCACCGAGTCGGGCAGCCCCGCCCGGTCCAGGAACTCCGAGAAGAGCCGCACCCGCCGCGAGACCCGTTCCGCCTTGGGGCCGTAGACGGGGTCGTCCCTGAAGTGGCGGGCGTACTTCTTGAGCTCGGCGGCGCAAGCGGCACAGTCGGTGACGATGAAGTCG
>JALSRQ010000075.1 GCA_026984675.1 Thermaceae bacterium
ACCAGCACGAAGCCCGAGGCCGGCACCGGGCTGGTGGGGACCACCACCACCGCGTGCCCCTCGGAAAGCGGCGGGAGCCGCCGGCCCACCGGCTGGACCACGAAGCAAAGGGCGTAGATCCCCTTGCGGGGGTACTCGATGAGGGCCGGCCGGGAGAACTGCAGCTCGCTCCTGCCGAAGAGCCCTCCGGCGACCTGCTTGGTGGCCCGGTAGATCTCCCCCACCAGCGGCACCCGGACGAAGAGCCGCTCCACCGCCTCGACCGCCCGCCGCCCCAGCCAGTGGGAGGCCAGCATCCCGAAGAGAACCACGAAGAGCGCCGCCACCGCCAGGCCAAGGAGGGGCACCAGGGGCGAGAGCCAGGGCGGCGGCGCGACCCCGAGGAGCCCGAGCAGGCCCCCGAAGAGCCAGAGCGCCTGGCGGTACACCCAGGCCAGCACCCAGAGGGTGACGACCAGCGGCAAGAGCGCCGCCAGCCCGGCCAGGAAGTAGCGCTGCAGCCTCACGGCGTCACCTCCAGGGTGTAGACCCCCGAACGGTAGACCAGGCGCACGCTCCTGCGGTCGTCGCCCTTTTTCAGGACCAGGCGGGCCTGGAAGAGGCGGGGGGGTTCCTCCAGGAGCTCCAGCCGGACCACCCGCCAGCCCAGCTCCTTTAGGGCCTGTCTCAGCCAGAGCAGCATGCGGTCGAAGGCCTGGGGGGCGGTGAAACGGCTCTGGCTGCGGGCCCCCCGGTAGCGCTGGAAGAGGAGGGTGCTGCCGGGGGGCGCGGCCAGGCCCAGCTCACCGTTTAGAAGGATCGCCCCCTCGGCGTTCCGGACCACCAGCACCCCGGGGCCGGCCTGGGCCGGGGGGTAGGCGGGGGGCTGGACCCGGGGGGCGCAGGCGGCCAGGAAGAGGAGGAGGGCGGGCCAGAGCCTTCGCATCTCAGGGCAGCTCGATCCGGAAGTCGAGGGGCCGGAGGTAGAACTCGTGGATCGCGGTGGTCGAGACCACCGCCACGGTGGGCAGGTGGCGCTTGAAATGGGTCCGGTTGACCAGCTCCTTGACCCGCCGGATCTCCTCCGGTCGGTAGCCGAGGGCCTCGATGTAGGCGTCGGGGTAGCCCTTTAGGTAGTGCTCGAGGATCACGTCGGCCCGCCGGTAGGAGAGCCCCAGGTCGGCCTCGTCGGTCTGGCCGGGGACCAGGTCGGCGGTGGGGGGCTTTTTCCGGATCGCCTCGGGGACCCCGAGCTCCTCGGCGAGGCCCCAGACCTGGGTCTTGTAGAGGTCGCCGAGGGGGTTGATCGGGGGGGCGTCGTCGCCGTGCCAGGTGAAGTAGCCGAAGAGCCGCTCGGTCTTGTTCCCGGTCCCCAGCGGCAGGGCCCGGTAGGCCATCGAGAGGTCGAAGAGCACGATCATCCGGGCCCGGGCCTTGACGTTGCCCTTGCGGTAGGGGGTGAGGTCGGGGCGCACGCCGGCGTAGCCCTCGACCATGGGGGTGATGTCGATGACCTCGAGGTCCACCCCGAAGGCCTCGGCCGCCATGCGGGCGTGCTCCAGCGACTCCGAGGCGCTCTCGGCGTGGGGGAGGGCCAGGGCGTGGACGTTCTCCGGCCCCAGCGCCCGCGCCGCCAGGGCCAGGGTGGTGGCCGAGTCCACCCCCCCGGAGACCGCCACCAGGGCCTTTTGGTAGCCGCGCCAGGCGAGCTCGGCCTCCAGGAACCGGGTCAGGTAGTCGGCCACCGCCGGGTAGTCGAGCTCCAGCACCTCGCCGCCGGGGACGCCGTAGACCTTTCTCATAGCCCCTCCACCACCCGACGGAGGTCGTTCCAGAGGATGGGAAGCCCGCTCTTCAGGTCGGCCAGCATGGGGTTGTCGTAGCGCACCGGGGGGATGCGGGCGAGGTCGAGGTCGGCGACCAGCAACGCCTCCTCGAAGACCGGCGCCTGGGCCAGGATCCGCCCCTCGGGGCTGGCCACCAGGCTGCCCCCGCTCATCCCCTTGCCGGCCTCGAAGCCCACCAGGCTGGCGAGCACCACGTAGACCCCGTGCTCGGCGGCCACGCTCATGGCCAGCTGGCGCCAGCGCTCGACGTTAGCCGGCCGGGGACCGGAAAACCCCCGGGCCGGGCTGGCGGAGGGCACGTAGATCACCTCGGCCCCGTCGAGGGCGGCCAGGGTGCTGGTGATCGAGTGCCAGAAGTCCTCGCAGATCAGGATCGCGGCCCGGCCGAAGCGGGTGTCGAAGGCCCGCACCCCGTGGCCCCGGGAGAGGTAGCGCTCCTCGTCGAAGACCCCGTAGGTGGGGAGGAAGACCTTGCGGTGCCGGTGGACCAAGCCCCGGCCGCCGAGCTCGAAGTAGGCGGCGGTGTTGAAGTAGTCGCCGCTCTGCTCGTCCTTCTCGTAGAAGCCGATGACCAGGTCCAAGGGCCCCTCCCAGGCCCGGCGGTGGAGGTCGTCCAGGGCCTCGGCCAGCTCGTCGACGGTGAGGGCGAGCTCGCGCACCCCGCCCTGGAGGAAGTAGCCGGTGGGGTAGGCCTCGGGCACCACCACCACCTGGGGGCCGTCCTCGGCGAGTTCCAAGAGGGCGGCCTCGAGGCGGGCGAGGTTGCGCCGGACCTGGCCCTTCTCGGGGGCCAGCTGGAGGACCGCGTGCCGCACCATGACCCCCTGAGTCTATCGCGCCGTCGCGGTATAGTAGGGCGACCAAGGAGGTCGCCATGACCATTCGGCAGCTGCTCGACGAGAAGGGCCATACGGTCCACACCATCGGGCCCGACGAGAGCGTCTTCGAGGCGATCCGGCGCATGGCCGAGAAGGGGATCGGGGCGCTCTTGGTCACCGAGGGCGACCGTCCGGTGGGGATCGTCACCGAGCGCGACTACGCCCGCAAGGTGATCCTGAAGGGCCGCTCCTCCAAGGAGACCCCGGTGCGGGCGATCATGACCCCCGACTTCGTCTACATCCGCCCCGACCAGACGATCGAGGAGGCGATGGCGGTCATGACCGAGAAACGGGTCCGCCACCTGCCGGTGATCGAGGAGGGGCGGCTGGTCGGTATCGTCTCCATCGGCGACGTGGTCAAGAGCATCATCGAGCACCAGCAGTTCGTCATCGACCAGCTCACCAACTACATCCACGGCGACCGTTCTTGAACCCCCCCCAAAAGGGGGTGCCCCCGGCCACCTCCCGGGGGTATGCTCTTACCTTGGAGGTTTTGGAGACTATGAACAAGCGCGAACAACTCGAGGCCCTGGTCCAGGAGCTCCGCCGTGCCCTGCCCGAACTCCGGGGCGCGGTGGTGGCCTCGGCCGACGGCCTCCCCATCGTCGCCGACGCCCCCGACGCCACCCGGCTGGCGGCCATGGCGGCCACCGCCCTGGGGCTCGGCAAGCGGATCAGCCAGACCACCCAGCTCGGCCGCCTGGCCGAGACGGTGGTCCGCGGCTCCGACGGCTACGTGGTGGTCTACGCCGCCGGCGACAAGGGCGTGCTGGCCCTGATCGCCCCCGCCGACGCCAACCTGGGGCTCGTCCACCTCGAGGCCCGGGACGTCGCCGGCCGGCTCGCCGAGGTGATCTAGATGGTGCCCAAGCTGCCCCCCTCGGCCCTCGACCTCGAGGCGGTGGCCAAGAAGGCGATCGAGGACATGCCGCCCGCCACCCGGTTCGGGCCCGAGGACGCGGCGGTGATCGCCGAGCACCGCGAGGTGCTGGCCGGGCTCAAGGAGGCCTTCGTCCGGGGCTTCTACGACACCCTCTTCGCCCACCCCCCCACCGCGGCGGTGTTCAAGGAGGGCGAGCGGCCGGTTCGGGAGGGGACCCTGGCCTTCTTCTACGACCGGGTCCTGGAGGGCCCCCACGACCAGGCCTTCCTCACCTGGCTGGCCTACGTGGGGCCGGTCCACGTGGTCCGCGGGGTCAGCAACCCCATGATGCTGGCGATGGTCGGCTACCTGGTCAACTTCGTCGCCGAGCACGCCCACGACCTCCCCCAGGGACCCCGGCTCACCGCCGCCTTCGTGCGGCTGGGCGCGACCCTGGGCGCGATCATCAGCTACGGTTACGAGGCCGCCTGGCGCAAGGCGCTGGAGAACGTCGTGGGGATCCCCGAGGCCCTGGCCCAGCGGGCCGCCCTGGAGGAGGCCCAGCGCCTCTTCCCCCTGCGGGGGCAGGCCTAGAGGCCGACGCGGTAGCGGAGGAAGAGCTCGAAGCCCTGGGCGTCGACGCCCACGTCGAGGCCCCAGGCGTCCCAGCGCACCCCCGCCACCGCCCGGGGCGGGTAGGCGAGGAGCAGGTGGGCCTTATAGGCGGGATCGGCGTAGTCCAGGCGGAACTCGTCGACCGAACCGATCCGCACCGTGCCCGTCGCCACCGCCCCGGCCACCGGGGTCCGGAACCCCAGGACCGCGTAGGCCCGGGTGGCCTCGCGGTAGGCCCCGGCCCCGGCGGTGAAGGTGCGCCCCCCCTGGATCCAGGAAAGCGCCAGCTCCCCCCGGCTGGCCTGGTTCTCGAAGCGGTAGCCGCCGAGGAGCAGGAGCCGCTTGGCCAGCCGGAAGCGGGCGTCGGCGTCGAGGTAGGGGCCCAGGCTGTCCCGCTCGAAGGGCCAGAAGTGGCTGGGACGGCGGTTTAGGGTGTAGCCGACCCGGAGGTCGAGGGCGGCCCGGGCCAGGGCGAAGGCCGCCCGGCCCTCGATCCAGTACTGGGTATCGAGCCCCATGTGCCCCCGGATGCCGAGCTCGGCCCGCCCCGCCGGCCCGGCCTCGAAGGCCCGGGTCACCCCGAGACCCAGGTTGGTCTCGTCGGTCCGGGGCCAGAGCGCCCGCATGTAGACGTCGAACCGCCAGTCGCCGCTGGGGTAGGCGAGGTGCAGGGTCGGCCCCAGCGAGGCCGGGGGCGAACCCAGCCAGCCGCCGAACTCCAGACTCTGGGCGGCGGCCAGGCCGAGCCCCGCCACCGCCAGCACCGCCCAAACCAGGTTCCTCATACCGCTCCCTTCCGGGCGGCCTCGAGGAAGGCCGCCACCCGCTTGCTGACCTCCTCGGCCCGGCGGTCGAGGAGGAGGTCGTGGCCGCTCCCCTCCTGGATCACCAGCCGCTTGGAGGGGCTTCCGAGTCCCCGGTAGTACCGCTCCACCGCCGCCCGGGGCACCACCCGGTCGTGCTCGGCGGCGACCACCAGGGCCGGGGCCCGGACCCGGGGCAGGACCGCCGGGGTCCGGTCGGCGAGCTTCTTGAGCTCGACGAAGGCCCGGCTGGGGAACCAGGGGTAGTTGGGGCTTTGCTTCCTGAGCTCGGGGTCGAGGATCGAGCTCTCGCCCCGGTAGCGGGGGATCAGCCAGTGGAGGTAGGGGGCCAGGCCGGCCAGGGGGTTTCGAAAGCCCAGGGCCGGCGCCAGGGCCACCAGCGCGAAGGCCTCCTCCTCGGCCGCCAGCCAGGCGGCCAGCAGGCCGCCCATCGAGAGGCCCACCACCGCCCGGGGGGCGGGCAGCCCCCGCCAGGCCGCCCGGGCGTCCTCCAGCCAGTCGGGGTAGCGGACCCCGGCGAGGTCCTCGGGGCGGGTGCCGTGGCCCCGGAGGGCCGGCTGGGCGACCTCGAACCCGGCGGCCCGGAGGACCTCGGGCAGCGGCCCCATGGTGCGGACGGGGTGGGAGGTGAAGCCGTGGAGCACCAGCACCGAGGCCATGCCCCGATGCTACCCCAGCCGGCCGAACGTGGCATACTTACGGTCAAGAAGATGCTCAAGGGCAACCTCGCCGACCTCCCCCTCCCCGAGCTCCTGCAGACCCTGGCGACCTCCAGCCGGGGGGGGCTGCTGGCGATCCGGGCCCCGGGGCTGGAGGGCCGGGTGGGCTTTCGGGCCCAGCGGATCGTGATGGCCAAGGCCGGAGGGCTGGCCGGCGCCGACGCCCTCCGCCTGCTCGCCGGCCTGCGCCAGGGCACCTTCGCCTTCGGCCCCAGCGAGCTGGAGGAGGAGAACCTCGCGGCCAGCCTGGCCGAGGCGCTCACCGGGGTCCTCGAGGCCCTCGAGGCCTTTAGGCCCCTCACCGCCCTGCCGGAGGACTGGAGCCGGGTGCTTCAAAAGAGCGGCCGCCGCCAGGAGTTCGAGCTCGCCCTCCCCGAGCTCCAGCTCTACACCGAGGCCGAGGGCAAGACGGTGGCCGAGGCGCTGGCCGCGCCCGGGGAGGTCCTCGAGCGGGCCCGCACCCTGAACCGGCTCCTGGCCCGGGGCGTGCTGGTCGCCCGGGTGGTGCGCTCGGTAGCCCCGGTGACCCTGGTCGCCCTCCCCTACTACGGACCGGTCACCGGCCTCGCCTACGTCGACCGCGCGCTCTACCAGCGCTGGAGCGAGCGGCTGGGGGCGCCCTTTAGACTGAGGGTGCGCGCCCCCCGCGGCGGGGAGGCCACCTTCCGGGTGGAACCCCGCGACGCCATCCCCGAACGGGTGATGCTCCACGACCGCGAGCTTAGGAAGCTCAGGGCCGCGCGGGGAACCCGGCTCAAGGTGGTTCCGGAGGTCGAAGATGGATCTATTAAGCCTTAACGCGCTGGTCAACCGCTACGTCTGGGGCCCCGAGATGATGCTGGTCTTCCTCCTGGTGGGGCTCTACCTTACCGTCCGCTCGGGCTTCGTCCAGTTCGCCCGCATCGGGGTGATCCTCCGGGAGACCCTGGGGGCGATCCGCGAGCGGGCGCTGGGGGCCGGGGGCGAGATCACCCCCTTCCAGGCGACCATGGTCGCCCTGGGAGCGACGATGGGTCAGGGCAACCTGATCGGGGTCACCGCCGCCCTGCTCGCCGGGGGGCCGGGGGCGATCTTCTGGATGTGGGTGGCGGGGATCGTGGGGATGGCGACCAAGTTCGCCGAGGCCACCCTGGCGGTGCACTACCGCCGCCGCTTCGCCGACGGCTCGGTCTCCGGCGGCCCGATGTACTACCTCTCCCGCGGGCTGCCCCGGGGGCTCGCCTGGCTGGGCGGGCTCTACGCCCTGCTCGCCGCCCTGGCCGCCTTCGGGATCGGCAACCTCACCCAGAGCTCGGCGATGGCGGCGAGCCTCAAGGCCGCCTTCGCGATCCCGCCGGGGCTCACCGGCCTCTTCGTGGCCCTGGTCGTGGCCTTCATCCTCGGCGGGGGCATCCGCCGGATCGCCGGCTTCGCCCAGACCCTGGTGCCCCTCATGGTCCTGGTCTTCCTGGTCGCCGGGGTCGCCGAGCTGGTCGTCTACGCCGGGCGGCTGGGGGGCGCAGTGGCGGCGATCTTCCAGGGCGCCTTCGGGGCCCCGGCGGTGGCCGGGGGGCTGGGGGGCTACGCCCTCGCCCAGGCCCTCAAGGCCGGGGTCGGCCGGGGCATCTTCTCCAACGAGGCCGGCCTCGGCTCGGCGGCGATCGCCCACGCCCAGGCCCAGGTCGACCACCCGGTGCGCCAGGGGTTCTGGGGGGTGATCGAGGTCTTCCTCGACACCCTGGTGGTGAACACCCTGATGGCGCTGATCCTGCTGGCCTCCGGGGTCCTGCCCCAGGCCACCGGCGCCGCCCAGGCCTTCGTGGCGGCCTGGAACCTGCCCAGCGGGGAGGCGATCGCGGCGGTGATCCTGGCCCTCTTCGTCTTTACCACCCTGGTCTCCTGGGGCTTTTACGGCGAGGAGGCGGCGAGCTTCCTCCTCGGCGAGGGGATCCGCTGGCCCTACCGGATCACCTACGTGGTGGTCGCCTTCGTCGGGGCCCTGGGCGGGTTCGAGACGGTCACCGCCATCGCCGACACCCTGAACGGCCTGATGGCGATCCCCAACCTCCTCGGCCTCCTCCTCCTCGGCGGGGCGGTGGCCCGGCTGGTGCGGGGGTTCTTCCGCGGGGAGCCGTGGCAGCCGCCGCAGGGCTAGGCCGGGTGGTGGTGGGGGTCTCCGGGGCCTCGGGGATCCCCTACGCCGAGGACCTCCTGCGGGCCCTTGGGTCCGCCGGCGTCGAGGTGCACCTGGTGATCACCGCGGGGGGGCGGCGGCTCATCGCGGCCGAGGGCGGCCTGGGCCCCGACCAGCTGGAGGCCCTGGCCCACCGGAGCTACCCCCCCAACGACCTCGCCGCCCCCATCGCCTCGGGCTCCTTCCCCACCCGGGGAATGGCGGTGGTGCCGGCCAGCCAGGGGACGCTGGCCAAGATCGCCTACGGCCTCACCGACAACCTGCTGACCCGGGCCGCCCTGGTCCACTTGAAGGAGCGGCGGCCCCTGGTGGTGGTCCCCCGCGAGACCCCGCTGGCGCTGCCCACCCTGCGGGCGCTGGTGGCGCTGGCCGAGGCCGGGGCGGTGGTGCTGCCGGCGGCCCCGGGGTTCTACCACCGGCCCAGGACGGTGGACGACCTGGTCCGCTTCGTCACCCAGCGGATCCTCGACCACCTGGGGGTGCCGCTGGCCTGGGCGCCCCGCTGGCAGGGGGGCTAGGGTGGCCGCCCTGGCGGCCGGCGCCGGGCTCCTCCTCGGGCTCCTCCTCGGCTACCTGCTGGCCGAGCGGCGCCTGGGGGCCCGGCTGGCCCGTGCCGAGGCCGCCCTCGAGGCCGAGCGCGCGAAGCACCGCTGGACCGAGGAGGCCAAGGCCACCCTGGCCGAGGCCTTCCAGGCCCTGGCGGCGAGGAACCTCGAGGCCGCGAACCGCCAGCTCCTGACCCAGACCCAGGCCCTCCTCGCCGGCCTCGACCACCGGCTGGCCGGCCGGCTGGGCAGCCACCAGGCCGAGCTCTCGGCCCTCCTCCAACCGGTGCAAAGGACCCTGGATCGACTACAGGACGAGCTCGGCCGCCTGGAACGCGACCGCGAGGGGGCCTTCCGCACCCTCTCCGACCAGCTCCGGGTCCTCACCGCCGAGCACGGCGCCCTCAAGGACGCCGCCACCGCCCTCGCCGAGGCCCTCCGCTCGCCGACCGCCCGGGGGCACTGGGGCGAGCTGCAGCTCAGGCGGGTGGTCGAGCTCGCCGGGATGGAGCCCCACGTCGACTTCGAGCTCGAGCGGACCACCGCCCAGGGACGGCCCGACCTGGTGGTCCACCTCCCCGGCGGCGGGGTGATCGCGGTCGACGCCAAGACCCCGATGAACGCCTACCTGAAGGCCCTGGACGCGCGGGGGGAGGAGCGGGAGCGCCGGCTCGCCGAGCACGCCCGGGCGCTCAGGGCGCGGATCCGCGAGCTGGCCGGCAAGGCCTACTGGAAGGCCTTCCCCCAAAGCCCCGAGCTGGTGGTGGTCTTCGTCCCCAGCGAGGCCGCCCTCTCGGCCGCCCTGGCCGCCGACGGGGGGCTCCTCGAGGACGCCCTCGAGCACCGCGTCCTCCCCGCCAGCCCGGTGACCCTGCTGGCCCTCTTGAAGTCGGTGGCCCACGGCTGGCGGGAGGTCCGCCTCGGCGAGGAGGCCCGCAAGGTGGCCGAGGAGGCCCGCACCCTGATCGAGCGGTTCGCCACCTTCAGCGGCCACCTGACCGGGATCGGCCAGCGGTTGGGGGCGGCGGTGGAGGCCTACAACCAGGCGGTGGGGAGCTACCGCCGCCGGCTTTTGCCCCTGGCCGAGCGGCTGGCCGCCCGGCTGGGCCGGCCGCCCCTCGACCCCCCCGACGAGCTCGACGCCCGCCCCCGCGACTAGGGGGCGGAAAGGCCGAAGTAGCGGGCCACCCACCGGCGCTCCTCGGGGGTGAGGGGGAGCTCGGAGAGGTAGCTCTCGGCCCGCCGCGCCACCCTCTCCGGGGGCCGCCCCCCGGGCCAGGGGGAGGGGAGCCCCCGCCCCCGAGGGGCGACGGCGGGCGGCGGCGCCGGGGGTGGGGCCCCACCGGTTCCGGGCCCGGCGCCGGCGGCCGGTCTTCCCGCTTCGGCGGGCCGCGGGGGCGCCCCCTCGGCCCCGGCGGGGGCGGTCGCCCCCCCCGCCGGCCCGGCCGGCGCCCCGTCCCCCCCGGGGGAACGGTCCCCCAATGCCCCTCCGGCGTCGGGTACGGACTCGCCGGACCCGGCGGCCTCGCCGCCGGCCGGTCGGTTTCGCTCCACCCCCTCGGCGGCCGAGGCCTTCCCCGCGTCCGCACCCCCCGACGCGCGGGAGGCGGGGGAGGCCCTTGGCGTCCCGCCGCCGGCCTCCCCCACCGGAGCGGCGCCCTCCTTCGGAGCGACGCCCCTCTCGGCCCCCACCGGCGGCCTCCCCGATGCCGTCGTCGCCGGTGGCGAAGCGGGACCGAGCAAGTAGAAGATCGCCAGGGTCAACGCCAACGCCCCGATCAGGAGCTCCGGCCAGGGGAACCGGGGCAGGGGGATCCGCGAGGCCTCGGCCCGGGCCGCCTCGGCCAACCGCTCGGCCAGGGGGTGGTCGGGGCCGGCCTCCAGCCAGGCCCGGTAGGCCAGGCCCCGGGCGTCGATCGCCCGGAGCGCCCGGGGCTCCTCCCAGCGAACCGGGTAGAGAAAGGCGCAAAACGCCAGTCCGACCACCAGCGGCCGGCCCAGAAGCCACCCCGCCAGGGCAGCGGCCACGAGCAGAAGAAGAAAGAGCCAAGCCCGTTTCTGCCAGGCCAGCCTTCCGGCGTACCGGCGGTGGAACACACCCCCATGGTAGCCGGGTTAGGATGGCGGGAATGCGAGCG
The DNA here is from genome assembly GCA_026984675.1 of Thermaceae bacterium. Lineage (GTDB taxonomy): Bacteria > Deinococcota > Deinococci > Deinococcales > Marinithermaceae > WFXV01. Next base: position 10,581 of record JALSRQ010000075.1, read on the forward strand.
GTGGCGGTCTTCGCCCTCCTCGGGCTGGCGCTGGCCCAGGTCGGCCTTCAGCCGGTGGCCACCGGGCTCGACCGGCCGGTGGGGCTGGTCCAGGAGCCCGGCGGTCCCCTCCTCGTGCTGCTGCAGGCGGGGCGGGTGGCGACCCTCGACGGCCGGGTTTGGTTGGACCTCGCCGAACGGGTGGGAAGCGGCGGCGAGCGGGGCCTGCTCGGCCTCGCCTTCCACCCCGACTACCGCCGAAACCGCCTCTTCTACCTCCACTACACCAACCGGGCCGGTGACACCGAGGTCTGGGAATACCGGGAGGGGCGGCCCCAGCGCCGCTTGCTCTACCAGGCCCAACCCTTTGCCAACCACAACGGCGGCCAGCTCGCCTTCGGCCCCGACGGGGCCCTCTACCTCGGGCTGGGCGACGGCGGCGGGCAGGGCGACCCGCTCGGCAACGCCCAGAACCCCAAGCGTCTCCTCGGCAAGCTGCTCCGGTTCGACCTCCGCTCCCCCCATCCGGTTCCCGAGGTCTGGGCGCTCGGGCTCCGGAACCCCTGGCGGTTCAGCTTCGACCGCAAAACCGGCGACCTCTACCTCGCCGACGTCGGCCAGGACGCCTGGGAAGAGGTGAACTTCGTCCCCGCCGGCGAGGGGCGGGGCTGGAACTTCGGCTGGAACGTGATGGAGGGGCGGCACTGCTACCGGCCGGCGGTGGGCTGCCGGCGGGCGGGGCGGGTGCCGCCGGTGCTGGAGTACGGCCACGACGAGGGCTGCAGCGTCACCGGCGGCTACGTCTACCGCGGCCGGGCGATCCCGTGGCTATCCGGCAAGTACGTCTTCGGCGACTACTGCTCCGGCCGGGTCTGGGTGGGCTACCGGGCCGGCGGAACCTGGAAGCGGGAACTCCTAATGAGAACGCCCGACCGCATCGCCTCCTTCGGGGAAGACGCGGCGGGCGAGCTCTACCTGGTCGACCACCGGGGCGCGGTGCTCCGGCTGGTGCCGGCCCGCTAGCCGCCTAGCGCCCGGTCTGGTAGCGGGCCATGCAGGAGCGCAGCTCCTCGAGGGCGGCGGTCCTGTCCTTGAACCCGGTCACCTTGACCCACTTGCCCTTCTTGGCCTCGAGGATCTTGTAGGTCTCGAAGAAGTTCTGGATCTCCTCGAGGACCCCCGGGGGCACGTCGCCCAGGTCCCGGACGTGGTCGAACCGGGGGTCCTCGGCGACCACCCCGAGGATCTTGGAGTCGGGGCCCTTCTCGTCCTCCATCTCGATCAGGGCCACCGGCCGCACCGCGACCAGCACCCCGGGGAAGAGGGGGAAGGTCGAGAGCACCAGCCCGTCCAGGGGGTCGCCGTCCTCGGCCTGGGTCTGGGGGATGAAGCCGTAGTCGGCGGGGTAGACCAGGGCCGAGGGCATCACCCGATCGAGCTTGATCATCCCGGTGGCCTCGTCGTACTCGTACTTGTTCCCGCTCCGGGCGGGGATCTCGATCACCATGTGCACCACTTCGGGGGCGCCCTCACCGATGGGAAGATCGTGCAGATCGGCCATGCCCCCATCTTAGCTTGAACCCCGCCGGGCCGCGTGATAGCCTTGGGGCCCAAGGGGGGATATTTATGCATAAAACCGTTTGGGCCCTCGTCCTCGCGCTCCTCCTCGGCGCCGCCTGGGCGGCCGGCGACACCCTGACCATCGCCCAGGGGGTGGACGCCACCACGCTGGACCCGGTCAACCACCAGGAGACCCCAACCGGGAACGTCACCTCGAACATCTTCGACAACTTCTACCGCCGGCTGCCGGACGGCTCCTACCAGCCCTGGCTGGGCACCGCCAAGGCCCTCGACGACCTCAACTGGGAGCTCACCGTCAAGCCCGGCATCCGGTTCCACGACGGCGAGGAGCTCACCGCCGAGGTCATCAAGTTCAACTTCGACCGCCTCCTCGACCCCAAGAAGCCGCTCAAGTACTCGACCTACTTCAAGCCCATCGACCGGGTCGAGGTCACCGGCAGGTACACCCTCAAGATCCACACCAAGAAACCCTTCCCGCTCTTCCTGACCCGGCTCACCTACTTCTGGGTGGTCCCCAAGAAGTACATCGAGGAAAAGGGCGCCGGCTACTTCGCCAACCACCCGGTGGGCACCGGCCCCTACAAGTTCGTCAAGTGGGTCAAGGACCAGGAGATCGACCTGGTGGCCAACCCGGACTACTGGGCCGGTAAACCCAAGGTCCCGCGGGTGGTGTTCCGTCCGATCCCCGAGGCCTCCTCCCGGGTCGCCGAGCTCCTCACCGGGGGCGTCGACATCATCACCAACCTCGCCCCCGAGGCGGTGCCCACGGTAAACGGCTCGGGGGTGGCCGAGGCCCGCAGCGTCCCCTCGATCCGGAACATCTTCGTGGTCCTCGACGTCAAGGGCCGGGGCCCCCTGCACGACCCCAAGGTCCGCCTCGCCCTCAACTACGCGATCGACAAGGAGGCGATCGTCAGGCACGTGCTGGGCGGCTTCGGGGTTCCGGTCGGCTGCCCCTTGAACCCCTACATCTTCGGCTACGACAAGGACCTCTGTAAGCCCTTCCCCTACGACCCCGAGAAGGCGAAACAGCTCCTCGCGGAGGCCGGCTACCCCAACGGGTTCAGCTTCACCATGTCGGCCCCCTCGGGCCGCTACCTGAACGACCGCCAGGTCGCCGAGGCCATCGTGGGGCAGCTCAGGAAGGTGGGGGTCAAGGTGGACCTGCGGATCAAGGAGTGGAGCACCTATGTCAAGCAGATCCTAAACCGCAAGCTCGACACCGACGCCTGGATGATCGGCTGGGGCAACGCCCAGTTCGACGCCGACAACACCCTCTTCACCCTGCTCTACGGCGGCACCGTGAAGGGCGGGCCGCCCCAGTCCAAGTTCAGCTACTGGCGCGACCCCGAGTTCGACAGGTACGTCCTTCAGGCCCAGCAGATCGTCGACCAAAACCGGCGCAAGGAGCTCTATAGGAAGGCCCTGAAGCGGGTACGGGCCGGCGCCCCCTGGATCTTCCTCCACCAGCAGAAGGACATCTACGGGGTGGCCAAGCGGGTCAAGTGGCAGCCGCGGCCCGACGAGCTGCTCTGGGCCTTCGACATGGAGTTCGCGAAGTAGCCGTCCGACGTTGCTCGCCTTCGTCGTCCGCCGACTCCTGCTGGTCGGGGTGGTCGCCTGGGGGGCGGCCACCCTGGCCTTTCTCCTCCTCTACCTCTCCGGCGACCCGGTCGACCTCCTGCTGCCCCTCGACGCCTCCCCCCAGGCCCGGGCCGAGCTCCGCCACGCCTACGGCTTCGACGACCCCCTCTACGTCCAGTACGGGCGCTACCTTTGGAAGCTGGTCCACGGCGACTTCGGGGTGAGCCTGCGAAGCCAGGAGCCGGCCCTCGGGCTGGTGCTCTCCCGCATGCCGGCGACCCTGAAGCTGGCCGGGGCCGGCCTCCTCTTCGCGCTTTTCTTGGGGATCCCGGCCGGGGTGCTGGCGGCCTTGAAAAAGGGGGGCACCACCGAGCTTTTGGTCATGGCCCTCGCCCTTTTGGGCCAGTCGATCCCGGTCTACTTCCTCGGTTTGGTGCTGATCATGGTCTTCGGGCTCAAGCTCCACTGGCTTCCGATCTCGGGCTACGGCGGCTGGCGCCACCTGGTCATGCCCACGATCACGGTGGGAACCTTCGTCACCGCCTCGATCGCCCGGCTCACCCGCAACGGCGTGCTCCAAGAGCTGAGGAGCGACTACGTCCGCACCGCCCGGGCCAAGGGGCTCGCCGAGCGGGTGGTGGTCTACAAACACGCCCTCAGGAACGCCGCCATCCCGGTGGTGACCATCGTCGGCCTCCAGCTCGGTACCCTGCTCTCCGGAGCGGTGATCACCGAGACGATCTTCGCCTGGCCGGGGATGGGGCGGTTCGTCCTCCTGGCGGTGGAGCAGGGCGACTTTCCGGTGGTGCAGGCCTCGG
>JALSRQ010000076.1 GCA_026984675.1 Thermaceae bacterium
CGCACCGGCCCGGGCCCGAACCGGGCCAGCGGGTAGCCCTGGAAGAAGAGGGCGAGCGGCCGGGCGGCCACCCCGCGAAGCTCCACCGCCCGGGCGGGTCCGTCCTCGGCGGGGCCCAACCGGACGCGAAGCCGGTAGGGGTCGTAGGCGAACTCCTGGACCGCTAAGTAGCGCGTCCCCTGGGCGAGCACCGCCACCGCCGTGCGGTCGAACCCGGGGTCGAGGAGGTTCCTCCGGTGGCCGGGGCTTCGGAGCCAGCCGTCCACAGCCCGCGACGCGAAGTCGCCGGGAAGGTAGGGACCGTCGAGCTCGTAGAGGTTCTCGGCCTCCTTGAGGGCGTAGACCCCCGCCCGCCAGAGCCGCTCGGTCGGGCTCGGACCCCCCGGTCCCTGGTGGCCGAAGTAGCCGCGGCGGAGCATGTCCTCCCCGTGGGCCCGGGCGGCCCGGTAGAGCCGGTCGTCCCAGGCCAGCGCCCGAACGCCGTGGTCCAGCCGGGCGCGGTTGGCGGCCTTAAAGACCGCCTCCTCGAGGCCGCTTTGGGCCCCGGCCAAGAGCGCCAGGAGCCCGACCAGGACAAGCCAGCGGGGCATCGGGGCTAGCCCTCTCCGGGCGCCAGGCGGTAGAGCAGGCCCCGCTCGAAGGGGGCCTCGGCCAGGAGGGCGGCGAGGTCGTCGCGGGTCACCGCCTCAACCCGGGAGAGCACCTCGGCGAGCGGCTGGTAGCGCCCGGTGTAGACGTAGGAGAGACCCAGGTGAAAGAGGCGGCGCATGGGGGTCTCGCCGGCGAAGACGATCTGGGTCTTGGCCTTGGTCTTGGCCCGGGCGAGCTCCTCCTCGCCGGGCGGCTCGGCGGCCAGCCGGGAAAGCTCCTCCTCCACCGCCCGGTAGACCGCCGCCTCGTTCTCCGGCCGGGCGGCGGCGTAGAGGTAGAAGCTCCCCAGGCCGTCGTTCTCCTCGTGGCCGGCGGAGGCGTGCTCGACGAGCCCCTTGTCGACCAACGCCCAGTGGAGCCGGCTGCTCCCGGCGTCGCCGAGGATCGAGGCCAGCACCCCGGCGGCGAAGCGGCGCTCGTCCTGGGCGGCGTAGCCGGGGAAGAGGCCGACCAGGTAGAGCTGGCGGGCGCGGGAATAGCCCTCGCGGACCTCCTCCCGGCGGGGGGCGAAGGGCGGGTAGCGGCGTTCGGGGCGGCCCGCCGGCCAGCCGGCGGTGAGCTCGGCGGCCCGGTCGACGATCCCCTCCCAGTCGAGGCGGCCGGCGAACGCCAGCACCAGGTTGCCGGCCCGGTAGCGACGGGCGTGGTAGGCCGCCATCCGCTCGCGGGTCATCGCCTCGATGCTCTCCCGGGTGCCGAGCACCCGGTGGGCCAGCGGGTGGTCCCGGAAGTAGCGCTCGCGGGCGCGCTCGAAGGCGACGTACTCGGGGCGATCCTGGTAGAGGGCGATCTCCTCGAGGATCACCTTCCGCTCGGTCTCGAAGTCCTCCTCCCGGAGCTCGGGCCGCATCAGCCGGGAAAAGAGCGCGAGCAGGTCGGGGAGTAGCTCGGGGAGCACGGCGCCATAAAAGACCGTGTTCTCCTCGGAGGTAAAGGCGTTGTACTGGGCCCCCAGGGCGTCGAAGGCCCGGTTGACCTCCAGGGCGGTCATCCCCTCGGGCCCCTTAAAGACCATGTGCTCGAGGAAATGGCTCACCCCCGACTCCTCGGGGGCCTCGTCCCGGGCCCCGGTCCGCACGAAGTAGCCCATCGCCGCGCTCTGGGCCTCGGGGTTCACCTCGGCGATCACCTTGAGGCCGTTTTCCAGGGTGGTCTCGTGGTAGCGGATCATCGCGTCCCCTCCGGACCCAGCACGCCCTCCCAGGGTTCGCGGTAGGGGTGCCGGGCGAGGAAGTCGTTGAGGGCGGCCAGGTCCACCGCCTCGACCCCGGCGGCGATCTCCTCCAGGCTGCGCGCCCGCCCCAGCAAGAAGAGGTCGCGGACCATCCCCCCGGCCCGGGCCTGGGCGCTCTCCGACTGCATGACGAGGGCGCTCTTGGTGCGGATCTTGGCCCGCCTGAGCTCCTCCTCGCTCACCCCCTCGGAAAGGCGCTCGATCTCGGCCTTCAGCACCCTGCGGGTCTCCTCGGCCCGCTCGGGGGTGGTGCCGGCGTAGGCGGCCAGGTACCCGAACCCCCGGAAGGCCCCGGGGCTCGCGTAGACGGTGTAGACCAGCCCGCGCCTTTCCCGCACCTCGGTGAACAGCCGGCTCGCCATCCCACCCGAGAGGACCTGGGCGGCCAGCCGGGCGGGGTAGAAGAACTCGGAGTCGGGGGGCACGTCGCGGTAGTAGAGGCCGATCTGAACCTGGGCGGTCGCCTCCGGCCAGAAGGCGGCGTGGGGTTCGGTGGTGACCGGCTCGGGAAGCCCGGGGGCCTCGCCGCCCCAGCAGCCGAAGGCCTCGAGGACCGCCCGCCGCACCTCCTCCCGGCGCACCCCCCCGGCCACCGCCAGGATCGCCCCCCGGGCCCGGTAGCGGCGGGCGAAGAAGGCCCGGACCTCCCCGGGGGTGAGGGCCCGCAGGCTCTCCCGCCGGCCCTCGACGTTGCGGCGGTGGGGGCTTTGGAAGACCTCGCCCCTCAGCCGGACGAAGAGCTTCCGAGGGGGGTCGTCCTCGAGCGCCGCGAGCTCCTCCTCCACCGCCTTGCGGGCGCTCTCGAAGGTGGCGTCCTCCAGCCGGGGGGCGAGCAGCATGGCGGCGAAGAGGTCGAGCGCCCGGGGCAGCACCTCGGGCAGGAGGGCGGCCGAGAAGGTGGTGTACTCCACCCCGGCGGCGCTCCCCCGCCGCACCCCGAGGTCGTCGAGGGCCTCGGCGAAGCCCCGGGCGTCGTAGCGGCCGGCCCCCTTCCACAGCCAGCGCTCGAGCACCGCCGCGGTCCCCTCCCGCCCCTCGGGGTCGGCGGTGGCCCCGGCGGGGACCAGCAGGCTGAAGGCGGCGGCGGCGTTCGACGGCTGCTCCTCCACCGCCAGCACCAGCCCGTTCGGCAGGGTTTCGGTATGCAGGGCGACCACGGGGGAAGTATACGGGAGCCCATGGCCCGTGGCCCGTGGCTTGTGGAAAACCACAAACCCCTACAGGCTACAGGCCACGAGCCACTGGCCTATCATGGAAGTATGCAAAAACTCCTCATGCCCACCGACGGCAGCCCCTGCAGCGAGCAGGCGATCGAGAAGGGGCTGGAGTGCGCCCAGAAGCTGGGGGCCAAGGTCGACTTCCTCTACGTCATCGAAAACCCCATGGAGGCCCTCTGGGTGACCCCCGAAGCGGTGCCCTACGCCTTCGAGCTGGTCGAGGACCTCAAGAAGGCGGCCAAGGAGGCCCTCGACCGGGCCAAGGCGATGGCCGCCAAGGCCGGGGTCGAGGCCGAAACCCTGCTGGTCGAGGGCCGGCACCCGATCCAGGAGATCGCCGAGCGCGCCCCCGCGTACGACATGATCGTGATGGGCACCCACGGACGGAGCGGGCTCGACCGCATCCTCCTCGGCTCGGTCACCGAGGGGGTGCTGCGAAGGGTCGAGACCCCGGTCCTGGTGGTGCGGTGCAAACAAAAGTAAAAGTCAGGAGGTGGGGATCGATTCCAACCGACCCCCTACCCCCCACCCCCGACCTCCGCAAGCGCGCGCACGAGCTCAATCGCCGCCATCACCGCGTCGGCGCCCTTGTTGCCGGCCTTGGTGCCGGCCCGTTCCTGGGCCTGCTCGATGGTGTCGGTGGTGAGCACCGCGTTCACGATCGGGGTGCCGGTGTCGAGCTGGGCCTTCATCAGCCCGGCGGCTGACTGGCCGGCGACCACCTCGAAGTGGTAGGTGGCCCCCCGGATCACCGCGCCGATCGCCACCACCGCGTGGATATCCGGCCGCTCGGCGAGCTTCTTGGCGGCCAGCGGCAGTTCCAGCGCCCCCGGCACCCAGACCACCACCAGGTCGGCCTCGTCGCCCCCCAGCCGGCGGTAGGCGTCGACCGCCCCGGAAAGGAGCTCCTTGGTGATGAGCTCGTTGAACCGGCTCACCGCGATCCCAAGCCGAACGCCCTTCGCGTTTAGGTTGCCTTTGATCTCAAGCATAGAAACCTCCGTTTGGCCTGTGGCGAGTGGCTGGTGGCTTGTGGACGAAGTTTAGGGAGGTAGGAGGTGGAATCATGAAAACTTTCCTCCATCCACGGGCTACAAGCCACAAGCTACAAGCCCCCTATTCCATCCAATGCCCCAGCTTCTCCTTCTTGGTCCTCAGGTAGTCCCGGTTGTGCTCGTTGTCGCCGGCCCTGAGGGGGACCCGCTCGACGATCTCCAGACCGTAGCCGGAGAGCGCCCGGATCTTGCGGGGGTTGTTGGTGAGGAGGCGGATCTTCCGGAGTCCGAGGTCGTAGAGGATCTGGGCCCCCACCCCGTAGTCCCGCAGGTCGGGGGGGAAACCCAGCGCGAGGTTGGCCTCGACGGTGTCGAGCCCGGCGTCCTGGAGGTGGTAGGCCTTGATCTTATTCACCAGGCCGATCCCCCGCCCCTCCTGGCGCAGGTAGACGAGCACGCCGCGGCCCTCCTCGGCGATCTTCTTCATGGCCAGGTCCCGCTGGAAGCCGCAGTCGCAGCGCAGCGAGTGGAGGGCGTCGCCGGTGAGGCACTCCGAGTGCATCCGCACCAGCACCGGCGCGTCGCCGGAGAGGTCGCCCATGACCAGGGCGGCGTGCTCCTCCCCGGTGGTCCGGTCGCGGTAGCCCAGGATGGTGAACTCGCCGTAGGCGGTGGGGAGCCGGGCCTCGGCCTCGCGGGTGACGAAGCGGTCGCCGTTCTCCAGGCGGTAGCGGATAAGGTCGGCGATGGTCGCGATCAGGAGGCCGTGGCGCTCGGCGAAGGCCTCGAGGTCCGGCATCCGAGCCATGCGGCCGTCCTCGCGCAGGATCTCGATCAGCGCCCCGGCCGGGAAGAGGCCGGCCAGCCGCGCCAGGTCCACCGCCGCCTCGGTGTGGCCGGCCCGACGCAACACCCCGCCCCGGCGGGCGATGAGGGGAAAGACGTGGCCCGGCCGCCTCAGGTCGGCGGCGCCGGCCCCGGGGTCGGCCAGGAGGCGGATGGTGCGGGCCCGCTCGAAGGCGCTGATCCCGGTGGTGGCGTCGGCGGCGTCGACGCTCACGGTGAAGGCGGTGCCGTGGGGGTCGGTGTTCTTCTCGACCATCGGGGGCAGGCCGAGCGCCTCGGCCCGCTCCGGGGTCACCGCCACGCAGAGGAGCCCCCGGGCCTCCTTGAGGGCGAAGTTCACCAGCTCGGGGGTAGCGAACTGGGCGGGGAAGATCAGGTCGCCCTCGTTCTCGCGGTCCTCGTCGTCGACGACGATCACCGGCTTGCCGGCCTTGAACGCCTTAAGTACTTCCTCGATTCTCGCGATCATCGCGCCTCCAAAAGCCGCTCCAGGTAGCGGGCGAGCAGGTCGACCTCGAGGTTCACCGCGTCCCCCACCCGGAGCTCGCCCAAAGTGGTGGCCTTCAGGGTGTGGGGGATGAGGGTCACCGAGAACACCCGTCCCCGCACCGAAACCACCGTGAGGCTCACCCCGTCGAGGGCGACCGAGCCCTTCTCGGCCACGTACCGCTCGAGGCCGGGCGGCACCTCGACGTAGAGGTCGGTGGCCCCGGGACGGCGGTCGAAGCGGACCACCCGCCCCACCCCGTCGACGTGGCCGGTGACGAAGTGGCCGCCCAGCCGGTCGCCGACCCTCAGCGCCCGCTCCAGGTTCACCCGGGCCCCGACCCGCCAGCGGGGGGCGGTGCGGCGGAGGGTCTCCTCGGCCAGCTCGACGGCGAACCCCCCCTCGCCGAGCTCGACCACGGTGAGGCAGGCCCCCGCCACGCTGATCGAGTCGCCGATCCGGGTGCCCTCCAGCACCGCCCGCGCCCCGATCCGAACCCGGGTGGGGCGGCCGGGCTGGACCGCCCGGACCTCGCCGACCTCCTCGATCAATCCGGTAAACACGCGCTCCCCTCCCCTTCCCGGGGGGCCAGCTCGAGCCAGAGGTCCTCCCCCAGCCGCTCGCTCGAAAGCAGGCGGAACCGGGGCGCCTCGTCCAGCGCCGGGGCGCAGCCCTCCAAAAGCCCCCGCCCCTCACCGAGGAAGAGGGGGGCCAGAAAGAGCGAAACCCGGTCCACCGCCCCGGCCCGGAAGAACGCCCCGGCCAGCCGGGGGCCGGTCTCGAGCAAGAGCGAGGTCAGCCCCGAGCGGTAGAGCAGGTCCAAGGCGGCGGCCACGCTCACCCGCCCCTCCTCCCGGGGGAGCACCGCCACCCGGGCCCCGGCCTCCCGCAGGGCAGCGATCCGCCGTTCGGGCGCCCCCTCCCCCACCAGCACCCAGGCCCCCCGGGCCACCAGCCGGGCGTCCGGCGGGGTGCGGGCCTCGGTGTCCATCACCACCGGCAGGGGGTCCCTGAGCGGGGGCGGCTCCCGCATCTCGGGGAAGGGGCGGAAGTCGGGGTCGCGGGTGGTGAGGCGGGGGTCGTCGGCGATCGCGGTACCCGCCCCCACCACCAGCGCCGCCGCCTCCTGGCGGAAGGCGTGGGCTACCCGCCGGCTGGCCTCCGAGGTGATCCAGCGGCTCCTTCCTTCGGCGTCGGCCAGGCGGCCGTCGAGGGTGGCGCCGGCCTTAAAGCGGACGAAGGGGCGGCGCCGCCTCACGGCGGTGAAGAAGGCCAGGTTCTGCTGGCGCACCCGCTCGTCCCATCCGGCCAGCACCACCTCGACCCCGGCCGCCCGGAGCCGTTCGATCCCGCCGCCGGCCTCGGGGTTGGGGTCCCGGGCGGCGACCACCACCCGCGCCACCCCGGCCCGGATCAAGGCCAGCGAGCAAGGCGGGGTGCGGCCGGTGTGGTTGCAGGGCTCGAGGGAGACGTAGACGGTCGCCCCCCGGGCAGCCTCCCCCGCCGCCTCCAGCGCGAAGACCTCGGCATGGGGCGCCCCCGCCCGGGGGTGGTGGCCCTCGCCGACCACGCGCCCGTCCTTCACCACCACCGCCCCCACGATGGGGTTGGGGTGGGTGTGCCCCCGGGCCCGCTCGGCGAGGGCCAGCGCCCTTTCGAGGAAACGTCGATCGAGATCGCTCAGCCTATCCACCAACCGCGGGGATCGACCCCGCTTCACCTCCTTCTCCCATCCGGACTTTCACCGTCGGCCCCGGAGTTCCACCGGGTCGGGCCCTTTCGGGCTTCGCGGGCTTTCACCGCCGGTCGGGAATTCCACCCTGCCCCGAAGGAGGGGTCCCGCCTTTGGGCGCGTTCCGCGCCTAGGCGAAGTCTACCACGGGGACGCCCGGGACCATTGTCCGCACCCCACGGTTTTCCGCCAGCCAGCGCAAAAAGCGTTAGGATGGACCGGGACTTGCAGGACCGGGCCCTTTTCTTATACTGAGTCAAAGATAGGGCCCGGCGGGAGGTGGAGATGCCGCTCGACTTCAGCTTGACCGAGGAACAGGAGGAGCTAAGAAAGCTGGCCCGCCGCTTCGCGCGCGAGCAGGTGGCCCCGGTGGCCCGGGAGTACGACGAGCGGGAGGAGGTTCCCTGGCCACTGGTCGAAAAGCTCCACGAGATCGGCCTTTTAAACGTCGGCATCCCGGAGGAAAACGGCGGGCTGGGCCTCGGGCTCGTCGAGGAGGTGATCATCGGCGAGGAGCTCGGCTGGGCCGACATGGGGTTCTACACCATTCCCATGGCCAGCGAGCTGGGCATCACCCCGGTGCTGCTGGCCGGGAGCCCGGAGCAAAAGGAGCGGTTCCTGAGGCCCCTCACCCAGCGGCCCGCCCTCGCGGCCTTCGCCCTCTCCGAGCCGGGAAACGGCTCCGACGCCGCCGCCCTCAAGACCCGGGCCGAGCGGGTGGGCGAACACTACGTCCTGAACGGCACCAAGATGTGGATCTCGAACGCCGCCGAGGCCGACTGGACGGTGGTCTTCGCCACCTTCGACCCCGAGCTCCGGCACAAGGGGGTGGTGGCCCTGGTGGTCGAACGCGACCGGGAGGGGGTTTCCTTCAACAAGATCCACGGCAAGATGGGCCAGCGGGCCGCCCCCACCTACGAGATGGTGCTCGAGGACGTCAAGGTCCCGGTGGAAAACCGCCTCGGCGACGAGGGGGCGGGGTTCAAGATCGCCATGCTCACCCTCGACAAGACCCGCATCCCGGTGGCCGCCGGCAGCGTGGGGGTGGCCCGGCGGGCGCTCGAGGAGGCGGCCAAGTACGCCAAAGAACGCGAGGCCTTCGGCCGGCCGATCATCGATTTCCAGGCCATCCAGTTCAAGCTCGCCGACATGATGATCGGGCTGGAGACCGCCCGCATGTACACCCTCTACGCCGCCTGGCTCGCCGACCGAAACGACCCCCGCCACATCCACGCCTCGGCGATCGCCAAGGCCTACGCCTCGGAGATCGCCTTCGACGCCGCCAACGAAGCGATCCAGATCCACGGCGGCTACGGCTACGTCAACGACTTCCCGGTGGAAAAGCTCCTCCGGGACGTCAAGCTCAACCAGATCTACGAGGGCACCAACGAGATCCAGCGGGTCATCATCGCCCGGCACATCAGGAAGAACATCCCCTAGGAAAGGAGGCGCGATGAAGTTCGTAGCCATCATCCGACAGGTCCCCGACGGGGAGGCCAAGCTCAGGGAGGAGGGCGGCCGGATCGACCTCTCCGGCGCCACCATGATCCTCGACCAGATGGACGAGTACGCGGTCGAGGAGATCCTCCAGCTCAAGGAGAAGCACGGCGGCGAGGCGGTGATCGTGGCCTTCGGGCCCGAGCGGACCAAGGAGGCGATCCGCACCGCGCTGGCGATGGGCGCGGACCGGGCGGTCTTCGTCAAGCACGAGGGCGACGCCGACCCCATCACCGAGGCCAAGGCGCTCGCCAAGGTGCTGGCCGAGGAGGCCCCCACGGTGGTCTTCACCGGCGGCCAGCAGGCCGACTGGGATAGCTACGCCTTAGGCCCGGCGGTGGCCGAGGCGCTGGGCTGGCCGAGCGTGGCCTGGACCACCGCCTTCGAGCTGGAGGACGAGACCCAGGCCACCGCCCAGCACGACCTCGACGAGGGGGCCCAGCGGGTGCGGGTGCGGCTCCCAGCGGTCCTCACCACCCAGCAGGGGCTGAACGAGCCCCGCTACCCCACCCTCCCCGGCATCATGAAGGCCAAAAAGAAGGAAATTAAGGAAATTCCCGCCGAAGAGCTCGGAGTCACCGGTACCAAGGTCGAGATCCTTTCCCAGGCGATCGTCAAAATCGAGCGCAAGCAGAAGATCCTGGACGGCACCAAGGAGCCCGAGAAGGCGGCGGAAGAGCTGGTCCGGCTCCTCCACGAGGAAGCCAAGGTCATCTAGAAGGGAGGCGCCATGGTTCTCGTCTACATCGATCACGACGGCAAGAAGCCCAAGAAGGGGGGCCTGGAGGCGGTCACCCGGGCCCGCGAGCTGGCCGGCGCCCTGGGCTCGCCGGTGGCCGGGCTGATCGTCGGCCAGGGCCTCGGCGAGGTGGCCGAGGCGGCGAAAACGTACGTCGACACCCTCTACGTCGCCGACGCCCCCGCCTTCGCCGAATACACCGCCGAGAAGTGGACCGCCGCCGCCTTCGCCGCCGCCCAGAAAGCGGGGGCGAAGGCGGTGGTCGCCCCCGCCAGCCGCACCGGCCGCACCTGGACCGCCCGGCTGGCCGCCCGGATGGACGCCGGGCTGCTGGAGGACGTCCTCGAAATCGAGCCCTCCGCCGAAGCGGTGGTGGCCAAGCGCTACACCTTCCTCAACCGGGTCCTCGAGACCCAGCGGGCGGCCTACCCGGTGGTGGTCACCAGCAAGCCGAACGCCGCGCCGGTCGCCGAGCCGGGGGGCGAGGGTCGGGTGGAGGGCCTCGAGGTCCCGCTCGGCGAGCTGGAGGCCCGGGTCGAGGTGCTGGAGCGGATCCAGGAGGAGAAAAAGCGGGTCTCCCTCACCGAGGCCAACGTCGTCGTCACCGGCGGCCGGGGCATGGGCTCGGCCGAGGCTTTCAAGCTGGTCGAGGAGCTCGCCGACCTCCTGGGCGGCGCGGTCGGCGCGACCCGGGCGGTGGTCGATGCCGGCTGGCGGCCCTACGCCGAGCAGGTGGGCCAGACCGGGAAGACCGTCCAGCCAGCCCTCTACATCGCCCTTGGCGTCTCCGGCGCGGTGCAGCACCAGGCCGGGATGAACAAGTCCAAGGTGGTGGCGGCGGTCAACAAGGACCCCGACGCTCCGATCTTCAAGGAGACCGACTACGGCATCGTTGGCGACGTGCACCAGGTGCTGCCGGCGATGATCGAGGCGGTGAAGAAGCTCAAGGACTGAGGGGCGGCCCTTTCTGCCGGCCGGGCCCGGGCGGGGCCCGGCCGGCGCGTATCATGGGGGCGGTATGGCCGACCCAAGCCGCGCGATGCTGGAAGAGCTCATCGCCGAGATGGAAGAACGTCGCAAGCGGGTCCTCCTAGGCGGCGGCGAAAAGCGGATCGAAAAGCAGCACGAGAAGGGCAAGCTCACCGCCCGCGAGCGCATCGACTACCTCCTCGACGAGGGCTCCTTCGTCGAGCTGGGGACCTTCGTCGAGCACCTCGAGACCCCCCTGATGGAGGGGGTCGAGGCCCCCGGCGAGGGGGTGGTTACCGGCTACGGCACGATTCAAGGCCGGAAGGTCTTCGTCTTCAGCCAGGATTTCACCGTCCTGGGCGGCTCGCTGGGGAAGATGCACGGGCGGAAGATCGCCCAGATCATGGACCTGGCGGTCAAGGTGGGGGCCCCGATCGTCGGCCTCAACGACTCCGCCGGCGCCCGCATCCAGGAGGGGGTGGACAGCCTCTCGGGCTACGGCGAGGTCTTCTACCGGAACGCGGTCTACTCCGGGGTCGTGCCCCAGATCTCGGCGATCCTCGGCCCCTGCGCCGGGGGCGCGGTGTACAGCCCGGCGATCACCGACTTCGTGCTGATGAGCCGGGGGACCTCCTACATGTTCATCACCGGCCCCGAGGTGATCAAGTCGGTGACCCGGGAGGAGGTCTCCTTCGAGGAGCTCGGCGGCGCCGACGTCCACGCCCGGGTCTCGGGGGTGGCCCACCTCGAGGCCGACGGCGACCGGGCGGTGCTGGACCTGGTCAAGGAGCTCCTCTCCTACCTGCCCCAGAACAACCGGGAAAAGCCCCCGATCAAGCCGAACGGCGACCCCCCCGACCGCAAGACCCCCGAGCTTTTGGACCTGGTCTCCCCCGACCCCCGCCGCCCCTACAACATGCACGAGGTCATCCGCACCCTGGTCGACGATCGCGTGTTCCTGGAGATCCACCCGGGCTGGGCCCGGAACATCATCGTGGGGTTCGCCCGGCTTGGGGGCATGCCGGTGGGGATCGTGGCCAACAACCCCCGCTTCATGGCCGGCGCCCTCGACATCCACGCCGCCGACAAGGCGGCCCGGTTCATCCGAACCCTCGACGCCTTCAACGTGCCGATCCTGACCCTGGTGGACGTCACCGGCTTCCTGCCCGGCGTGGCCCAGGAGCACGGCGGCATCATCCGCCACGGCGCCAAGATGCTCTACGCCTACGCCGAGGCCACCGTCCCCAAGATCACCCTGATCGTGCGCAAGGCCTACGGCGGCGCCTATCTCGCGATGAACTCCAAGGACATGGGGGCCGACGTGGTGCTGGCCTGGCCCACCGCGGCGGTGGCGGTGATGGGGGCCGAGGGGGCGGCCAACATCATCTACCGGCGGGAGATCCAGACCTCGAAAAACCCCGAGGAGACCCGCCGCAGGAAGGTCGAGGAGTACAAGCGGACCTTCGACAACCCCTACATCGCCGCCGCCCGCGGCTACGTCGACGACGTGATCCCCCCCGAGGTTACCCGGGCCCACCTGGTGCGCCATCTAAAGGCCCTTTGGGAGAAGGAGGAGGCGCGTCCGTGGAAAAAGCACGGCAACATCCCGCTTTAGGCAAGGCCCCCCTTCCGCCCGCCCGCCGGGGAGCGGAGCCGTGGTCCTGAGCGCCCTCGAGGCCCTCCACCGCGAGATCGTCGCCTGCCGCCGCTGCCCCCGGCTGGTCGCCTGGCGGGAGGAGGTCGGCCGGAAAAAGCGCCGGGCCTTTCGCGACTGGGACTACTGGGCCAAGCCGGTGCCGGGGTTCGGCGACCCCCAGGCCCGGCTCCTGATCTTCGGCCTCGCTCCCGGGGCCCACGGGGCCAACCGCACCGGTCGGGTCTTCACCGGCGACGCCTCCGGCGACTTCCTCTACGCCGCCCTCTACCGCGCCGGGCTTGCCAACCAGCCCACGAGCACCCACCGGGGAGACGGCCTAGCGCTCTTCGGCGTCTACATCACCGCGGCCGTGCGCTGCGTGCCGCCCAAGAACAAACCCACCCGCGAGGAGATCCAGGCCTGCCGCGTTTGGACCGAGCGCGAGCTCGCCCTGCTCCCAAACCTCCGGGTCTACCTGGCCCTCGGCCGCATCGCCCACGACGCCCTGCTCGCGCACTTTGGGCTTAAAAAGCGCGATCGCCCCTTCGCCCACGGGGCCGAGTACCCGCTCTCCGGGGGCAAGGTGCTGCTTTCGAGCTATCACGTTTCCCGCCAGAACACCCAGACCGGCCGGCTCACCCCGGCGATGTTCGACCGGGTGCTGGAAAGGGCCAAGGCGCTTGCCGAGCTTTAAACGCCTCGTCCGCGGATTCCGGGCGATTCTCGGCATCGCCCGCCCCGACGACGCTTGGGCCCGGGCCCGGCTCCGCCCTTCCGAGTTCGCCCTCTACCGCCGGCTCGACCCCCGCGACCGCGAGCACGCGGTGCTGGTCGCCAAGGAGCTCGTCCGCCGCTACCCGGACGCGCCCCCCGAGGCGGTGCGGGCCGCCCTCCTCCACGACATCGGCAAGGCGGTGCGGCCCTACCGAGCGGTCGAGCGCATCCTCACCGCCCTCCTCGAGCCCTGGCTTCCGAGACTTCCGGAAGCACCCCTTTTTCCCGGCTGGCGGGGGGCGGTGCAGGTGCGGCTTCACCACGAGCGCTACGGGGCCAAGCGGGTGAAAGACCCCACAGTACGGGCGATCCTCCTCGCCCTTATCGAAGAGGGGGAGGGCGAAGCTGCCCTTTGGGCCCGCCGCATTGCCGCGATCGACGACCGGTATTAGCGGATCAGGCTCAGGAACTCCTCCCGGGTCTTGGCGTTGGTCTTGAAGACCCCCCGCATGGCGCTGGTGACCGCCGAGGAGTGCTGCTTCTCGACCCCCCGCATCATCATGCAGAGGTGGACCCCCTCGATCACCACCGCCACCCCCTCGGGCTCGACCACCCGCTCGATCGCCTCGGCGATCTGGGTGGCGAGCCGCTCCTGGATCTGGAGCCGGCGGGAGAACATCTCCACGATGCGGGCGAACTTGGAGAGGCCGAGCACCTTCTTTTTGGGGATGTAGCCGATGTGGACCTGGCCGAAGAAGGGGAGCAGGTGGTGCTCGCACATCGAGTAGAACTCGATCCCCTTCACCACCACCATCTCCGAGCCCTCGGCGTCGAAGAGGGCGTCGTTCACCACCTCCTCGAGGCGCTGCCGGTAGCCCCGGGTGAGGAAGGCCCAGGCCCGGGCGACCCGGCCCGGGGTGTCCCTTAGCCCCTCACGACCCGGGTCCTCGCCGATCCCGGCGAGCCAGGCCTCGACCAGGGGCGCCAGCGACCCCAGGTCCAGCTCGGTCTCGAAGCGGAGCCCGGTGTCCTCGAGCTCGACCAACCTTTTCTCGCGGTCCATCGCGCCTCCTACAGGTTCCAGCCGCCGGCGACCTCGAGCACCTGCCCGGTGAGGTAGCCGGAGGCCTCGTCCACGAAGAAGCCTACCGCCCGGGCCACCTCGGAAAGGTAGGCCACCCGACCCATGGGGATCTCCCCCACCGGCTGGGAGATGGAGTTCTCGGCCACCCCGGGGGCGACGACGTTGGCGGTGGCCCCCTTGGGGGCGAGCCGGCGGGCGAGCGCCTTGGCCAGGAGCACGACCCCGGTCTTGGCGATGAAGTAGGGGGCGATCGCCGGCTTGGCGGTGATCTGCCCGGCCCCGGCGTAGCCCAGGAAGACGATGCGGCCGGCCGGGCCCGCCGCCACCAGGTGGGGCCAGGCCGCCCGGGCCAGGTAGAAGGCGGCGTCGAGGTTAGTGGCCAGGACGCCGCGCCATTCCTCGGGGGTGACCGCCTCGAGGGGCTTGAACAGGTAGTCGCCGATGTTCTGAACGAAGACCTCCAGCCCCCCCAGGGCCTCGGCCGCCTCGGCCACCGCCCGCTCGACCTCGCCGGGGTCGGTGAGGTCACCCCGCACCAAGGCCGACCGCACCCCCCGCGCCCGCACCGCTTGGGCGGTGGCCCGGGCGTCCGCCTCGCTCGTGCGGTAGTGGACGGCGACGTCGAGGCCCATGCCGGCGAGCTCCAGGGCGATC
>JALSRQ010000077.1 GCA_026984675.1 Thermaceae bacterium
GTTACTCACCCGTCCGCCGCTAGGACCGCCCCGAACCGAAGTCCAAAGCGGCCCCCGCACGACTTGCATGTCTTAGGCACGCTGCCAGCGTTCACCCTGAGCCAGGATCAAACTCTCCGTGGCAAAAGGTCCCCAAAGGGACGGGTTTTCGTGCATCGACCTGCTTCCCCGCTTTTCAAGGTGCTCGCGGGCCGCTGCCCGCAGCAACGGGTAGGTTAGCAAGGGGTTCGGGGTTTGTCAACCGCTGGAGGGGGCGGCCGCCTTGAGCTTGGCCTGCCCCTTTGCTACACTGAGTCTTCGCTGGGGCGAGGCCCCTTGGGAGGTTCCATTGATGTACGCGATCATCGAGACGGGCGGCAAGCAGTACCGGGTGGAGGAGGGCGAGCGGATTCGCGTCGAGAAGCTCGTCGCCGAGCCCGGCGAGGTGGTCGAGTTCGCCCCCCTCTTCCTGGGCGGGGACGAGGCCAAGGTGGGTACGCCCACGGTGGAGGGCGCCCGGGTGGTGGCCGAGGTGGTGGCCCAGGGCCGGGGCAGGAAGGTCCTGGTCGAGAAGTTCAAGGCCAAGGTCAACTACCACCGCAAGAAGGGGCACCGCCAGCCCTACACCGAGCTCTTGATCAAGGAGATCCGGGGGTAGAAGGTGGCACACAAAAAGGGTCTGGGTTCGACCAAGAACGGCCGCGACTCGATCGCGAAAAGGCTCGGGGTCAAGCGGTTCGACGGCCAGGTGGTGCGGGCCGGAAACATCCTGGTGCGCCAGCGGGGCACCCGGTTCAAGCCGGGGAAGAACGTCGGCATGGGCCGCGACTTTACCCTCTTCGCCCTGGTCGACGGGGTGGTGGAGTTCCGCGACAAGGGCCGGTTGGGGCGCTACGTCAACGTCCGCCCGCTCGAGTAGCCCGCTCGGGCCCGCCCGCGGACCCCGGACGGGCGTTCGCGGGCGGTTTCTATGAAATGTTCCGTGACGCCATCGAAATCGAGGTGACCGCCGGTTCCGGCGGCGACGGGGTGGTCAGCTTCTTCCGCGAGAAGTACCGCCCCAAGGGCGGCCCCGACGGCGGCGACGGCGGCCGGGGGGGCGACGTCTACCTGCGGGCCTCGGAGCACGTCGACTCCCTGGCCAAGGTCTCCCGTCGGCGCTACCGGGCCCCCTCGGGGGCCCACGGCCAGGGCGGCGAACGCCACGGCCGGGCGGGGGCGGACCTCTACATCGAGGTGCCCGTGGGAACCCGGGTCTTCGATGCCGAGACCGGCGAGCTCCTGGCCGACCTGGTGGCCCCGGGACAGACGGTGCGGGTGGCCCGGGGGGGCGAGGGCGGGCGGGGGAACGCCGCCTTCAAAAGCCCCACCCGGCAGGCGCCGCGGTTCGCCGAGGCCGGGTTGCCGGGGGAACGGCGGCGGCTCCGCCTGGAGCTCCTCTCGCTGGCCGACGTGGGGCTCGTCGGCTACCCCAACGCCGGCAAGTCGTCGCTGCTCGCCGCCCTGACCCGGGCCCGCCCCAAGATCGCCGACTACCCCTTCACCACCCTCGCCCCCAACCTCGGGGTGGTGGAGGACGAGGCCGGGCTTCGCCGCTTCACCCTGGCCGACATCCCCGGGATCATCGAGGGGGCCAGCGAGGGCAAGGGGCTCGGGCTCGACTTCCTCCGCCACATCGCCCGCACCCGGGTGCTGCTCTACGTCCTCGACGCCGGCGAGGACCCGGTGCGGGGGCTCGGCGCCCTGCTCAAGGAGGTGGAGGCCTACGACCCCGGACTCCGCCGCCGGCCCTCGCTGGTGGCGCTCAACAAGACCGACCTGGTGGGAGAGGAGGAGGTCGGGCGCCTCGAGGCCGCCCTGGCCCGCTTCGGACGGCCGGTGGTGGCGGTCTCGGCCCTGACCGGGGCCGGCCTCTCGACCCTCAAGGCGGCGCTCTTCTCCCTTTTGGAAAAGGCCCCCAGGATCGAGCCCGCCCGCCCCGCTCCCAAGCGGGAGGAGCCCCGGGGGATCCGGGTGCGGGAGGTCGCCGAGGGGGTCTTCGAGGTGGACGCGCCCCCCATCGAGCGGGCGGTGGCCCGCATCAAGGGGGACCTCTTCGAGGCCATGCCCTACCTCCAGCCGCAGTTCCGGCGGTGGGGCCTCGAGGACGCCCTCAAGGCCGCCGGCGTCCGCGCCGGCGACACCGTGCGCATCGGCCCCCTGGAGTTCGAGTACATCCCCGAGCGCTAGCCGCGTGGTAGGCTTGACTCCGTGCGCTTGGGGCTCTTTGGCGGAAGCTTCGACCCCCTCCACGTCGGCCACCTGCTGGCGGCCAGCGAGTCGGCCGACCGCCTCGGCCTCGACCGGGTGGAGTTCGTCACCGCCGCCCGCCCGCCCCACAAGCGCCCGGTGGCCCCGGCCGAGGCCCGCCACGAGATGGTGGTGCTGGCCACCGCCCGCGACCCCCGGTTCTTCCCCAGCCGCCTGGAGCTCGACCACCCCGGCCCCAGCTTCACGGTCGACACCCTCCGCCGGGCCCGGCGCCGCTGGCCGGAGGCCGAGCTCTTCTTCATCACCGGGGCCGACGCCTACCGCGACGTGGGGACCTGGAAGGAACCCGAGGCGCTGGTCGAGCTGGCCGGGATGGTGGCGGTCTCCCGTCCCGGCTACGACCTCGCCCGGCTCGACCCCTTCTTCCGGCAGCGGGTGCGGCTCCTCGAGATCCCCGGCTACGAGGTCTCCTCGACCGAGGTGCGGCGGCGGGTCGCCGAGGGCCGCTCGATCCGCTACCTGGTGCCCTTCGAGGTGGAGGTCTACATTGAAAAGCACGGGCTCTACCGCGCTCCTTGACGAGGTGCGGCGGCGGCTCTCCCCGGAGCGGTTCGCCCACGTCCTCCGGGTGGCCGAGCTCGCCCGCGCCGTCGCCCCGGCGGTCGGGGTGGACCCCGACAAGGCCTACCGGGCCGGGCTCCTCCACGACCTGGCCAAGGAACTCCCCGACCGGGAGCTCCTGCGTCTGGCCCCGCCCGAGAACGAGGTCGAGCGGGCCCACCCCCCGGTGCTCCACGGCCGGGCCGGCCGCAAGCTGGCCGAAGGGCTCGGCGAGCGCGACCCCGAGGTCCTCGCCGCCATCGAGGGCCACGTGGTCGGGGTGGGGCCGGACTTCCCCCTCGGGATGCTGATCTACGTCGCCGACCTGGCCGAGCCCGGGCGGGGGTTCAACCGGGACCTGCTTCCCCTCCTGGAATCCGGCCGGTTGCTCGAGGCCTACCGCCGGGCGGTGGAACGGAAGGTCGCCTACCTGGAGTCGCGGGGCATCCCCGTCCACCCCCGCACCCGGGAGGTGCAGCGCGCCCTTGAAGCGGCCTGACCTCCCCGTCTGGCTCCGGTTTTTGCTGGGGGCGCTGCTGGCCGCCGCGGCGGTGGCGGTGGGGCGGTGGCCGAGCCCCGAGCGGGTGGCGACCCCGGCCGGCGGTCGGCCCCTGCCCGAGCTCAGCCTGGTGGTGGCCGCCCGCGATGTCGAGTACTGCGGCCCGGCCACCCCCTGCGGCCCCGGCCGCCGCACCGACACGATCTTCTTCGTGCGGGCGGTGGGCCCCCGGGTCTGGGCGGTGGCGGTGCCCCGGGACGTCCGGGTCGAGCTCGACGGCTACCGCGGCAGGATCAACGCGGTCTACGGGTTTTTGGGGGCCAAGGGGCTGGCCCGGGCGGTCGAGCGGGCGGTCGGCCTCCGGGTCGACCACCACCTGATCTTCACCCTCGACCAGGTGGCCCGGCTGGTCGACGCGGTGGGGGGGGTCGACGTGGTGCTCCCGGCCCCGATGGACTACGACGACAACGCCGCCAACCTCCACATCCACTTCCCCGCCGGGCGGGTGCACCTGGGGGGGGCGGACGCGGTCAAGTACATGCGCTTCCGCGGCTGGGTGGGGAGCGACCTGGGGCGGCTCGACCGCATCAAGGAGGTGCTCCTCAAGGTGGCCAAGAAGGCCGCCTCGCCGGAGTACTGGCCGCGCCTGCCGGGGATCGTGCGCTCGCTTTGGGGCGGGCTCGAGACCGACCTGCCGGTGGACCAGGCGCTGGTCTTCCTGCCCTACCTCAAGGGGCTCGCCCTGAGGACCGCCACCCTGCCGGTGGTCGAGGAGGGGCCCTATCTGGTGGTGCGGCCGGAGGCCCGGGCCCGCTTCCTGAAGGCCTTCTTCGGCCTCGGCCTGGGGCGGGCGGTGCCGGCGCCCCGGGCCCGGGTGCTGATCCTCGACGGGAGCGGGGCGGGGCTCGGGGCCCGCTACGCCGAGGGGCTCGCCCGGTTGGGGTTGCCCCGGCCCCGGGTGGCGGTCGGGCGGCCCCGCCAGGTCAGCGAGGTCTGGGCCGGCGAGGACCTCGAGGCCGGCGGCTACTACGCCGAGGCGGTGCACCTGCCCCTGGTCGCCAAGTTCCACCTCTTCGCCCGGGCCGACGTGGTGATCGCGCTGGGGCGGGACCTGGTACAATAGGGGCGGATGGCGAACCCCTTTGGAGTGGAGCGCTTGATTCAGGAGGCCTACCGAATCCTCGACCAAAAGAAGGCGGAAGACATCGTGGCCCTGGACCTAAGGGGCGTCTCCGACAGCCTCGACTACTTCTTGATCGCCACCGCCACCAGCACCCCCCACCTCGAGGCCCTCGA
Organism: Thermaceae bacterium; assembly: GCA_026984675.1. Classification (GTDB taxonomy): domain Bacteria; phylum Deinococcota; class Deinococci; order Deinococcales; family Marinithermaceae; genus WFXV01. Next base: position 4,625 of record JALSRQ010000077.1, read on the forward strand.
GCGGGCGGTGCGGGACGGCCTGGAGGCGATGGGGGTCCGGCCCGAGGCGGTGGAGGGGCCCTCCAGCCGCTGGGTCCTGCTCAACTACGGGCCCCTGCTCGTCCACCTCATGAGCCCGGAGGCGCGGGCCTACTACGACCTCGAGGGCCTCTGGGCCGACGCCGAGCGGGTGGTCCTTAAGCCCGCGGTCTAGGTGCGGCTCGACCGCTTCCTGGTGGAACGGGGCCTGGCCGAGAGCCGGGAGAAGGCCAAGGCGCTGGTGCGGGCCGGGCGGGTGCGGGTCGACGGCCGGCCGGTGCGGCGCCCGGCCTTCCCGGTGCCCGAGGGGGCCCGGGTAGAGGTCGCCGGGCCCTACCCCCACGTCGGGCGGGGGGCGGAGAAGCTCCTGGGGGCGCTCGCCGCCTTTCCCCTGGCGGTGGCCGGCCGGGTCGCCCTGGACCTGGGGGCGGGGACCGGGGGATTCACCGAGGTCCTGCTGGAGCACGGCGCCCGCCGGGTCTACGCCGTCGACGTGGGTCGCGGCCAGCTCCACCCCCGGCTCCGGGCCGACCCCCGGGTGGTCGTCCTCGAGGGGGTGAACGCCCGCTACGGGATTCCCCTGCCGGAGCCGGTGGCGCTCGCCACCATGGACGTCGCCTTCATCTCCAGCACCCTCCTGCTTCCCCCTTTGGCGGCCGCCCTGGCCCCCGGCGGCCAGGCCCTGGTGCTGGTCAAGCCCCAGTTCGAGCTGGGACCGGGGGTGCGGGTGGTCGCCGACCCCGCCGCCCGCCGTCGGGCGGTCGAGCGGGTGCGGACGGCCACCCTGGCGGCGGGGTTCTCGGTGCTCGGCGAGGCCGAGAGCCGGCTGCCGGGCAAGGCCGGGAACCGGGAAGTTTGGCTCTGGCTCCAAAAAGACCCCCCGCCCCCGGGGTAGAATGGGGTGCGGGGCGGACCCCCCGCGGGGGATGGCGAGGGCTTCGGATTCCCAGGAACCTACGGCGGTCCACCGGGTCGCCCTGGCCCTTTTGGGCCCCGACCCGGTGGCCGAAGCCAAGCAGGAGGAGGCGAGGCTCGCGGGCTTCGGCGAGGGGCTCACCCTCACCCGCGAGCGGTTTTACTTTCTGGACGGGGTCGGCGAGGCGGCCGCCCGGACCCTGGCCGGCGCCCTGGTCGACCCGGTGGTCGAGCGCTGGGTCCTCGACCCCCCGCCCCCACCGGGCCCCTTCGTCGACGTGACCCTCCACCCCGGGGTCTTCGACGCCGAGGGGGCGGCCCTCCTCGGGCTCGCCGCCCGTTTGGGGATCGGGCTCGCGAGGGCCGCCAGCGGCACCCGTTGGCGGGTCGCCGGCCTCGATCCCGCGGCGGTGCCCGCCCTGGCCCGGGCGGTGCTCTACAATCCGGTCGTCGAGCACGCCCACGTCGGCCGCGAGGCCCCGCCCCCCTGGGCCGGGGCGGCCCCGGCCGGGGCCGGGGCGCGGACCGTGCCCCTAAGGGAGCTCGACGACGCCGGCCTGCTCGCGCTCTCCACCGGCCGGCGGCTGGCCCTGGACCTCGAGGAGATGCGGGCGATCCAGGCCTTCTTCCGCCAGGCCGGGCGGGAGCCCACCGACCTCGAGCTGGAAACCCTGGCCCAGACCTGGAGCGAGCACTGCGCCCACAAGACCTTCCGCGCCCGCATCGTCTACCGCGGTCCTACCGACCCCGACCCGGCGGGGCCGGTGGAGGAGCGGACGATCGACGGGCTCCTGGCCGGCTACCTCCGGGCCGTCTACCAGGAGCTCCGCCCCCCCTGGGTGCGGGCGGCGATCGCCGCCAACGCCGGGCTCTTCGCCCTGAATGAGGACTGGGACCTCGCCTTCAAGGTCGAGACCCACAACCACCCCTCGGCGATCGAGCCCTTCGGCGGGGCCAACACCGGGGTCGGCGGGGTGATCCGCGACGTGCTGGCGATGGGGGCCCGGCCGATCGCCAACCTGGACGTCCTCTTCTTCGGCCCCCTGGACACCCCCGACGACCGCCTGCCCCCGGGCACCCTGCCCCCCCGCCGGGTCTACCGCGGGGTGATCGCCGGGATCGAGGACTACGGCAACAAGATGGGGATCCCCACGGTCGGCGGGGCGATCTACTTCCACCCCGGCTACCGGCAAAACCCCCTGGTCTACGCCGGCACCCTGGGCATCCAGCCGGCCGGCAGCTACAAGAACGACCCCGCCCCCGGCGACCTGGTGGTCCTGGTTGGGGGCCGGACCGGCCGCGACGGCCTCGGGGGGGCGACCTTCTCCAGCTTGGAGCTCGACGCCACCACCGCCGAGGTCGCCGGGGCGGCGGTGCAGATCGGCGACCCGATCACCGAAAAGCAGGTCCAGGAGCTGATCCTCGCCGCCCGCGACGAGGGGCTCTACACCGCCCTCACCGACTGCGGGGCGGGGGGGCTCTCCAGCGCGGTGGGGGAGATGGGCGAGGCCCACGGCGTCGAGGTCGAGCTCGCCGAGGTGCCGCTCAAGTACCCCGGCCTCGCCCCCTGGGAGATCTGGCTCTCCGAGGCCCAGGAGCGGATGGTGATGGCGGTTCCCGAGGACCGCTGGCCGCGGCTTCGGGCCCTGGCCCGGCGCTTCGGCGTGCCGGCCCGGGCGATCGGCCGGTTCACCGGCGACGGCGAGCTGGTGGTGCGCCACCGCGGCGAGGTCGTCGGGCGGTTGCCGATGGCCTTCCTCCACGGCGGACGGCCCCAAAGGCGGCTGGCCGCCCACTGGCGGCCGCCGGCCTACGCCCCCCCGCCCCCCGCCCCGGACGATCCCACCGGCGTCCTGTTGGCCCTGCTCGGCCACCCCAACATCCGGAGCCGGCGACCGGTGATCGAGCGCTACGACCACGAGGTTCAGGGCCAGACCCTGACCAAGCCGCTGGCCGGGCCGGGGAAGGGGCCCCAGGACGGGGCGGTGGTCTGGCCCCGGGAACTCTTCGGGAAGGGACCGGCGGTGGCCCTGGCGGTGGGGGTCGCCCCCACCTACACCGCGCTCGACCCCTACCGGGGGGCCTGGGCGGCGGTGGACGAGGCGGTGCGCAACCTGGTGGCGGCCGGCGGCGACCCCGAGCGGATCGCCCTCCTCGACAACTACTCCTGGGGGAACCCCGAGCTCCCCGATCGGCTGGGCGGGCTGGTGCGGGCGACCCTGGGGCTGGCCGACGCCGCCCGGGCCTACCGCGCCCCCTTCGTCTCCGGCAAGGACAGCCTGAACAACGAGTATCTGGACGCCGAGGGACGCCGCCACCCGATCCCCGGCACGCTGGTGGTCTCCGGGGCGGCCCCGGTGCCCGAGCCGGAGAAGGCCCCCTCGATCGACCTCAAGGCCGAGGGCAACCGGCTCTACCTGGTGGGGGCCACCGCCGCCGAGTTCGGGGGCAGCCACTACGCCTGGATCGCCACCGGCGACCCAGGCGCCGGCGGGCTCCCACCGGCCCCGGCCCCCGAGGGCCCCGACCTGGCCCGGGCGCTCTTTCGGGCGATCCGGTCGGGGCTGGTCCGGAGCGTGCACGACCTCGCCGAGGGGGGGCTGGCGGTGGCCGCCGCCGAGATGGCCCTATCCGGCGGCCTGGGGGCCAGGATCGCGCTCGAGCGGGTGCCGGCCCGGGGCCGGCTCGCCCCCTGGCAGGCGCTCTTTTCCGAGTCGCTGGCCCGCTGGCTGGTGGAGGTGGCCCCGTCCCACGCCCCCGCCTTCGAGGCCCTCTTCCATGGGTTGCCGCTGGCGGCGGTGGGCGAGGTCGGGGGCGGATCGCTGGTCGTTACCTGGGCGGGCGGCGGCCTCGAGCTCGGGCTCCCGGAGCTCGCGGCCGCCTTCGGGGGGGAGGATGGCTAGGCCGCGGGTGGCGATCCTCCACGCCCCCGGCACCAACCGGGACCACGAGGCCGCCCTGGCCGCCCGCATGGCCGGCGGCGAGCCGGAGATCGTGCGGGTCGGCGACCTCGAGGCCGGCGAAAAACGCCTTGGTTCCTACGACTTCCTGATCCTCCCCGGGGGGTTTACCTACGGCGACGCCCTGGGGGCCGGGAAGCTCTGGGCCCTCGACCTCCGGACCCGGCTGGGGGAGGCCTTTCGCCGCTTCGTCGAGGCCGGTCGCCCGGTGCTGGGGATCTGCAACGGCTTCCAGGCCCTGGTCAAGAGCGGGGTGCTGCCGTTCTTTGGGCCGCCGGTGGCCAGCCTGGTGGCCAACCGGGGCGGGCGGTTCCTCGCCCGGTGGGTGGAGCTTTTGCCCCAACCCGGGAGCCCGAGCCTCTTCCTCGACGGGCTCAAGGAACCGATCCACGCCCCCATCGCCCACGGCGAGGGGCGCTTCGTCACCGCCGGTCCCGAGGTGCGGCGGCGGATCGAGGAAGGGGGGCTGGTCGCCCTCCGCTACCGGGAGAACCCCAACGGCTCCGAGCTCGACCTGGCCGGGCTCACCAACCCCGAGGGCAACGTGCTGGGGCTCATGCCCCACCCCGAGGACCACCTCTTTCCCTGGCAGCACCCCGGGTGGCGGCGGGGGGCGGCGAGGGGGCTCGGGCTCCCCCTCTTCGAGGCCGGGGTGCGGCATGCTTAGGAGGGAAGGATGACCAAGGAGGATTTTCTCAAGGCGGTCCCCGAGGCCCTCGAGGCCACCGACGTCCCCGAGCTCCCGGTGACCCGGGGCAAGGTGCGGGACGTCTACGACCTCGGCGACCGGCTGCTTCTGGTCGCCACCGACCGGCTCTCGGCCTTCGACCGGGTGCTGGGGCGGGTGCCCTACCGGGGGCAGATCCTGAACCGCTTGAGCGCCTGGTGGTTCGCGGCCACCCGCGACCTCATCGAAAACCACCTGATCGCGGTCCCCGACCCCAACCTCAGCCTGGTCGAAAAGGCCCGCCCCCTGCCCGTCGAGGTGGTGGTGCGGGGCTACATCACCGGCACCACCAAGACCTCGCTTTGGAAGCTTTACCAGGCCGGCGAGCGCCGGCCCTACGGGGTCCCCCTTCCCGAGGGCCTCAGGAAGAACGACCCCCTCCCCGAGCCGATCCTCACCCCCACCACCAAGGCCACCGGGCCGGGCGGCCGCGACGAGCGGCTCACCCGGGAGGAGATCCTCGCCCGGGGCCTGGTCCCACAGGCGCTCTGGGAGCGGATCGAGGCCGCCGCCCTGGCGCTCTTTCGGCGGGGGCAGGCGCTCGCCGAGCGGGCCGGGTTCCTGCTGGTCGACACCAAGTACGAGTTCGGCCTGGTGGGGGACCGCCTGATCCTGATCGACGAGCTCCACACCCCCGACTCCAGCCGCTACTGGAGCCGGGCCAGCTACCGGCGGGGGGAGCCCGAGCACTTCGACAAGGAGTACCTCCGGCTCTGGTACGCCGAACGGGGCTTCACCGGCGAGGGGACGCCCCCGCCCCTGCCCCCCGAGCTCGCCGCCGAGCTGGCCTGGCGCTACGCCCGGGTTTTCGAGGGGCTCACCGGCGAACCCTTCCGCCCCGCCCCCGGTCCCCAGCGGGCGCGGGTCGAGCGGGCGATCCGGGAGGTGGCCGGTGGCTAGGGGGTACGCGGTGATCCTGATGGGCTCGGGGGCCGACCTCGAGCGGGGGCGGGAGATCCAGGGGCACCTCGCCGAGCACTTCGGGGTGGCCGCCCGGCTCCGCATCGCCAGCGCCCACAAGACCCCACGGGAGCTCCTTGAGCTCCTGGAGGGCCTCGAGGCCGACCCCGCCCCCAAGGTCTACGTCACCGTGGCCGGTCGCGCCAACGCGCTCTCCGGGCTGGTCGACGCCCAGGTCGCCGCCCCGGTGATCGCCTGCCCGCCCTACGCCGAGGCCTTCGCCGGGGCCGACCTCTTCTCCTCGCTGCGGATGCCCTCGGGGGTGGCCCCCCTGGTGGTGCTGGAGCCCGAGGGGGCGGCGCTGGCCGCCGCCAAGCTCCTGGCCCTCGCCGACCCCGAGGTGCGGGCGCGGGTGCGGGCCTACCAGGCGGCCAGCCGGGAGCGGGTGCGGGCCGCCGACCGGGCGCTGGAGGAGGGGGCATGAGGCTCGGGGGGATGCACGAGGCGTGCGGGGTGGTGGGGCTCTATGCCCCCGGTCGGGAGGCCGCCCGGCTCGCCTTCTTCGGGCTCTACGCCCTGCAGCACCGGGGCCAGGAGTCGGCCGGCATCGCCAGCGCCGACGGGCGGCGGATCCACCTCCACCGGGGCATGGGCCTGGTGGCCCAGGTCTTCCACGAGGCCAACCTCCGGCCCCTCAAGGGCCCCCTTGCCATCGGCCACAACCGCTACTCGACGACCGGAGCTCCCAGGCCCGAGAACGCCCAGCCCCTCTACGTCGAGACCCTCCTCGGGCCGTTGGCCCTCGGCCACAACGGCAACCTCACCAACGCCCACGCCCTCCGTCGGGCCCTGCTGGCCCGGGGGGTGGGCCTTTCCACCACCTCCGACTCCGAGCTGATCCTCCAGCTCCTGGCCCAGCCTCCGGGGGACTGGGGGGTTGCCGCCAGCGCGCACCCCTGGGTCGACCGCATCCGGGCGCTCATGCGCCACGCCGAGGGGGCCTACTCCCTGGTGCTCCTGACCCGGGAGGCGGTCTACGGGGTCCGCGACCCCCAGGGGTTCCGGCCCCTGGTGCTGGGGGCGCTGGAGGGGGGCGGCCACGTGCTGGCCTCGGAGACCGCCGCCCTCCACCCCCTGGGGGCCCGGTTCCTGCGCGAGGTCGAGCCCGGCGAGATCGTGCGGATCGACGCCGAGGGGGTCAAAAGCTTTTCCGGGCACCCCCCCAAGGAGCCCGCCCTTTGCAGCTTCGAGTTCGTCTACTTCGCCCGTCCCGACTCCAGCCTGAAGGGCCGGTGGGTCCACCAGGTGCGCCAGCGGCTGGGGGCCGAGCTGGCCCGGGAGGCGCCGGCCGAGGCCGACGCGGTGGTGGGGGTGCCCGACTCGGCGATCCCCCAGGCGATCGGCTACGCCCACGCCGCCGGGCTTCCCTACACCGAGGGCTTCATCAAAAACCGCTACATCGGCCGCACCTTCATCGAGCCCGACGACCGGCTGCGGCGGGACGCGGTCAAGCTCAAGTACACCCCGCTTCCCCCCAACCTGAAGGGCCGCCGGGTGGTCCTGGTCGACGACTCGATCGTCCGGGGCAACACCGCCGGTCCCCTGGTGCGGCTTTTGAAGGAGGCCGGGGCCCGCGAGGTCCACGTGCGGGTGGCCTCGCCCCCGGTGCGCCACCCCTGCTTCATGGGCCTCGACATGGCCACCCGAAGGGAGCTGATCGCGGCGCGGCTCGCCCCCGACGCCATCGCCGATAGGATCGGGGCCGAAAGCCTCGCCTACCTGAGCCTCGAGGGCCTGCTCCGGGCGATCGGGGCCGGCGGCCTCTGCCACGCCTGCTTCTCCGGCCGCTACCCCCTGTCGATCCCGCCCTGGCTCTTCGAGGAGGACCGGGAGGCCTGGGCGTGAGGGTGCTGGTGGTGGGTTCCGGCGGCCGGGAGCACGCCCTGGCCTGGCGGCTCGGCCGGGACCCCGAGGTCGAGCGGGTCTGGGTGGCCCCGGGGAACGCCGGGATCCCCGATGAGGACCGGGTGCCGATCGCCGCCGGCGACCTCGAGGCCCTCCTCGCCTGGGCCCGCCGGCACCGCCCGGACCTCACCGTGGTCGGCCCCGAGGCGCCGCTGGCGGCGGGCCTCGCCGACCGCTTCCGGGAGGCCGGGCTTTCGGTGCTCGGGCCGGGGCGCGAGGCCGCCCGGCTGGAGGCCTCCAAGGCCTTCGCCAAGGCGCTGATGCGGGAGGCCGGGGTGCCCACCGCGGCGTTCGGTAGCTTCGACGACGAGGCCAAGGCCCTGGCCTACCTCGAGGCCCACCCCCTGCCGGTGGTGGTGAAGGCCTCGGGGCTGGCCGCCGGCAAGGGGGTGCTGGTGACCGACGATCGCGAGGAGGCCCGGGCCTTCCTGCGCGGGCTCTTCGCCGGGCGCTTCGGCGAGGCCGGAAGGACGGTGGTCATCGAGGCGTACCTGGAGGGGCCGGAGCTTTCGGTCTTCGCGGTCACCGACGGCGAGCGGCTTTTCCTCTTGCCCCCGGCGCGGGACTACAAGCGGGCCCAGGACGGCGGGCGGGGGCCGAACACCGGCGGCATGGGGGCCTGCAGCCCCCCCGCCGACGCCGGGGACGGGCGGCTCGAGGAGGTCGAACACGGGATCCTCCGCCCCACCCTGGCGGCGATGCGGGCGCGGGGCACCCCCTTTACCGGGGTTCTCTACGCCGGGCTCAAGCTCACCCCCGAGGGCCCGAAGGTGCTGGAGTTCAACGTCCGGCTCGGCGACCCCGAGACCCAGGCGGTGCTCCCCCGGCTGGAGGGGAGCCTGGCGCGGCTCTTCGCCTCGGCCGCCGCCGGGTCCCTCGACCCCGGCGCGGTGCGGGTTCGACCGGGGGCGGCGCTTTCGGTGGTGCTGGCCTCGGGCGGCTACCCCGGGCGCTACCGGAGCGGCTTCCCCATCGAGGGGCTGGCCGAGGCCGAGGCGATGGAGGGGGTCTTGGTCTTCCACGCCGGGACCGCGCGCCGAAACGGCCGGGTGGTGACCGCCGGGGGCAGGGTGCTGGCGGTCACCGGGCTGGGGGGGACGCTTGAGGAGGCCCGGGCCCGGGCCTACGCCGCCGCCGAGCGCGTCCGTTTTGAGGGCCGGCACCTCCGGCGCGACATCGGGGAGGGGTGCTAGTGGCCCCGGAAGCGGACCGCTACCGCCAGGCCGGGGTGAGCCTCGAGGCCGCCCGGGAGGCGACCCGGCGGATCGAGGCGGCGCTCTCCTCGGCCCGCACCCCCGAGGTCCTGGCCGGGGTCGGGGCCTTCGCCGGGGCCTTCGACGCCGCCCGCTTGGGGCGCTTTAAGGCCCCGGTCCTCCTGGCCTCCACCGACGGGGTGGGGACCAAGACCCTCCTCGCCGTCCGGGCCGGCCGCCTCCGGGGGCTCGGTCACGACCTGGTGAACCACGGCCTCGACGACCTCCTCGCCGCCGGGGGCTGGCCGCTCTTTTTCCTCGACTACCTGGCGGCCGCCCGCCTCGACCCGCCGGCGGTGGCCGAGCTCGTCGAGGGGATCGCCGAGGCCGCCAGGGCGGCGGGCATGCCGGTGCTGGGGGGGGAGACCGCCGAGATGCCGGGGGTCTACCGCGAGGGGGCGGTGGACGTCGCCGGGACCATCGTGGGGGTCGCCGAGCGGGACGAGCTCCCCGACCCCGCCCGGGTCCGGGCGGGGGACCGGATCCTGGCGCTGCCCTCCTCCGGCCTCCACACCAACGGCTACTCGCTGGCCCGCCGGGCGGTCGCGGGGGAGGACCTCGAGGCCCCCCGGCCCGAGCTCGGCGGCGCGTCGCTCCTGGACGCCCTCCTCGTACCCCACCGGAGCTACCTCCCCGAGTGGCGGCGGCTCCGCCGGGCCGGGTGCCGGCCCAAGGTGGCCGCCCACGTCACCGGCGGCGGGGTCTACGGCAACCTTCCCCGGGTCCTCCCACCCGGGCTGGGGGCCGTGATCCACCGGGGGCGGTGGGTCGAGCCCGCCGTCTTCGCCTTCCTCCAGGACCGGGCCGAAGCCACCGACCGGGAGATGTTCGAGGTCTTCAACATGGGCCTCGGCATGCTCCTGGTCTACCGGCCCGAGGCGGTCCCCCGGGTGCGCGCGCTCCTGCCCGAGGCCCGCGAGGTCGGCGAGATCGTCGAGGGGGCCGGGGTGCGGGTGGTGGGGGTCGATGGCTAGGCGCCTGGCGGTGCTGGC
>JALSRQ010000078.1 GCA_026984675.1 Thermaceae bacterium
CCCGGGGACAACGTGAACTTTACGGTGGAGCTGATCAAGCCGATTGCGCTTGAGGAGGGTTTGCGCTTCGCGATTCGCGAGGGCGGCCGCACGGTGGGCGCCGGCGTCGTCACCAAGATCCTGGAGTAGGGCGAAGGGGGGGGCCGGGCCTCCGGCCCCCTTTCCGACCGGTTAGGGGGAAAAGGACAGCATGGCCAGCGACGTCCGGATCATCGTCCAGCTCGAGTGCACCGAGTGCAAGCGCCGCAACTACACCACCGAGAAGAACAAGCGCAACACCCCGTCGAAGCTCGAGCTGAGGAAGTACTGCCCCTGGTGCCGGAAGCACACCCTGCACCGGGAGGTCAAGGTCTAAGATGCTGGCGCGGTTTTTCAACTACTTCCGCGAGGCCCGGGCGGAGCTCGCCCGGGTGACCTGGCCGAACCGCGACGAGGTGATCCAGTCCACCGAGGCGGTGCTCCTCTTTACCTTCTTCATGATGGTGATCCTCTGGGTCTACGATCTCTTCTTCGGTTGGTTCGTCCAGCTCGTGACCGGGTTCCTGCGATGAGCATCGAGTGGTACGCGGTCCACACCTACGTCGGGTACGAGGACAAGGTCAAGGCCAACATCGAGAAGCGGGCCCGGGCCTTGGGGATGCAGGACAAGATCTACCAGGTCCTCATCCCTACCGAGGAGATCGTGGAGCACCGCGAGGGCGGTAAAAAGGAGATCGTCAAAAGAAAGCTCTTTCCCGGCTACGTCTTCGTCCAGATGGACCTCGGTGACAACCCCGAGGAACCCAACGAGGCCTGGGAGGTGGTGCGCAACACCCCCGGGGTCACCGGGGTGGTGGGGGTGACCGAGCGGGGCAAGTACCGCCCGGTGCCGCTAACCCCCGACGAGGTGGAGCGGATCCTCCAGGCCGCCGGCGTCGCCGGCGAGCGCGAGGGGCCCAAGCCCGAGGTTTCCTTCAAGGAGGGCGACGTGGTCCGGGTGGTGAGCGGTCCCTTCGCCGACTTCACCGGGGTGGTCAGCGAGCTTCACCCCGAGCGCAACAAGGTCAAGGTTTTGGTCTCGATCTTCGGCCGGGAGACCCCGGTCGAGCTCGACTTTTCGCAAGTGGTCAAGGCCTAGTCCCGGCGCTTGTACCCCGAAGTTCGGGGGAGCTAGGGAGGTTCGTAAATGGCAAAGAAGGTCATCGGTTTCGTCAAGCTGCAGCTGCCCGCCGGCAAGGCGACCCCGGCCCCGCCGGTGGGCCCGGCGCTGGGTCAGCACGGCGCCAACATCATGGAGTTCGTCAAGGCCTTCAACGCGGCCACCGCCAACATGGGCGACGCCATCGTCCCGGTGGAGATCACCATCTACGCCGACCGCTCGTTCACCTTCGTCACCAAGACCCCGCCGGCCTCCTACCTGATCCGCAAGGCCGCCGGGATCGAGAAGGGGGCCAGCGAGCCCGGGCGGCAGAAGGCCGGCAAGATCACCTGGGACGACTGCCTGAAGATCGCCGAGATGAAGATGAAGGACCTAAACGCCGCCAGCCTCGAGGCCGCCGCCCGGATGATCGCCGGCAGCGCGCGCTCGATGGGCGTGGAGGTGGAGGGGGTGCCCGATGCCTAGGCGGGGCAAGCGCTACCTCGCCCTCCTCGAGAAGGTCGACCGCAGCAAGGCCTACCCCCCCGAGGAGGCGGCCCGGCTGGTCAAGGAGCTGGCCAGCGCCAAGTTCGACGAGACCGTCGAGGCCCACGTCAAGCTGGGGATCGACCCCCGGAAGTCCGACCAGACGGTGCGCTCGACGGTGGCCCTGCCCCATGGCACCGGCCGCCAGGTTCGGGTGGTCGCCATCGCCAAGGGGGAGAAGCTCAAGGAGGCCGAGGAGGCCGGGGCCGACTACGTGGGGGGCGAGGAGCTGGTCAAGAAGATCAAGGAGGGCTGGCTCGACTTCGACGCCGTGGTCGCCACCCCGGACATGATGGGCGCGGTGGGGAAGGAGCTCGGCCGGATCCTCGGTCCGCGCGGCCTTCTCCCGAACCCCAAGGCCGGCACCGTGGGCTTTAACGTCGGCGAGATCGTCCGCGAGATCAAGGCCGGGCGGATCGAGTTCCGGAACGACAAGACCGGGGCGGTGCACGCCCCCATCGGCAAGGCCAGCTTCGACGCCGAGAAGCTGGCCGAGAACCTCCGGGCGTTCATCAAGGCGGTCGAGGCCGCCAAGCCCGAGGCCGCCAAGGGGACCTACATCAAGAGCGTGCACGTGGCCACCACCATGGGGCCCTCGGTGCGGGTCAAGTACCCCTGAAATGTTCCCCAGGACACGAACGCGAGGAGCCCGAGCCGGTAGCATCTGCCTTTGGCACCCCGGTGCGGACGCGTTCCGCGCCAAGCGGCCCAAGACAGCGGGGGGCAGCGAGCCTTAAAGATCCCGCCGAGGCGCTTAGAGGGGGAAAGCGTTTCGAAGTCGGCAAGCGAGTCAGGGGGTGCCCCCACCCCGGGAAGGAAGGAAGGCGTGCCCAACCCGAGAAACGTACGTCTCCTGGGCGAGATCCGATCCGCCCTCGAGGCCACCGGGGGGTCGTTCTTCCTGGTGGACTACCAGGGCCTCACCGCCGGCGAGGACCACGAGCTCCGGCGGCGGCTCCGGGAGCAGCGGGCCCGGCTCTTCGTGGCCAAGAACACGCTGATCCGGATCGCCCTCAACGAGCTCGGCCAGCCGCCGCTCGACGACCACCTCAAGGGTCCCTCGGCGCTGGTCTTTTTCGAGGACCCGGTGGCGGCCGCCAAGGCGCTGGTGAAGTTCGCCGAGGAGCTGGACAAGGGGATCCCCCGGGTCAAGGCCGGCCTGCTCTCCGGCCAGGTGCTGACGGCCCCCGAGGTCGAGAACCTGGCCAAGCTCCCCAGCGAGGAGGAGCTCAAGGCCGAGCTGGTGGGCGTGCTCACCGCACCCTTGCAGGAGCTCGCGGGCGTTCTGGGCGGCGCGCAACGCGAGCTGGTGGGGCTTTTCGAGGCCCAGGCGAGGAAGCTCGAGGAAGCCGCCTAAGAGGAGGGAAGCAGCATGGCTTTGGATATCGACGCGATCATGGAGCAGCTCAACCAGGCGACGGTCCTGGAACTCAAGGCGCTGATCGACCGCATCAAGGACGAGTGGGGCGTGGAGGCGGCCGCGCCGGTGGCGGTGGCCGCCGTCCCCGGGGCCGCCGGGGCCGAGGAGAAGGCCGAGGAGAAGACCGAGTTCGACGTGGTGCTGAAGTCGCCGGGCGGCCAGAAGCTCCAGGTCATCAAGGAGGTTCGCGCGATCACCGGCCTCGGCCTCAAGGAGGCCAAGGAGCTCGTCGAGAAGGGCGGCGTGGTCAAGGAGGCGATCGCCAAGGACGAGGCCGAGGAGATCAAGAAGAAGCTCGAGGCCCTGGGGGCCGAGGTCGAGCTGAAGTAGCGCTTCGGCAGGTGATGCCCCTGCCGTCCCACCGGGTGTGCGTTCTCGGGGTGTCCGGGCCGATCGGCCCGGCCCCCGCCCTTCGCTCGAAGAGGTGACCATGGAAAAAGAAAAAAGGTTCGGTAGGATCCGCGAGGTCGTCCCCCTCCCCCCGCTGATCCAGATCCAGATCGATTCTTTTAAACAAGCTTTGCAGAAGGACGTCCCCCCTTCCGAACGAAAAAACGTCGGCATTCAAGGAGCGTTTCGCGAGGTTTTCCCGATCGAGGAAGGCAACATGGTCCTCGACTTCCTCGGCTACCGCCTGGGGGATCCCCCGTTTTCCCCCGACGAGTGCCGGGAGAAGGACCTCGCCTACCAGGCCCCCCTCTACGCCAAGCTCCAGCTCATCCACAAGGACACCGGGCTGATCAAGGAGGACGAGGTCTTCCTCGGCGAGATCCCCCTGATGACCGAGGACGGCTCGTTCATCATCAACGGGGTCGAGCGGGTGGTGATCAGCCAGATCCACCGCTCGCCGGGGGTCTACTTCACCGCCGACGACGCCCACCCCGGCCGCTACGTGGCCTCGATCATCCCCCTCCCCAAGCGGGGACCCTGGATCGACCTCGAGTTCGACAACGCCGGGGTCCTGCTCATGCGGGTCAACAAGCGGAAGTTCCCGGTGGTCTTGCTGCTTAGGGTCCTCGGCTACGACGAGAAGGGCCTGAAGCGGGCCTTCCGCAAGTTCGGCGACCTGGCCAAGGGGGTCTTCGACGAGGAGATCCTGGCCATGAGCCCCGACCGGGCGCTCCTCAAGCTCTTCACCATCCTCCGCCCCGGCGACCCCCCCAAGCGCGACAAGGCCACCAACTACCTCTACTCCCTGCTCGCCGATCCCCGCCGCTACGACCTCGGCAAGCCCGGCCAGTACAAGGTCGAGAAGAAGCTGGGGATCGAGATGCGGTCGCGCACCCTCCTGCTCTTCGACCCTAAGAAGGGGTTCAAGGACCAGGCGCTCCTGCCCACCCTGCAGTACCTGATGGGGCTCCACCTCGGCCTCGAGGGCTACGAGGAGGACGACATCGACCACCTCGGCAACCGCCGCATCCGCACCGTGGGCGAGCTCCTCGCCGACCAGTTCCGGGTGGGGCTCGGGCGCATGGCCCGGGGGGTGCGGGAGCGCATGCTGATCGGGGCGCCGGAGACCGCCACCCCCGCCAAGCTGATCAACAACCGGCCGCTGGCGGCGGCGATCCGGGAGTTCTTCGGGCGCAGCCAGATCTCCCAGTTCAAGGACCAGACCAACCCGCTCTCGGAGATCCGCCACAAGCGCCGGATCTCGGCCTTCGGGCCCGGCGGGCTTACCCGCGAGCGGGCGGGCTTCGACGTCCGCGACGTCCACCGCACCCACTACGGCCGGATCTGCCCGATCGAGACGCCCGAAGGCGCCAACATCGGGCTGATCAACTCGCTGGCCGCCTACGGCCGCATCAACGAGCTCGGCTTCATCATGACCCCCTACCGCCGGGTCAAGGATGGGGTGGTGAGCTCCGATCCCCGCGACGTCGTCTACATGACCGCCGACGAGGAGGACCGGCACACCATCGCCCAGGCCAACACCCCCCTCGACGAGGACGGCCGCATCGCCACCGACCGGGTGGTGGCCCGGCGGAGGGGCGACCCGGTGATCGTCCGGCCCGAAGAGGTCGAGTTCATGGACGTCAGCCCCAAGCAGGTCTTCTCGGTCAACACCAACCTGATCCCCTTCCTCGAGCACGACGACGCCAACCGGGCCCTGATGGGGTCGAACATGCAGGCCCAGGCGGTGCCCCTGATCCGGGCCGAGGCCCCGGTGGTGGGCACCGGGATCGAGGACCGGGTGATCCGCGACTCGATGACCAGCGTCTACGCCGAGGAGGCCGGGGTGGTGCGCTACGTCGACGGCGACCGCGTCGAGGTCGAGGCCGAAAACGGCAACGTGTTCACCTACCCCCTCCGCCGCTTCGTCCGCTCCAACCAGGGCACCACCCTCGACCAGCGCCCCCGGGTCCAGGTGGGCCAGAGGGTCGAGAGGGGCGAGCTCCTGGCCGACGGGCCGGCCGCCGACCGGGGCCGGCTGGCGTTGGGGCAGAACGTGCTGGTCGCGATCATGCCGTTCGACGGCTACAACTTCGAGGACGCGATCATCATCAGCGAGGATCTGGTCCGCCGCGACTTCTACACCTCGATCCACATCGAGCGCTACGAGATCGAGGCCCGGCAGACCAAGCTCGGCCCCGAGAAGATCACCCGCGACATCCCCAACCTCTCCGAGGCGGCGCTCCGCGACCTCGACGAGGACGGGGTGGTACGGATCGGGGCCGAGGTCAAGCCCGGCGACATCCTGGTGGGCCGCACCAGCTTTAAGGGCGAGACCGAGCCGTCCCCGGAGGAGCGGCTGTTGCGCTCGATCTTCGGCGAGAAGGCCCGGGACGTCAAGGACACCTCGCTCCGGGTTCCCCCCAGCGAGGGCGGGATCGTCCTCCGCACCGTGCGGCTTAGGCGCGGCGACCGGGGGGTCGAGCTCAAGCCCGGGGTCATCGAGCTGGTGCGGGTCTACGTGGCCCAAAAGCGCAAGATCCAAGCCGGCGACAAGCTCGCCAACCGCCACGGGAACAAGGGCGTGGTGGCCAAGATCCTGCCCCCCGAGGACATGCCCCACCTCCCCGACGGCACCCCGGTGGACATCGTGCTGAACCCCCTGGGCGTGCCCAGCCGGATGAACCTGGGTCAGATCCTGGAGACCCACCTCGGGCTGGCGGCGCGGGAACTGGGCATCAAGTTCGTCACCCCGATCTTCGACGGCGCCCGGGAGGAGGAGATCAAGGACCTCCTGGCCGAGGCCTTCGAGAAGCGCTGGGCCGAGCGGGAACGGATGGGGCAGGGGATCGACAAGCGCGAGCTCGAGGTCCTGACCCGGGCCGCCAAGCTCGGCCTGGTCGACCCCGAGAAGCCCCCCCGGGAGCAGCTCAAGGAGCTCTTCACCCAGGGCAAGATGGTCCTCTACGACGGCCGCACCGGCGAGCCCATCGAGGGGCCGATCGTGGTCGGGCTGATGTACATCATGAAGCTCTACCACATGGTCGAGGACAAGATGCACGCCCGTTCCACCGGCCCCTACTCGCTGATCACCCAGCAGCCCCTCGGCGGCAAGGCCCAGTTCGGCGGCCAGCGCTTCGGCGAGATGGAGGTCTGGGCGCTGGAGGCCTACGGCGCCGCCCACACCCTGCAGGAGATGCTCACCGTCAAGTCCGACGACATCGAGGGGCGGAACGCGGCCTACGAGGCGATCGTCAAGGGCGAGGACATCCCCACCCCCAGCGTGCCCGAGTCCTTCCGGGTGCTGGTCAAGGAGCTCCAGGCCCTCGGCCTCGACGTCGAGACCCTGGACGAGAACGACCGGCCGATCGACATCTTCGAGGGTCTGGCCTCGAAGCGAGCCTAAGGGGAGAGCATGAAGAGGGAAGTCAGGAAGGTCCGCATCGCGCTGGCGAGCCCGGAGAAGATCCGCAAGTGGTCCTACGGCGAGGTCGAGAAGCCGGAGACCATCAACTACCGCACCCTCAAGCCCGAACGCGACGGGCTCTTTGACGAGCGCATCTTCGGCCCGGTCAAGGACTACGAGTGCGCCTGCGGGAAGTACAAGCGCCAGCGCTTCGAGGGCAAGGTCTGCGAGCGCTGCGGGGTCGAGGTGACCCGCTCGATCGTGCGCCGCTACCGCATGGGCCACATCGAGCTGGCCACCCCGGCGACCCACATCTGGTACGTCAAGGACGTCCCCAGCAAGGTCGGCACCCTGCTCGACCTCACCGCCGGCGAGCTGGAGCAGGTCCTCTACTTTGCCAAGTACATCGTCATCGACCCCAAGGGGGCGATGCTCGAGGGCGAGCCGGTCAAGCGCGGCCAGCTGCTCACCGACGAGCAGTACCGCGAGCTCAAGTTCGGCCGCCAGGAGACCTACTCGATCCCCCGCGGGGTCGACGCCCTGGTCAAGGACGGCGCCTACGTCACCCAGGGCCAGGACCTCGCCCCCGGGGTCCGTTCCAAGATGGAGGGGGTCGCCTTCTACCGCTTCCCCCGCAAGCTCCTGGTCGAGTACCTGGAGAAGGACCGGGCCCACCTGGTGCTGCCGGAGGGCAGCTGGGTCGAGGCCGAGCGCTACCAGAGCGGCGACACCCTGGCCGAGCTCGAGGCCCCCTTCCCCGTGAGCGCCGAGGAGGGCGGGGCGGTGGCCTTCCAGCCGCTCGGCGAGGGCGGTCTGCTGAGGCTCAAGGACCCCGAGAAGGACGAGGTCCGCGAGGTCTACCTGGTCCCCGAGGGGGCCGCGCTCAAGGTCGGCGAGGGAGAGCTGGTCGAGCCCGGCGCCGAGCTTTTCGTCCTCGAGGGCGAGGTCCGGTTGCCGGCCGGGGTAGAGGTCACCGAGCTCGAGGCCGAGCCCGAGGACGGGCGCGTCCACCTCTCGATGACGGTGGTCAGCCGGCGCCAGGTCGTCTACGAGGTCGACCCCCACATGCACGTCCTGGTCGCCGAGGGGGCCCGGGTCGAGAAGGGCGACAAGTTGGTCGGGGCCATCGACCCCGAGGAGGAGATCTACGCCGAGGCCGAGGGCGTCGTCCACCTCCGGGAGCCGGCCTCGATCGTGGTGATGAAGGCCCGGGTCTACCCCTTCGAGGACGACGTCGAGGTCACCAACGGCGACCGGGTCGCCCCCGGCGACGTGCTCGCCGACGGCGGCCGGGTCAAGAGCGAGATCTACGGCCGGGTCGAGGTCGACCTGATCCGGCAGGTGGTGCGGGTCATCGAGTCCTACGACATCGACGCCCGGATGGGGGCGGAGGCGATCCAGGTCCTCCTCAAGGAGCTCGACCTCGATCGCCTCGAGGCCGAGCTCGAGGCCGAGATGCAAAGCCCCTCCCGGGCCAAGCGGGCCCGCGCCCGCAAGCGCCTGGAGGTCGTCCGGGCCTTCAAGGACTCGGGGAACCGGCCGGAGTGGATGGTCCTCGAGGTGGTGCCGGTCCTGCCCCCCGACCTCCGGCCGATGGTCCAGGTCGACGGCGGCCGCTTCGCCACCAGCGACCTAAACGACCTCTACCGCCGCCTGATCAACCGCAACAACCGGCTTAAGAAGCTCCTCGCCCAGGGCGCCCCGGAGATGATCATCCGGAACGAGAAGCGGATGCTCCAGGAGGCGGTCGACGCCCTGATCGACAACGGCCGCCGGGGCAGCCCGGTCACCAACCCCGGCTCCGACCGGCCGCTCCGCTCCCTGACCGACGTCCTCTCGGGCAAGCAGGGGCGCTTCCGCCAGAACCTGCTCGGTAAGCGGGTGGACTACTCCGGCCGCTCGGTGATCGTGGTGGGCCCCCAGCTCAAGATGCACCAGACCGGCCTGCCCAAGCAGATGGCCCTGGAGCTCTTCAAGCCCTACCTCCTCAAGAAGATGGAGGAGAAGGGCATCGCCGCCAACATCAAGGCGGCCCGGCGGATGCTGGAGCGCTCCCGCGACATCAAGGACGAGGTCTGGGACGCCCTGGAGGAGGTCATCCACGGCAAGGTGGTGCTTTTGAACCGCGCCCCCACCCTCCACCGGCTCGGCATCCAGGCCTTCCACCCGGTGCTGGTCGAGGGGAACTCGATCCAGCTCCACCCCCTGGTCTGCGAGGCCTTCAACGCCGACTTCGACGGCGACCAGATGGCGGTCCACCTGCCGCTCTCCCTGGCCGCCCAGTCGGAGAGCCGGATCCAGATGCTCTCGGCCCACAACCTGCTCTCCCCGGCCTCCGGCGAGCCCGTCGCCAAGCCCAGCCGGGACATCATCCTGGGGCTTTACTACATCACCCAGGTGCGGCGGGAGAAGAAGGGGGCGGGCCGCGCCTTCGAGACCCCCGAGGCCGCCCTGGAGGCGCTGGAAAAGGGCGAGCTCGCTCTGAACGCGCCGATCACCGTGGCCGGCGAGGCCACCACCGCCGGCCGCCTGAAGCACGTCTTCGCCAGCGTCGACGAGGCCCTCCACGCGGTGGAGCAGGGGATCATCGACCTCCAGGACCAGGTGACGATCCGGGTGGCGGACGGGCTCAAGCCCACCACCCCGGGCCGGGCCCTCTTCCTCCGGACCCTGGAGGAGGCCCTGGCCGAGGCCGGCGCCGAGCTCCCCGCCGACCTGGTCGACTGGGACCGGCCCCAGGAGAAGAACTCGCTCAAAGAGCTGGTCTACCGCGCCTACCTGGCCCTCGGGATCGAGCGGACCGCGATCCTCCTCGACACCCTCAAGCAGGCCGGCTTCTACTACTCGACGGTCTCGGGGATCACCATCGGGATCGACGACGTCGCCATTCCCGCCGAGAAGCAGGCCCTCCTCGACGAGGCCGACCGGGCGGTCGACCGGATCGAGTGGGCCTACCGCCGGGGCTTCCTCTCCGAGACCGAGCGCAAGGCCCAGATCGTGGCGGTCTGGACCGAGACCACCGACCGCATCACCCAGGCGGTGTTCAGGAACTTCGAGGAGAACTACCCCTTCAACCCCCTCTACGTCATGGCCCAGTCGGGGGCCCGGGGGAACCCCACCCAGATCCGCCAGCTGGCCGGGATGCGGGGGCTCATGGCCAAGCCCTCGGGCGAGGTCATCGAGGTGCCGGTGCGGGCCAACTTCCGCGAGGGGCTCACCGTGCTGGAGTACTTCATCTCCACCCACGGGGCCCGCAAGGGCGGCGCCGACACCGCGCTCCGCACCGCCGACTCCGGCTACCTGACCCGCAAGCTGGTCGACGTCACCCACGAGATCATCGTCCGCGAGCCCGACTGCGGCACCACCGACTTCGTCGAGGTGCCCCTCTTCGTCCGCGACGAGGTCAGCGGCGAGAAGCGGCTGCGGCCCGCCTCCGACCTCGAGCAGGGGCTCTACGGCCGCACCGTCGCCCGCGACTTCGACGCCGCCGGCAAGGCCTTCAAGGAGGGCGAGCTGATCCAGCTCGACGACGTCAAGCGGATCCTCGAGGCCGCCAAGGCCGGCGAGCTCGAGGCGGTGCCGGTCTACTCCCCGCTCACCTGCCGCACCCACTACGGGGTCTGCCAGAAGTGCTACGGCATGGACCTCTCGATGGTCCGGCCGGTCTCGATCGGGGAGAGCGTGGGGGTGGTGGCCGCCGAGTCGATCGGCGAGCCGGGCACCCAGCTCACCATGCGGACCTTCCACACCGGCGGGGTGGCCGGGGTCGACATCACGCTGGGCCTGCCCCGGGTGATCGAGCTCTTCGAGGCCCGAAAGCCCAAGCAGAAGGCGGTGATCAGCGAGATCGACGGCACCGTGCGCGTCACCGAGGAGGACGACAAGCTGATCGTCACCGTCGAGGGCGACGGCTTCCGCAAGGACTACAAGCTCGACAAGAACGTCCGGCTGGCGGTGCGCGAGGGGCAGTTCGTCGAAGCCGGCACCCCCCTGACCCGGGGCGCCGTCGACCCCCACCAGCTCCTCGACGCCAAGGGGCCGGAGGCGGTGCAGCGCTACCTGGTCGACGAGATCCAGCGGGTCTACCGCGCCCAGGGGGTGAAGCTCCACGACAAGCACATCGAGATCGTGGTGCGGCAGATGCTGAAGTACGTGGAGATCACCGACCCCGGCGACTCGCGCTACCTCGAGGGCCAGGTCCTCGAGCGCTGGGACGTCGAGGCCGAGAACGAGCGGCTGATGGCCGAGGGCAAGAACCCGGCCTCCTGGAAGCCGGTGCTGATGGGGGTGACCAAGAGCGCCCTCTCGACCCGCTCCTGGCTCAGCGCCGCCAGCTTCCAGCACACCACCCACGTCCTCACCGAGGCCAGCATCCAGGGCAAGGTCGACGAGCTGATCGGCCTCAAGGAGAACGTGATCCTGGGCAAGCTGATCCCGGCCGGCACCGGCACCGACTTCGTGCGCCACACCCAGGTGGTGGACAAGCGGACGCTGGAGCAGATCCAGGCCGCCCGCCGCGAGGCCGAGGCCGCCATCGAGGCCCCCGCCCCCGAGGAGCGCCCGGGGCTTTGAGCCCGGCGGCGTTCTGGTAAGCTGGGAGGGGTCGGATGAAGGCGGTGTGGCTGGAGGGGGAAGCCGAGGCGCTCCGGGCCCTGGCCCGGCGCTACCCCTACCCCTACCGGCTCTTCGCCGATGAGGAAGGCGGCCACGCCCTCTTGGTCTACGCCGCCGGCGAGGACCTGATCGCCGAGGCCCGGGCCCGGGGGGCCCGGGCCCTGGTGCTTTTGGAGGAAGGATGCGGGAAGAGATCCAGCTCGTCCCCGTAGGCGAGGCCGAGCTCTACGTCGAGGACGTGGGGCCGCTCGACGCCCCCACCTTGGTGGTGGTGCACGGCGGCCCCGGGGGCTCGTCCTACCCGGTGCGGGCGCTCCTCGGCGAGGAGCTCGCCGACTACCGGGTGATCTACTTCGACCAGCGGGGCACCGGCCGGAGCCCCCGCCTCCCCGAGGACCCCCGGCTCTTCACCGTCGACGCCCTGGTGGGGGACCTCGAGGACCTGCGCCACGCCCTCGGGGTCGAGCGCTGGACCCTCCTCGCCCAGGGGTTCGGGGCGGTGATCGCCCTGGAGTACGCCCGCCGCTCGGCCGGCGCGGTCGCGGGGCTGGTGCTGGTGGGGCCCTGGGTCCACTTCCCCTGGTTGGTGCGCAAGCTCTGGCAGAGCTGGGCCGAGGGCGCGCCGCCGGAGGACCCCGAGGAGGCGGTCGCCGAGCTCTTCGCCCAGGTCCCGCCCCGGCGGGCCCTCGACCGGCTGATGTTCCCCACCGCCCACGGCCGGATGCACTACGAGTGGGTGGAGGACGGCGCCCTGCTCGGCCCCGATGAGACCGTGCTGGGGCTCTTCGCCTACAACGGCCTTTGGCGCTTCGACTACACCCCCTACCTGCTCGAGCTCGGCCACCGGCCCTACGTGATCGTGGGGGGGGCCGACGGCACCAGCTACCCCGAGCAGGCCGAGGCGGTGGTCGACCTGGCCGGGGGCGAGCTGGCGGTGATCGAGGGGGCCGGCCACCACCCCTGGATCGACGCCGCCGAACCCTTCCTGGCCGAGCTCTACCGCGCCCTGGACGCCATCCACGCCTACAGCGACGGCTCATGAAGTCCCGGTAGAATCGCATCCATGAGCCCCTCCGACCTCAACCTCTTCGCCGCCTTCGTGGGAGGGATGGCCTCGTTCCTCCTCCCCTGCGTGCTGCCGCTGGTGCCCACCTACCTCCTCTACCTCTCTGGCGAGAAGGGGCGGCCGTTCGTGAACGCGGTCTTCTTCGTCCTGGGGTTCTCGGTGGTCTTCGTGCTGCTCTTTGGCCTGCCCACCACCCTCCTCGGCAACTGGCTCTACAGCGAGAAGGAGCTGCTCGCCCGGGTGGGCGGGGCACTGTTTTTGATCTTCGGCCTCTACATGCTGGGGCTGCGGATCCCCCTGCCCTTCCTCACCGGCGGCGGGGGGGCGGTGGCCCGCTACCAGGGGGACCCCTCCCGGCCGCTGGGGGCCTTTCTCCTGGGGCTGGTGCTGGCGCTCGGGTGGACCCCCTGCATCGGCCCGGTGCTCACCCTGATCCTGGCCATGGTCTTCAACCAGGGCGGCTACCTGGGGCTCCTTTACATCGTCGCCTACACCGTGGGGCTGGCGGTGCCGTTTTTGCTGGTGGCCCTCTTCACCGACCGGGCGGTGGCCTTCATCCGTAGGAACGCCCGGGTGGCCCGCTACGTCGAGTACGCTTCGGGGGCCTTCCTGGTCCTGGTCGGGGTGCTGATGATGACCGGCCTCTGGGCCCAGGCCAGCCACTACCTGGCCCGGTTCGGGGTCTAGCATGCCATCCGGGCCGCTGCTCGAGCTCGAGGGGGTCTGGAAGCGCTACGGCCGGGAGTGGGTGCTCCGCGACGTCAACCTTTCCCTGCAAGCCGGTGAGGCGGTGGCCCTTTTGGGCCCCAACGGGGTGGGGAAGACCACCCTGCTGCGGGTCGCCGCCACCCTCACCCGCCCCCAGCGGGGGACGGTGCGCCTTTTCGGCAAGCCCGCCGCCGGCCTCGAGGCCGAGCGGGGCTGGCTCGTTTACGTCGCCCAGCCCCCGGCCTTCTACCGCCACTTCTCGGGGCTCGAAAACCTCCGCTACGGCCTCGCCCTGATGAACCGCCCCCGCCCCGAGGCCGAGCTCAGGGCGGCGCTGGCGGCCTTCGGCCTGCCGCCGCAGAAACCGGTCGCCGCCTACTCCTCGGGGATGAAGAAGCGCTTGGCGCTGGCCCGCGCCCGCCTGCTCGCCCCCCGGCTTTTGCTCCTCGACGAGCCCGAGACCGCCCTCGATGAGGCCGGCCGGGCGGCGCTCCTCGCCTTGGTCGAGGAGGTGCGGGGGCGGGGGGCGGTGCTGATCGCCACCCACGACCGCGGCTTCGCCCAGCGGGCGGCCGACCGGGAGGTGGTGATGGGGTGAGGCGGATCGTCACCCTGGCCCTTCGCGACCTGCGGCTTGAGCTCCGGGGCCGGGCCGGGCTGTTTTCCGCCCTCTTCTTCCTGGGGGTGGTGCTCCTGATCCTCGGCTTCGCCCTCGGGCCCGAGCCCGCCGACCTGCGGCGGGCCGCCCCCGGGGTCCTCTGGGTGGCGCTCGCCTTCGCCGGCAGCCTGCTCGCCGGTCGGGCCTGGGCGGTGGAGGTCGAGAACGACACCCTGGACGATCTCCTCCTCACCCCGGGGAGCCGGGAGTGGATCTACTGGGGAAAGTTCCTCTTCCTCTGGATCCTGCTCCTCGGTGTCGCCCTCCTGCTCTTGGTGCTGGTGGCCGGGATGTTCTACCTCCCCCTGGAGCGGGGCCCCGGCCTCTTCCTGACCCTGGTGCTGGGGGCCACCGGCTACGCCGCGGTGGCCACCTTCTACGCCG
>JALSRQ010000079.1 GCA_026984675.1 Thermaceae bacterium
CGAGGCCCGGCGCTACCGCAAGGTCCTGGGGGGCGGGATGCGCCAGGCGGGGGTGCTGGCGGCGGCGGCGCGGGTCGCCCTGGAGGGGTGGGAGCCGATCATCGCCGCCGACCACGCCAAGGCCCGCCGGCTGGCCGAGGGGCTCCGGGCCCTGGGCTACGGCCTCGACCCCGAGCCGGAGACCAACATGGTCTACCTCAAGGTGGAAAACGCCCCCGCCTTCGCCCGGCGGCTGGAGGCGGTCGGGGTGCGGGCCCTGCCCCTGGGGAGCGACCGGGTGCGGTTCGTCACCCACCGGGACCTTACCGAGGGCGACGTGGAGGCGGCCCTCAAGCGGATCGCGGGGCTTTAGGCCAGGCCTCCAGGAACCGCTGCCAGACCGCGTGGCCGGCGAGGGCGGCCTGGTGGCGGGCGGCCTCGAGCTTGTCGGGGTCGCCGCTGGCCAGGTGCCAGGCGAAGAGCGCCCGGCTGGCGCCGTAGGGGTCGCGGAGCTCGACCGCCCGGCGGTAGGCCTTCTCGGCGAGCTCCAGCGGCTTCCGCTTGCCCTTGCCCCAACGCGCCTGGGCCTCGGCGAGCAGGGCCAGGCTCACCGGGGTGAACGGCTGGCCGAGGAACTCCTGGAACCCCATGGCCAAGGCCAGCGGCCCGGCGGCGGCCTCCTGGGCCCGGCCCCGGCGGATCAGGGCCTCCCCCTCCAGCAGGAGGGCCATCAGGTAGAGGTCGCTGGCCCCCACCCGCTCGGCCACCTCCCGCACCTCCCGGGCCCGCTCCCCGGCCCGCTCGGGCTCGCCGGTGAGGACCTCCAGGCCCCCCAGGTGCAAAAGCGCCCAGTAGCGCTCGTCGTACTCGGTCCCCACCAGGGCCTCGAGGCGGCCCCGGCCCTCCTCCACCCTCCCGGCCCGGACCAGCGCCGCCCCCAGGTTGAGCTCGGCCCGGGGGCGGGTGCGCTCGTCGAGCCGATCGAGGACCGCCTCGAGCACCCGGGCGGTGTCGGCCGGCCGGCCCAGCCGCCAGTAGAGGTCGGCGAGGTCGAGGGCGGTGCGGGGCTCCAGGGGGTAGGCCGCCTCCATCGCTTCGAGCAGGCGGGCCGCCTCGTCGGCCCGGCGCCGGTCGAGGAGGGCGGCGGCCCGCCCCACCGCGGTGCCCCAGAGCCCCCGCAGGGTCTCCTGGCGCTCGGCGGCGAGCCAGGCGCGGAACTCGGGGAGGGGGCTTTCAAAGCCGGCGGCGAGCTCGCCGTAGAGGGCGCGGACCTGGTCGAGGTCGCGGTAGGCCTCCTGCCAGAACGCCACCACGTCGGTCTCGGCCCGCAGCCGGAACTCGCTGCCGTGGGCCTCGAGGAAAGGGTCGTAGCGGGTCCCCTTGACCGCCGCCAGGGCCTCGGCGAGCGGCGGCACCACCGCCCGCACCTCGGCCAGCGAGCGCCAGCCGGGGCGGGCCGCCAGGTAGATCACCAGCTCGGCCCCCGGCGAGGGCGGCAGGTCCTCGGGGAGCCGGCCCAAAAGCTCCAGGCGGATCAGTCCTTCCACGGCTCGACCTTCTTGTAGTAGAGCAGCGCGGCGAAGACCGTCCGCCCCCCCTCGCCGGCGGCGGCGAACTTGACGTCGACCAACACCGCCCCCTCGGGCAGCTCCTCGACCGCCCGGTTCAGCCGCTCCTGGAAGAGGTCGGGGTCGGTGCCGGTGACCAGTCGAAAGCGCACCTCGTCCATCCTTCGCCCACGATACCAGGGGCGCTCGCGTACAATGAGGGGCATGAACCTGGAAGCGAGGCTCAAGGAGGCCACCCGGGAGCCGGTGTTGAGCGAGCTCAAGGGGGAGTCCGGGCTGTTTGCGGTAACCCAGAGCGAGCTCATCTACGTCGGCCCCGAGGGGGTGGAGAGGGCGCCCTTGAAGGAGATCCGCCGGGTCTCCAGCGCCAAGGGCGGCAAACTGGTGGTCGCCGGCAAGGAGGCCGCCTTCATCGAGGCCTCGATCGCCGGCTTCGACCTCGGCGAGCTCAAGCTCTTCTTCGAGGGGGTGAAGGGCTACGTGGGCAAGGCCCGCCGCGGCGAGCTCACCGCGGTGGAGGAGCCCAAGGCACCCGAGCCGGCGCCCGCGCCGCCGCCCGAGGCCGCCGCCGAGGCGCCGGCCCCCGAGCCGGTCCCAGAACCGGAACCGGAGCCCGAGCCGGTCCCCGAGGCCGCCGAACGGCCCCCGCTGGTCCCCGAGGAGGAGCCCCCGCCGGCCCCGGCCGGGGTCGAGGAGGCCGCCCGGCCGGCCCCCGCCAACCCCCTAAGGATCCCCCTCAAGCTGCTCGCCCTGCTCACCCTGGCCTACACCGTGGCCTTCTACTTCCTCTTCCCCGAGACCGACCCCTGGCTGCTCACCGGGGTCGTCCTCGGGGGACTCGGCCTCCTGCTGGTGGAATGGAAGGTCGCCGACCTCTAGAGGACCGGCTCTTCCTCGCCCTGGTCCTGGCGGTGCTGGCCTTCGGGGGCCTGGGCCTTTGGCCCCACCTGGCGGTCCGCTTCGCCCCCGCCCGCCTCACGGTGACCGCCTACGCGCCCGAGAAGGTCTCGCTCAACCGGGCCTCGCTGGCCGAGCTGGAGTCGCTGCCCGGGGTCGGCCCCAAGCTGGCCCGAAGGATCGTCGCCCACCGCCCCTACCTCCGCCTTGGGGACCTCGCCCGGGTCCCCGGGGTGGGCCCCCGGCTCCTAAAAACCCTCCGGCCGCTGGTGGAACCCTAGCCCTTGCCCCCGGTCTACGCCCTCGCCCTCGGCAGCCTGGCGGCCGCCTGGCTGGGGCTGCCCCTGGGGCTTTGGGCGGCGGCGGCGGCCGCCATCCTCGGCCGGGGGCGCTGGGCCTACCTGCTGGGGCTCGGCGTCGGGCTGGCCAGCGTCCTGCTCCACCCCAACCCCTACGCCGGCGACTACGGCCGGACGGCGGTGCTCGCCGGCCCCTACCGCCAGGGCTTCCTCTACCCGGCGAGGGGGCCGGTCTACCCCGAGCTCTTCCCCCGTCCGGCCGACGGCTGGCTCCGGCTCGAGGGCCGGCTGGTCCGTCCCCGGCGCCCCCGCAACCCGGGGGGCTTCGACCAGGCCGCCTGGCTGGCGGGACGGGGGGTCG
>JALSRQ010000080.1 GCA_026984675.1 Thermaceae bacterium
CCTCACCCGGGTCTTCCCCACCAACTCGGGGACCGAGGCGGTGGAGGCCGCCCTTAAGTTCGCCCGGGCGGCGACCGGGAAAAAGAAGTTCGTCGCCGCCATGCGCTCCTTTCACGGGCGGAGCTTTGGCTCGCTCTCGGTGACCTGGGAAAAGAAGTACCGGGAGCCCTTCAAGCCGCTTGTAGAACCGGTCGAGTTCATCCCCTATAACGATGTCGAGGCTCTCGAAGCGGCGGTGGACGAGGAGACCGCGGCGGTGATCCTCGAGCCCATCCAGGGCGAGGGCGGAGTGCGCCCGGCAAATCCCGAGTTTCTCAAGGCCGCACGGACGATCACCGAACAAAGGGGCGCCCTCCTCGTCCTCGACGAGATCCAGACCGGCCTCGGCCGCACCGGCCGACTCTTCGCCTTCGAGCACTTCGGGGTGGTGCCGGACATCCTAACCCTCGCCAAACCCCTCGGCGGCGGCTTCCCCCTCGGGGCCATGATCACCACCGACGCGGTGGCCGACAAAGTACCGAAGGGCGCCCACGGCTCCACCTTCGGCGGCAACCCCCTGGCGATGGCGGCAGGCACCGCGGCGATTCAAGCCGTGGTCGAAGGGCGCCTTTGGGAGCGGGCCGAAAGGCTCGGCCAGATCTTCATGGAAGCCCTTCGAAAAATCGAAAGCAAGAAGATCCGCGAGGTTCGGGGGCTCGGCCTGATGGTGGGGGTCGAGCTCAAGGAGAAGGCCGCCCCCTACCTAAAGCGCCTCGCCGAGGAGCACAAGATCCTCTCCATCCAGGCGGGGCCGAACGTGATGCGCTTTCTGCCCCCGGTGGTGGTGACCGAGGAGGAACTCCTCCGCGCCGCCCAAGCGGTGGGGGAGGTGCTTGGTGAATAGCTCGTGGCTTGTAGCGTGTAGCCCGCGGAACAAAGACCCCAAGCTACGGGCCTAAGGAGATCCTATGAGCCTCCCCCCGCTTTCCTACGACCCCCGCACCGAGCCGATCCGCTACCTGAAGGAAGCGCTGGAGATCCCCTCGCCCTCCGGCCAGGAGCGCCTGGTCGCCCAGCACTTCGTGCGCGGCATGAAGGCGATGGGGATCGAGGCCTGGGTGGACGAGGCCGACAACGCCCGGGGGGTCTGGGGAAAGGGCCCCCTCGAGGTCGCCCTGGTCGGCCACATCGACACCGTCCCCGGCGAGGTTCCGGTCCGCCTCGAGGGCGACAAGCTCTTCGGCCGGGGGGCGGTGGACGCCAAGGGACCCTTCGCCGCCTTCACCCTGGCGGTGGGCGGCCTTCCCGAGGCGCTAAAGGAGCGGCTCACCCTGCACCTGGTGGGGGCCACCGAGGAGGAGGCCCCCTCCTCCAAGGGCGCCCGCTACGTGGCCAAGCAACTTGCCCCCAAGTGGGCGATCATCGGCGAGCCCTCGGGGTGGGAGGGGATCACCCTGGGCTACAAGGGGCGGCTTTTGGTCCGGGTGGAACGCGAGAAGGACCACTTTCACTCCGCCCACCACGAGCCCAACGCCGCCGAGGAGCTGATCAGCTACTTCGTGGCGGTGAAGTCCTGGGCCGAGGCCTACAACATCGGCCAGCGCCCCTTCGACCAGGTGCAGTACTCGCTCCGCGACTTCCGGGTCGAACAGCCGGAGATGCGCCAGCGGGCCGAGCTCTTCTTTGACCTCCGGCTGCCCCCCCGGCTCTCGCCCGAGGCGGCCATCCAGAAGCTGCTATCCTTCGCCCCGCCGACGCTGGAGTTCCGCTTCTGGGGCAAGGAGGTCGCCTACCAGGGCGCCAAGGACACGCCGCTTTCGCGGGCGTTCCGCTACGGCATCCGCAAGCTCGGGGGCCGGCCGGTCTTCAAGCTCAAGACCGGGACCTCCGACATGAACGTGCTGGCCCCCCACTGGCCGGTGCCGATGGTGGCCTACGGACCGGGGGACTCGGCCCTCGACCACACCCCTTACGAGCACGTGCTGATCCCCGAGTTTGAGAAGGGGGTGGCGGTGCTCAAGGAGGCGCTCGCCTTCCTGGCCGGGAAGGCCGCCCCTCGCCGGTGATCTGGCGGTAGGCCTCGAAGGCGGCCACCCCCACCGCCACCGCCAGGTTCAGGGAGCGCACCGGCCCGGGGGTGGGGATCCTTAGAGCGGGGAAACGCGAGCGCACCGCCCCCGGCAGCCCCCGGGTCTCGGAGCCGAAGAGGAGCCAGTCGCCCGGCTCGAAGCCCACCCGGTAGAGCGAGCGCTCGGCGCGGGCGCTGAAGGCGAAGGCCCGGGCGCCCTCCGGAAGGAACTCGAGGAAGGCCTCGAGGGAGTCGTGGAGAAAGGGGTTCAGGTGCTTCCAGTAGTCGAGCCCGGCCCGCCGCATCCTGGGGTCTCCCCAGCGGAAGCCAAAGGGGCGGACCAGGTGGAGCTCGGCCCCAAGGGCCACCGTGGTGCGGGCCACGTTGCCCGTGTTCTGGGGAATCTCGGGTTCCACCAGGACGATCCGGATCACGCCCCCAGCCTACTTCCGCTTGCGCCGCTAGCCGTCGCCCGCATAGACTTAGGGCCGGTAGTTTCTGAGCGTTCGGTGAAGCGCTCTTGGAGGTGATGCTGAATCAGGGAGCACAGGATCAACGAGGAAATCCGCGTCCGGCAGGTGCGCTTGGTCGATGAACAGGGGACACAACTGGGGATCGTCGATACCCGCGAGGCCCTTCGGATCGCCCGGGAAAAGGGCCTCGACCTGGTTTTGGTGAGCCCCGCCGCCAAGCCCCCGGTGGCCAAGATCCTCGACTACGGCAAGTGGCGCTACGAGCAGCAGCAGCAGGAGAAGGAGCGCCGCAAAAAGCAAAAGCGCCAGGAGCAAAAGGCGATCAAGTTCCGGGTCAAGGTCAGCGAGCACGACTACCAGACCAAGCTCAAGCACGTGCGGCGGTTCCTCGAGGACGGCCACAAGGTCAAGGTGACGATCATGTTCCGGGGCCGGGAGATGGCCCACCCCGAGCTCGGCCGAAAGATCCTCGACCGGGTCGCCGAGGACCTCAAGGAGATCGCCACCGTCGAGATGCCGCCGGTGCAGGCCGGACGCGACATGAACATGGTCCTGGCCCCCCTCCCCCCCCCCCAAC
>JALSRQ010000081.1 GCA_026984675.1 Thermaceae bacterium
CCGGAAAGTACGACGAGGGCCTGCCCCCGGGGGCCCGGCTCACCGAGTACGAGCCCTTGAGGGAGAAGCTGCTCACCGAGGAGAACCGCCAGCGGGTCCGGCGCTTGAAGGCGATCGCCGACCGGCTGGGGGTGAGCCGGGCCCAGCTCGCCCTGGCCTGGGTGCTCCGGCGGCCCGAGGTGAGCTCGGCGATCACCGGGGCCACCCGCCCCGAGCAGCTTAAGGAGAACCTGCGGGCCCTCGAGGTCGCCCTCGACCAGGCCACCCTGGCCGAGATCGACGCGATCTTCCCGCCGGCCGAAGAGGAAGAGGCCTAACCCCCGGCGGGGTGGAAAAAGTAGTCCTCGGCCAGGGCCTTGGCCAGGGCCACCAGGGGGATCACCACCAGCGCCCCCACCAGCCCCCCCAGCTCGGCCCCGACCAGGAGGGCGAGCAGCACGGTCACCGGGTGGAGCTGGGTGGCCCGGGCCATGATCAAGGGGGCCAGCACGTGGCCCTCGAACTCGCCGGCGACCACGAAGACCAGCAGGGCGGTGACCACCGCCCCCCAGCCCAGGCTGAGGGCGGCGAGGGCGGTGAAGGTCATCCCCAGCGCCACCCCCAGGAAGGGGATGAGCTCGAAGACCGCCACCAGAAACCCGGTCACCGCCGGCATCGGCAGGCCCAAGAGGAAGAGCCCGACCCCCACCAAAAGGCCCATGCTGGCGGCCACCGTGAGCTGGCCCCGGAAGTAGCCGACCACCGCCCGCTCCAGCTTCTCGCCGAAGGCACGCAGGAACCCCCGGTAGGCCGGGGGGGTGCGGCGGTAGAGGTTTTGCAGCATGGCGTCGCCGTCCCAGAGGAAGTAGAGCAGGAGGAAGAACCCCACCACCAGGTCCACCGCCCCGCCCAGCAGGGCGGCGAGGGTGGGGATCAACCCCGACTGCACCCAGCGCCCGAGGGCGGCCAGGGCCCCCTGGGAGAGCTGCTGGACGAGGGCCGCGAGGTCCTCGGGGAGGCGTTCGAAGTAGGGCCGGGCCCAGCCCGGCACCCAGGCCCCGATCCGCTCCCAGAGGGCCTTCAGCTCGCGGGCCCCGCGGGCGACCTCCTCCGGCAGGCTGCCCACCAGCCCGGAGAGCTGGCCGACCACCGCCACCAGCCCGAGCCAGAACGCCACCAGGAAGGCAAGGAGGAGGAGGACCACCAGGGCGTAGGCCATCGCCTTGGGGGCCCCCCGGCGCTGGAAGAAGACCATCGCCGGCCGCACCAGCGCCGCCAGCAGCGCCGAGACCAGGGTCACCCACCACACCGACCAGGTGCGCCAGACCAGGTAGCCGACCAGGTAGGCGAGGCCCAGGGCAACCAGCACCCGCACGTAGGGGTTCTTCCAGACCTCCCGGAAGGCCTCGCGCATGCCCTTACCTTATCCTGGGGCCGATGCCGACGGTGTGGCGGGTGGCCGGACGGGCGGTCGAGGTCAAGAACCTCGACAAGGTCTTCTTCCCCGACTCCGGGATCACCAAGGGCGACCTGCTCGCCTACTACCGTGCGGTCGCCGGCTTCCTCCTACCCCACCTCCGGGGCCGCCCGCTCACCCTCTACCAGTGCCCCGACGGGCTTGAGGGCGGCTGCTTCTACCGCCGAAAGCTCCCCGCCCACGCCCCCGCCTGGTTCCCCCGGGTGTTCTTCAACCCCAAGAGCCGCACCGGCCGGGTGCCCTTGATCCTGGCCGAGGACGAGGCCCAGCTGGTCTGGCTCGCCAACCAGGCGGCGGTCGAGTTCCACGGCTGGAACGCCCGGCTGCCCGATCTGGGCCGGCCCGACCGGCTGGTCCTCGACCTCGACCCCGGCGAGGTGGGCTTCGAACGGGTGGTCGAGGCCGCCCTCCTCATCCGCCAGGAGCTCGAGGCCCGGGGGCTCCGGGCCTGGGCCAAGACCTCGGGGGGCCGGGGGCTTCACCTTTGGGTTCCCCTGGTCCCCGAGAAAACCCACGCCGAGGTGCGGGCCTGGGCCCGGGCCTTCGCCCAGGCGCTGGAGGCCCGCCACGGCTGGATCCGGGTCCCCAAGGGGCGCTCCCACGCCGGAGATGGGGTGCAGATCGACTACGCCCAAAACGGCTACGGCCGCAACACCGCCGCCCCCTACACCGTCCGGGCCCGTCCCGGGGCCCCGGTGAGCACCCCGCTCGCCTGGGAGGAGCTGGAGCGGGGCGGACTGAGCCCCGAGGCGTTCACCCTGCGGACCCTCCCCTCGAGGCTGGCCACGGTGGGGGACCCGATGGCGGAGCTCCTCTCCCACGCCTACCGCCTGCCGCCCCCTCGCCGCCCGGCGTAGGCCAGGGCGGCGAGGGCCAGCGCCGCGTAGACCGCCGCCAGGACCGCCAGCTCGGCGGGGTTCCGCCCGGCCAGGTAGCCGAGGAGCGCGAGCAGCACCAGCGCCACCAGGGCCAGGGCGACGAGGGAAAGGGCGGGCGAAAGGCCCGCCCGGTCCCGCAGGCGCCAGCCGGCCAGGGCCACCAGGAGGACCACCAAAAGGAAGGTGAGGCTTGAGAACTCGGCGATCAGGGCCAGGGTCCCGAGGACCGCGAACGCCCCCGCCGCCGCCGCCAGCCCCACCACCCCGAACCAGGGCACGCCCTTGGCGTCGCGGCGGGCGAAGACGCCGGGCAGCGAGCCCTCCTCCCCCATCTCGGCGGTCATCCGGCTGGCCCCGAAGAGGGTCGAGTTGATCGCCGAGCTGGTGGCGAGCAGCGCCGACAGGGCGATGAGGTAGCGCCCCGCCGGCCCCAAGACCGGTTCGGCCACCCGGGCCAGGGCGTAGTCGCTGGCGGCCCGGATCTCGGCCACCGAGAGGGCCCCCACCGCCACCACCGCCAGCAGCACGTAGACCGTGCCGGTGACCAGGATCGAGCCGTAGACCCCGAAGGGGAGGTCGCGCTTGGGGTCGCGGGTCTCCTCGACCGCGTTGGCCACCAGCTCGAACCCCTCGAAGGCCACGAAGATCACCGCCGCCCCCAAAAAGACCGCCGGCACCCCCCGGTCGAAGAGGGGCCAAAACCGCCCGTAGTCGGCCCGGAAAAGCCCAATGACCCCGAAGAGGCCGAGGATCAGGAGCTTGGTGTAGACCATGAGGTCCTCGGTGGTGCCGCTGGCGCGGACGCCCTCGAGGTTAATGAGGGCAAAGAACCCGAGCACCCCGAGGGCCAAAAAGACCCGGAGCGAAGGGTTTTGGGGCTCGCCCAGGAGGTCGGCCCCGTAGGCCGCGAAGGTGTAGGCGTAGAGCGCCAGCGTCCCCACGTACATCGCGAGCAGCACCCAGCCCGCCAGGGCCGAGAGCTCCGGGCGCCGCGGCCAGGCGGCCCGAACGAAGGTGAAGACCCCGCCGTCGTCGCGGAAGAAAAGGGCGAGGCGGACGAAAAAGTACCCCGCCGCCAGGGCCACCAGGGTGCCCAGGAGGAACGCCAGGGGGGCGGCGCGACCGGCGAGGGCGACGGTGAGCCCCAGCACCGAGAAGATGCCGCCGCCGATCATCCCCCCGACCCCGATCGCCAAAAGCTCCTTGCGGCCGAGCCGTTCGCCGGGGGCCAGCTTGCGGGTGGGACGGCGCATGCCCTAGCTTAGCGCCCGCACGGCGGCCGCCAGCGCCAATAACCCGCCCAGAACCCCGAAGAGGTTGACCCAGACGGGGTTCGGGGTTTTCACCACCCGCCGGTCGTTGGAAAGCCAGAGCAACACCGCCAGCATCAGGGGGAGCAGGGCGCCGTCGAGGACCTGGCTAAGAAAGAGCGCCTGGGCGGGGTGGAACCCGGGCAAAAGGGCGATCGCCCCGTTCCCAAAAAGCCCCAGGACGAAGACTAGGTAGAACCCCCGGGCGGCGGCCGGCCGCACCCCAAGCCCCTCGGGCAAGCCAAAGAGCTCGGCCACCGCGTAGGCGGTGGCGCCGGCCAGGGTGGGCAGGGCCAAGAGCCCCGAGGCCAGGAGGCCGATGGCGAAGAGCCGCGGCCCCCAGTCCCCCAGGGGGGCGAGGGCCCGGGCGGCCTCGACCACCGTCTGGGGGGGCCGGCCGTGGAAGGCGACGGCCGAGGCCACCACGATGGCGGCCGCGATCAGGTTGGAGTAGGCCATCCCCCAAAAGGCCCCGAGGTCGGCCCGTTGGGGGCGGATGGTGACCGAACGGCGGAGCTCCTCAACCTCCTCGCCGGCCTGCCAAAAGAGCAGGTAGGGCGAGATGGTGGTCCCCAGCAGACCGAGGGCCGCCGCGGTCCACGCCCCCGACCCCAGCCGGGGCCAAAGGCCGGCCAGGAGGGCGGCGGGGTCGGGATGGGCGAGCACCGCCGCCGCCAGGTAGGCGAGGAGGGCCGAGGTGAGGACCAGCAACGCCCGCTTCAGGGGGCCGTACCCGGCCAGGACCAGGGCCGCCAGGAGGAGCAGCAGGGGCAGGACGAAGAGCGTCCAGGGCCGGCCGGTGAGCCAGCCCAAGACCGCCGCCACCGCAGCGGAGTCGGCGGCGATGGTGAAGCCGTTGGCGAGCGCCAGCAACCCGACCACCAAAAGGGCGACCCCGCCCCCCGCCCGGCGTTTCAAAACGTCGGCCAGGCCGTCCTGGGCGGCCAGCGCCACCCGTCCGGCCATGGCGGTGGCGGCGGCCAGGATCGGGGTCGAGAGCACCAAAAGCCAGAGCTGGCCGAACCCGGTGGTCGCCCCCACCACCGTGTAGGTCATCACCCCGGCGGGGTCGTCGCCGGCCCCGCCGGTGATCAGCGAAGGGAGGAGCTCCCCCTCGAGCTCGCGGCTCAAAGCGCCGCCTCCACCGCCCGGGCCAGGGCGAAGAGCTGGCGGTCGCTCCCCGGCGGGGCGGCCAGCATCAACCCCTGACCGGGGGCGAGGGGCAGGGAGATCGCCGGCCCCTTTAGGAAGTTAAACGGCATGGTGTGGGCGAGCACCCGGGCGTTGGTCCGGAAGTAGGCCTCGTCCTCGGCCAGGTCGGCGAACCGGGGCGGCGGCACCGGCACGGTGGGGAGCGCCACCGCGTCGACGCCCAAGAGCCGCCGCCAGAACACCACCGGCAGGCGCTCGTGGGCCTGCCGGACGAGGGCGAAGTCGTCCTCGGTGAAGCGGCCGGCGGCGAGGATCCGGGCCGCCACCCGGGGGTCCATCCGGTCGCCCTCGCGCTCGACCAGGTCGCGGTAGAGGCGGAAGGCCTCGTGGGCCGCCAGGGCCCCGTGGGCGCGGTAGAGGCGGCGGATCTCGTCGAGCTCGGGGAGCTCGGCCTCCTCGACCCGGTGGCCGGCCCGGACCAGGCGGCCGACCGCCCCCTGGAAGGCCTCGGCCACCTCGGGGGCGAGCCTAAGGCCCCGGGGCACCGCCAGCCGGAGGGGACGCTCGATCGCGGGGAGGGGGGCGTCCCGCCAGCCCGCCAGCGCCAGGAACACCCGCCAGGCGTCCTCCAGGCTGGCGGCGATCGGCCCCACCGTGTCCAGGGTCGGCGAGAGCGGCACCACCCCCCGGGTGGGCACCAGGCCGTTGGTGGGCTTGAAGCCAAAAAGCCCCTGGAAGGCGGCGGGAATCCGCACCGACCCGCCGGTGTCGGTGCCCACCGCCGCCGGCACCGTCCCCATCGCCGCCGCCGCTGCCGACCCCGAGGAGGAGCCCCCCGGCACCCTCCCCGGCCACCGGGGGTTCTCCAGCCGGGGGTGGTGGGGGTTCAGACCCAGCCCGGAGTAGGCCAACTCGGTCATGTGGGTCCGGCCCAGGATCGCCGCGCCGGCCTCGAGGAGCCGCTCGAGGGCGGCGGCGTGCCGGCGGGCGGGCTCGCCCTCGGCGAGCACCGGCGACCCCGCCGGGGTGGGGCGGCCGGCCACCGCCAGGTTGTCCTTGATCGCCAGCGGCACCCCGAAGAGCGGGCCCCGGCGAAGGGGGCGCCAGAGCTCCGGGGTGCGGTTGAGGAAGACCGGGGCCCGGGCGGCCTCACCGGCGGAAGCGATCACCCGTTCGGGATCGAGCGCCCCCCGGCGGTAGGCGGCGAGCAGGCTAGCGATCGCCACCCAGGGCCTCCCGCACCCGCTCCAAGAGGGCCCGATCGCTCCGGTAGCGGAGGCGCCGGGCGGCCTCCTCCAACCCCACCCACTCAACGCCGGCCACCTCCCAGTCGGGCTCCTTGACCCGCTTGAGGGGCCGCATCAGGAACCAGTCGACCCGCTTCTTCACCCGCCGCCCCTCCCGCACGAACCAGTACTCGGTGGCCCCCAGCGGGCCGAGCACCTCGGCCTCGTACCCGGTCTCCTCGAAGACCTCCCGGAGGGCGGCCTCGCGAGGACTCTCGCCGGGCTCCACCAGCCCCTTGGGAAAGGTCCAGACCTCCTCCCCCCGGAGGTTTTGGGTGCGGATCAAGAGAACCCGGCCGTCCTTGACCAGGACGCCGCCCGCCGAGTGCTCGTGGACTACCGGCATAGAAGCTCCCGGAAGGTCAGGGCGTTGGCCGGCGCGTGGCCGGCGTCGGTGTTGTTGAAGTAGGCGTAGGCCTCCCGGCCGCGGGCGAAGTCGGCCCAGG
This sequence comes from Thermaceae bacterium, assembly GCA_026984675.1. Taxonomy (GTDB): domain Bacteria; phylum Deinococcota; class Deinococci; order Deinococcales; family Marinithermaceae; genus WFXV01. Next base: position 6,529 of record JALSRQ010000081.1, read on the forward strand.
GGGCGAGCTCCTCCCTGGAATAGTCGTAGCGGTACCAGGCGCTCCGGCCGTGGAAGCGGAGGTAGACGAAGGCGGTGGCCACCCGCTCCTCGGGGAGACCGGGGGCGCTCACCGCCACGAAGGCGACCCCCGCCGCCCGCAGCGCGGCGTAGACCTCCTCCCGCCACCAGGAGGGGTGGCGAAACTCGATGGCGTTCTTGAAGTCGGGATCGAGCACCGCGAGCACCCGCTCCAGGTGCTCGGGGCGGTAGGCGAACCGGGGCGGGAGCTGGAAGAGCACCGGCCCCAGCTTCTCCCCCAACCCCGACACCGCCTCGTAGAAGTCGCGCACCCGGGCGGGGTCGGCGAACTTCCTCAGGTGGGTGATCTCGCGGTGGACCTTGACCGCGTAGAGGAACCCCGCCCCCGCCTCGCGGTACCAGCGCCGCACCGCCCCCGGGGTGGGGAAGCGGTAGAAGCTCGCGTTCAGCTCCACGGTGTCGAAGACCCGCTGGTAGTGCTCGAAATAGCGGGAAAGCGGCAGGTCCTCGGGGTAGAAGACCCCCTTCCAGCCCCGGTAGAAGTAGCCCGAGGTGCCGACCCGGCAGGGCTTCATACCCCTAGCCTACAATCGGGGCATGGACGCCAAGGGCTGGGTGCTCCGGGCCATCGAGCGGCTGGGCTGGGCCGGCGAGCGGGAGATCGTGCGCTGGCTCGACGAGGAGGGCGAGGAGCTCTCCAAAAAGGAGCTGAGGGAGGCCCTCGAGGCCCTCCTCGCCGAGGGCCGCGTCGAGGTCCGGGGCGGGCTCTACCGCGCCAAGCCCAAGGAGGGCGGCCGCCGGGCCTTCGACCGCCTCTTCGGCGAGTAGCCCCGGACCGCCCCCTGCGCCGTGCTTTAGCAGGCACGGCGCAGGATTCCTTTTATCACTCTTGACAAATAAACCTTAATGAGCCATTATCCCTCATGTAAAGTGAGGTGGTAAGTATGAGGAATATTGCGGGTAGCTTGGTCGTTTCCCTCGTGGTGGCCCTGCTGGTCGGGCTCGGCGCCGGGGCGTTCCTCCAGGCGTCGCGCACCCGCGGGGCCCTGACCGCCGTCCCCCCCTCGCCGGTGGTGGTGGGGGCCCAGTACGAAAAGAAGAAGCAGGCGGTGGTCCTCGAGCTCTACAACCCCGGCTTCGTCCCCCTCCACCTGGTGGACCAGACGGTGGTCTTTACCCCCGGGCCCAAGAGCAAGGAGAAGGGCTACGCGCTGGCGGCGGTCCCGCTCAACCTCACCCTGCCCCCCCGGTCCTCGGTGAGGGTCACGCTGTCGCTAAAGCCCGGGAGCCAGGAGCTCCAACCCGGCGACGTGGTGGCCGGCACGGTGAGCTACAGCCATCCCTTCTCCCCCGACCTCTACGCCGTCACCCACCCCTTCAAGCTCGGGGAGGGTAAGCCATGAGGAAGGTCCTGGCCTGGCTCTGGTTCCTGCTCTTCGCCTTCGCCCTGGTGCTGGGGGCGGTGGCCTTCGCCCAGGCCACCCCCGAGGAGCTCGCCTTCGCCTTAGGGCTGTTCGGCTTCCTGATGCTGGCCAACCCCCTGCTCTTCGGCTACGCCGGGTTGCTCGGCTTCCTCGCCGAGCTCCGCCAGGGCAGCGCCCGGGCCGAGACGGTGGCCGCCGCCCTCCACTACCCCATCGAACTCCTTAGGGAGCTCGCGGCCCTGCCCCTCGCCGCCCTCTGGCTCAAGGAACTGGCCCCCTACCGCTACGCCTACTACGGGCTCTTCCTCCTGCTTCTGATGGTGGCGGTCGCCCCTCAGCTTTCCGGCGGGGTGCTGGGGCTTTCCGGCGTGCTGGCCGGAGCGCTTTGGGGCGCGGCGCTGCCCACCGCGATGGTCTTCGGGCTGGAGCTCGCCGCCAGCTGGCAGCTGGCCGCCCTCCTGCGCGAAGGAAGCACGACGTGATCCCGATCGGCGACAGCCTTCCGCGGCCTCCGGCCCCGGCCACCCAGCTGCTCCTCCTGGCCAACGTCCTCGCCTTCCTGTGGCAGGCGGTCGGGGGCCCCGGCCACCTGGCCTGGTCGGTCCAGGCCCTGGGGTTCGTGCCCCTCGCCTTCCACCAGGCCCCCCTGGCGGAGTTCCCCCGGGTGTTCACCGCCATGTTCCTGCACGGCGGGGTCGCCCACCTGCTGGGGAACATGTGGTTCCTCTGGATCTTCGGCCCGCCGGTGGAAGGCCGGCTGGGGAGCGGCCGTTACCTCCTGCTCTACCTGGCCGCCGGGGTGGGGGCCGCCCTAACCCAGGCGGCGGTCACCCCCCTCTCGCCGATCCCGATGGTCGGTGCCTCGGGGGCCATCTCGGGGGTGCTCGGGGCCTACTTCGTCTTCTTCCCAGGAGCCCAGGTCCTGACCTTCTTCTGGTTCGTCCTCCCCTTCTTCTTCTGGCTGCCGGCCGCGGTCTACCTGGGCTATTGGCTGCTGATCCAGTTCGTCTACGGCCTCGCCGGCCTTCCCGGGGTGGCGTGGTGGGCCCACGCCGGGGGATTCGCGGTGGGGGCCGCGCTGGCGCCGCTCTTGGCCGAACGACGGCGGTACCGGGCGACGCCCTTCTGGCACACGTTCGTTAAGCTAGGGGAAGGGAGGTAGGCGGGCATGGACCCGATATCGTTGCTCTTTTGGCTCTTCATCATCTTCTCGATGCTCACGCCGTACATGCAGCAGCAGGCGCTGCTGGCGGCGCGGGCCCGCAAGATGGCCGAGCTCGAGAAAAAGCGCGGCTCACGGGTGATCACCCTGATCCACCGTCAGGAGGCGATCAGCTTCCTCGGCATCCCCTTCTCGCGGTTCATCACCATCGACGACTCCGAGCACGTGCTGCGGGCGATCCGGATGACCGACGACCAGGTCCCCATCGACCTGATCATCCACACCCCCGGGGGCCTGGTGCTGGCCGCCGAGCAGATCGCCCGGGCGCTCAAGCAGCACCCCGCCAAGGTCACCGTCTTCGTCCCCCACTACGCCATGTCGGGCGGCACCCTGATCGCGTTGGGGGCCGACGAGATCGTGATGGACGAGCACGCCGTCCTCGGGCCGGTGGACCCCCAGCTGGGGCAGTACCCGGCGGCCTCGATCGTCAAGGTCCTGGAGCAAAAGGAGCCCAAGGACGTCGACGACCAGACCCTGATCTACGCCGACGTCTCCAAGAAGGCCCTGAAGCAGGTCAAGGGGTTCGTGGTCGAGCTCCTCGAGGGCAAGCTCCCCCCCGAGGAGGCCGAGCGGGTCGCCGACACCCTCTCCCAGGGCACCTGGACCCACGACTACCCGATCTTCGCCGACTTCGCGCGTGAGCTCGGCCTCCCGGTCAAGACCGAGATGCCGAAGGAGGTCTACGAGCTCATGGAGCTCTACCCCCAGCCCCAGATGGGCCGACCCAGCGTGCAGTACGTCCCCACCCCCCACCAGCGGGAGGTGGGGCCGCCCCGGCGGGGGTCCTCCCCCCGCTAGCGAAGGGTTCCCGGGCCCGGGCGCCGGCCGGCGCCCGGGCCTACCCGTGGGCGGCCACCAGCCAGGCGAGGTAACCGGCGAGGAGCGCCACCCCCTCCCGCCGCCCGAGCCGCATCCCGGTCCAGAGGAAGCGCCAGGCCACCAGGGTGAGGGCGACCAGGCCCCAAAGCTCGGGCCCCGGCGGCCCCGCCAGGGAAAGGGGGCGCACCAGGGCCACCGCCCCCAGGACGCCGAGCAGGTTGAAAACGTTCGAGCCCACCAGGTTGCCGAGGAGCACGTCCCCCTCGCCCCTCCGGGCGGCGACCAGGGCGGCGGCCAGTTCCGGGAGGCCGGTGCCCACCGCCACCACGCTGAGCCCCAGGAAGCGCTCGCCGACCCCCAGCGCCCGGGCGCCGGCCACCGCTCCCGCGACCAGGGCGTGGGCCCCCAGGGTGAGGAGGAGCACCCCGAACGCCACCAGCAAAAGACGCCCCCCGACGCGGCCGCCGGCGGAGGGGTACTCCCCGGCGAACTCGGCCTCGACCTCGGGCGGCTCCCGGTCCCGGAGCAGGACGAAGAGGTAAAGGAAAAGGAGCAAGAGCAAAAAGCCCCCCTCGATCCGGGACACCCGGCCGTCGGCGGCCACCGCGATCAAAAGCCCCGTTCCCGCCGCCATGAAGGGAAGCTCCCGCCGAAGAAAACGGGCCCGGGCCGGCACCGGGCGAAGGAGGGCGGCCAGGGCCAGGACGAGCCCCAGGTTGGCGGCGTTGGAGCCCACCACGTTGCCGTAGGCCACCTCGGGGGCCCCCCCGATCGCCGCCGCCAGGCTGGCCGCGAGCTCGGGGGCCGAGGTGCCGAAGGCGACCACGGTGAGCCCCACGACCAGCGGGCTGGTCCCCAGCCCCCGGGCCAGGCGGACGGCGTTTTGGACGAGGAGCTCGCCCCCCAGGTAGAGGAGGGCGACCCCGGCCAGGATCAGGGCCGCCGCCACCGGGGCGCCTCCAGCGAAAGCCCCACCGCCCGGGCGAGGGCCGCCACCTCCTCCTCGGACAGCCGCCGCCAGCGCCCGGGGGCGAGGCCGGCAAGCCGCACCGGTCCGAACCTCACCCGCACCAGCCGCCGGACGGGGTGGCCGATCGCCCGCATCATCCGGCGGACCTCGCGCTTTTTGCCCTCGGTCAGGGTGAGGACCGCGCCCCCCGGCGCGGGACGGGCCTTCTTGGCGAAGAGGCGCTCCCCCTGGTCCTCGAGGCCCCGCTCGAGCCGCCGCAAGGCCGCCGCCGGGGGGGTTCCCCTTCGGCTGTAGACCCGGTAGACCTTGGCCACCCGGTAGCGGGGGTGGGCCAGCCGGTGGGCGAGCTCCCCCCAGTTGGTGAAGAGGAGGAGCCCCTCGGAGTCGCGGTCGAGCCGCCCCACCGGCACCAGGCCGGGGAGCTCGGGGAGGAGCTGGTAGACGGTGCGTGTGGCGTGGGGGTCGAAGCGGGTGGTGGTGTAGCCGGGGGGTTTATGGAGGGCGAGCACCACCGGGGCGGCCGGCGGGGGCACCGGCCGGCCGTCGAGGGTGACCTCGGCCCCCTCGGGGACGCGCTCGCCGAGCCGCGCCACCCGGCCGTTCACCCGCACCCGCCCGGCCCGGATCAGGGCCTCGGCCTTCCGGCGCGAGGCCACCCCGGCCCGGGCCAAATACTTCTGCAGCCGCTCGCCCACCCTCCCAGGGTACCCGGAGTAGAATCCCCTTGGCATGCCGCTTTTCGCCGTCGACAAGCCCCTCGGGATGACCTCCCACGACGTCGTCGACCAGGCCCGGAGGATCCTGGGGATCCGCCGGGTCGGCCACACCGGGACCCTCGACCCCCTGGCCACCGGCCTCCTGATCGTCGCCAGCCACCCCCACACCAAGCTGATCCCGTTTCTCTCCGGCGACGAGAAGGAGTACCTGGCCTGGATCAGCTTCGGGGCCACCACCCCGACCCTCGACGCCGAGGGGCCGGTGACCGAGGAGGCCCCGGCCGAGGTCGACGAGGAGGGAATCCGCAGGGCGCTGGCCGGCTTCCGCCACCTGGCCTGCCAGGTGCCCCCCGCCTACTCGGCGGTGAAGGTGCGGGGGGTGCGGGCCTACGAGGCCGCCCGCCGGGGCGAGGCGGTGCCGCTGGGGCCCCGCCCGGTGCGCTACCGGGAGGTGGAGCTGTTGGCCCTCGAGGACGCCCCCCGCCCCCACCGCATCGCCCCCGGCCCCGAGGGCTGGCGGATCGCCGAGCGGGGGCGACCGGTCCGGCTGCCGCCGGCGCTCGGCCGCTACCCCACCGCGATCGTGCGGCTGGTGGTGGGGCCGGGGACCTACGTCCGGGCCTTCGCCCGGGACCTCGGCGAGAAGCTGGGCACCAAGGCGTTCCTGGCCGGGCTGGTGCGCACCCGGGTGGGGCGGGTGGACCTCACCCGGGCGGTGCCGCCCGGGCGTCTCCTCGAGGGCCGCATCCCCGAGACCGAGGTCCTCCCCTTCCCCACCGTCGAGCTCGCCCACACCGAGGTGCGACGGGTGCTCCAGGGGATCCCCCTGCCGATCCCGGCCGAGGGCTACGTGGGGCTGGTCGACCGGCGGGGGCGGCTGGTGGCGGTCGCCGAGGGCGACGGCTTCAAGCTCAAGATCCGTCGGGTCTTTCCCCCCGAGGCGGGGGCGAGCCCCACTTGATCAGGGGCGGGGCCAGGGCCACCGCGGTGCGGGTGCTGCCGAAGGCCCCCAGGGCCTCGATCAGCTCCCGGAGGTGGTCGATCGATCGGGCCACCACCCGGACGACGAAGCTGGCCTCGCCGGTGACGAAGTAGCACTCCCGCACCTCGGGGGTGGCCTCGGCGAAGGCCCAGACCTTGGCGTAGCGGGAGGGGGGAACGGCGACCTGCACCAGGGCGGTGACCGGGTAGCCGAGGGCCTCGAGGTCCACCCGGGCGCCGTAGCCCCGGATCACCCCGGCGGCCTCCAACCGCCGCACCCGCTCGGCGACGCTGGGCGGGGAGAGCCCCACCCGCCGGGCCAGGGCGGCGAACGAGAGCCGGGCGTCGGCCTCGAGCGCGGCGAGGATCGCCCGGTCCACGGCGTCGAGCTCGGCCTTCCTCACGCCCTCATTTTCCCCGTTTTTACTTAACGAACGCAAAGCGAAACCCCGGGTTCGCCTTGGATCCTCCCTTCTCCCGCCGGCACCCGCCCCGATACCCTGAAATCCGAAGGAGGTCCGAATGCGGATTGGCGTACCCAAGGAGATCAAGCCCATGGAGTTCCGGGTGGCGATGACCCCGGGCGGGGTCGAGAGCCTGGTCCGGCGCGGCCACGAGGTCCTGGTCGAGCGGGGGGCCGGGGTCGGCTCGGGGATGCCCGACGCCGAGTACGCCGCCGCCGGGGCCCGGATGGTCTCGGCCGAGGAGGCCTGGGGCGCCGAGCTGGTGGTCAAGGTCAAGGAGCCCCTCCCCAGCGAGTACCCCTACCTCCGCCCCGGCCTCGTCCTCTTCACCTACCTCCACCTGGCGGCGAGCCGGGAGCTCACCGAGGCCATGCTGGCTAGCGGCGTCACCGGCATCGCCTACGAGACCGTCCAGCTCGAAGACGGCTCGCTTCCCCTCCTGGTGCCGATGAGCGAGGTCGCCGGCCGCATGGCCACCCAGGTCGGCGCCTACTACCTGGAAAAGCCCCTGGGGGGGCGGGGCATCCTGCTCGGCGGGGTTCCCGGGGTGGCCCCCGCCTCGGTGGTGATCCTGGGGGGCGGCACGGTGGGCTCCAACGCCGCCAAGATCGCCCTCGGCATGGGGGCCCAGGTCTACGTCCTCGACGTCAACCACCAGCGGCTGCAGTACCTGGACGACGTCTTCGGCGGCCGGCTCGTCACCCTGACCTCGACCGAGGCCAACCTCAAGAAGGCAGTACAGTTCGCCGACCTCCTGATCGGCGCGGTGCTGATCCCCGGGGCCAAGGCCCCGAAGCTGGTGACCCGCGAGATGGTGGCGACGATGAAGGAGGGCGCGGTGATCGTGGACGTGGCGGTGGACCAGGGCGGCTGCGTCGAGACCATCCGCCCCACCACCCACGACGCTCCCACCTACCTGGTGGACGGGGTAGTGCACTACGGGGTCG
>JALSRQ010000082.1 GCA_026984675.1 Thermaceae bacterium
GTCGTGGTCCCATTTCTGGGCCTCCAGGGGGTCGCTCAGGCTCTGCACGGCGGCGCCGCCCTGGGGCTTGGGCAGCGGGTGCTTGAAGTTCGGCTGGGCGTAGCGGAGCCCCGGCACCTTGTTCCCGCGCAGGCGCCCCAGCGCGTGGCTGGCGTCGAGCCCGGCGGGGAGCTCGACCAGAGCGGCCTTCAAGGCGTCGATCCGCTTGAGCACCCGGCCGCCTCCCAGGGCTTTGAGCACCGCGTCGAGGTCGGCCGGATCCCGGTAGCCGACCACGATCTGGTCGGGGGCGTGGTCGGCGGTGATGGCGACCGGCCGGGCCAGGGCCCGATCCGGACCGGCCTTGGGCCGGACCGCGCTCGGGGCCGAGCAGGCCGCCAGCAAACCCGCGGCCAGGATGAGCGTCCAGTGGATGCGTTTCATCATCTTCCTCCCCTAGGGCGCGGTGGTGAAGGTGAACTGGTCGGCCGAGGGAACCCCGAACGGGAACCAAAGCCCCAGACCATCGGCGGCCACGGAGACGGCGGTGGGGTGAATCGGGTCGTCGAGGGCGTAGGCTTCCATGATCTGCCACTCGTAGCTGCGCCCTTTTTGCAGCACCTCCCAGGGGGAACCGTTAAAGGAGCCGTCCTCGTTCCAGGTCCAGGTGGTGGTGTTCTGGAGCGCCGGGTCGGGGTTGTTGATGAAGAAGGCGCTCTCGCCGGTAAGGGTGTCCCAGATCACGCCCACGTAGTAGTGATAGGCGCTCGCGGTCTGGCTGGGGCTCCAGGAGAAGGTCGGTTGGGTCGGTACCCCTTGCGCGTCGTCGGCGGGACTCGTCAGCGACACGCTGAAGGGTGGCAGGGGCACGGTGGTGAGGGTCCCCGAGAGCCCCGATTCTTGGCTGCCCACGAAGGCGGCGACCCGGTAGTAGACCTGCCGGCCCACTTCCAGGTCCGGGCTGGCGTCGGTGTAGCGAAGCGTGGTCGCCGGTACCGTGGCGATGGGGGCGTAGTGGTTGCCGTCGAAGCTCCGGTAGATGCGGTAGCCGTGGGGAACGCTGGGCGGAACGTTGCCAAAGGAGGCCGCCTGGCTCCAGGTCACCTCGACCCACAGGTTTCCTTCCGCGGGGGCGGCGGCGGGGCGCAGGCTAAAGAACTGCACCGGCTTGCTCAGGGTGACGGCGAGGATCCCCCGGGGTTGGGGCGGGCCGGGGTTCGCCCCCTGGTTCGGCACGTCGATCACGATGTGTCGGTGGAGTTCGGTTCGGTTGCCATTGGTGTCGTAGACCACCACCGCAAGGGTGGTGGGGCCCACCGCCGCGTAGTCGTTGATGTTGAGGTAGGCGTCGCCGGTGTCGTCAACTTGGGAAAAGAACGCCCGGGTTCCGGTAAGGAACCCCGCGCCCGGTACCTTGCCGAGGGCGGCGTAGATGATGTTGGTCGCCAGCGGGGGGGCGGGTTGCGAGGCCACCCGGTAGAGGATCGCCCCCTGGGCGGCGTCGTAATGGGCGTCCTCGTTGACCCCTACGAGGGTTACCTGGGGCGGGGTGACCGGCCAAGCGGGGTTGAAGGCCTTGTTCTCGATCACCGCGAGGCTGGTGGTCGCGCCGGCCTTCACCTCGACGTTCAAGACCTGCGAGCCCGCGTAGCCCGGCTTGCTCACCCGAAGGTCGTACTTGCCCGCTTGGAGCGGGATGTTGAAGGTGCCGTCGGCGGCGGTGGACCCGCTGCCGACCTGTTGGGTAGTGCCGGTCTTGTAGACCACCACGGTGGCCCCGGCCACCGGGGGACCGGCGTTGTACTCCACCACCCTGCCGGCGATACCGCTGCTGGGTTGGGGCGGTGGGGGCGGGTTGCCCGCCTGGGGGCAGGCGGTCAGGAGCCAGGCCAGGGCCAACCCGCCCAGCCAAAGGACCGCCCGACTTGGTTTTCGCATGCGTCGCACGTAAACCTCCCTCACTGGTTTAAAAACGCGTGGACCTTGAGACCGATCCCAGAACATCCTGCAGTTGCTCCCTTCTCACCTCCTCGGAACCGGTTGCAGTAGTCCCAAGATAGCACGACCCCGTCGGGGTTGCAGGAGATCGTACCGCCAGCCCGAAGGCCGTTTTATGCCCCGTCGGCGATCGGGTATGATACCCCCGAGCATGGAGCCCGCGGCGGGCCGGGTGGCCTTTGCCTACGATCGCACGCGCTACCACCCCCCCGAGGTCTCGGGGCGGATCGCCACCGCCATCACCGCACCGGTGGAGGCGCGTTTTAAGGAGCCCCACTTCTTGGAACTGGGGGTGGGGACCGGCCGGATCGGGGTGCCGGTCCTGGCCCGGGGCTTTCGGTTCACCGCCGTCGACACCGACCCCGCGATGCTCCAGGTCTTCCGCTACAAGATCGCCGGGGTCGCCCGCAAGGTGCGGCTGATCGAGGCCGACGCCCGTGCCCTTCCCTTCGAGCGGGCGAGCTTTCACGGGGTGATCAGCGTCCACCTCTGGCACCTCCTGGACGACTGGCAGCGCTCGCTCTTGGAGGCCCTCCGGGTGCTCGCGCCCGGCGGTTACCTCTTCGAGGGCTGGGACGAGAGCGTGGGGGAGAGCGAGGACTGCCGGATCCAGAAGACCTGGGCCGAGATCCTCCGCCGCCAGGGGTTCGAGCTGGTGCGGGGGCGGCACCGGGAGCGGCTTTTGGCGGTTGAGCGGGCGCTTAAGGGGCTTGGGCTGGTCCCCCGCACCGAGCTGGTGGCGGAGTGGACCGAGGAGCGCACCCCAAGGCAGAGCCTCGAGGCCATCGCCGAGCGCCTCTACTCCTATACCCTGCAGGTCCCCGACGACCACTTCTTTCCCTCGGTCAAGGCGCTCCTGGCCTGGGCGGCCGAGACCTACGACGACCTCGACCGCCCCTACCCGATCCGCTGGCGGTTTTTCCTCCGGGTGACCGAGCGATGAAGAAGCTCTGGATCCCCACCCCGAAGCGCGAGGTGCTGGTCAACGTGACCGCGGCGATCGAGGCCGCCCTCGGGGAGCTTGGGCTCGCCGAGGGGGTCCTCCACGTCTACTCCCCCCACACCACCGCCGGGCTGGTGGTGCAGGAGGGGGCCGACCCCATGGTCGCCGAGGACCTCCTGACCCGCCTCGCCGAGCTCGTGCCCCGGGGCCACCCCGGCTACCGGCACCTCGAGGGCAACGCCGACGCCCACATCAAGACCGCCCTGGTGGGCAACGCCCTTTTGCTGCCGGTCGCCGGCGGGCGGCTCGTGCTCGGCACCTGGCAGCAGGTCTTCCTCGCCGAGTTCGACGGCCCCCGCCGCCGCCAGCTCTGGCTGACCCCGCTTCCGGCGGCTTAGGCGAGGGCCAGCGCCACCAGGGCGCCGGTCAGGGTGCCGGCGAGGTTGGTGAGGTCGTTGGTCCAGCCCTCGAGGCGTTCCTCGAGCAGAAGCCCCACCAGGGTGTCGGCGACGGCCCCCGCCACCCCCCCAGCGAAGACCGCCCCGGCCGGCGCCCAGGGCCGGGCGGCGAGGGCGACCGCCAGCGCCGCCAGGACCAGGGCCAGGCTGCCCCGGGGGCTCACCGCCGCGTTGGTGCCGGCCGGCACCCGGCCGCGGTCGGGCCGCCAGGCCCAGGGGGCCCGCGAACCCACCTCGGCGGCCAGGGTGTCGGCCGCCGCCGCCGCCAGCCCGCCGTAGAACGCCACCGGGTCGAGCCCGAGCCCCAGCACCGGGGCCAGGCCGTTGGCCAGCACCTGGCCGGCGGTGCGCCGCTGGGGGCGGCCGAGGAGGTTGCCGGCGGCGACGAAGGCAAGGAGGAAGAGGGCCGGCGCCGGCCCCCCGAGCCGGATCGCCGCCGCCCCCAGCACCCCGGCGGCCACCGCCCCCCCGGGGGTGAGCCAGCCGAGGAGCAACAGCCCGGCCCCGGCCAGGGCGCCGAGGGCCAGGGCCAGGGTCATTCCTCGAGCACCCGCCCCCGGGTCTCGACCCCGACCAGGAAGGCCGCCACCCCCGCGAGCACCAGGAAGAGCCCGTGCAGCCCGAGGACCCCGGCGAAGCCAAGGCCGGCGAGCAGGGCGCCGGTGAGGTAGGGGGCCAGGATGCCGCCCACCCGGCCCACCGCCGCCGCCAGCCCGGCGCCGCTGGCCCGGAGCCCGGTGGGGAAGAGCTCGGGGGTGTAGGCGTAGATGCTGCCCCAGGCGCCGAGGTTGAAGAAGGAGAGCAGGGAACCGTAGAGCAGGACCTGGCCGGTTCCGTGGGCGTGCCCCAGCAGCCAGGCGAAGACCCCCGAGAGGAAGAGGTAGCCGACCAGCACCGGCCGCCGCCCCACCCGGTCGATCAGCCAGGCGGCCGAGAGGTAGCCGGGGAGCTGGGCCAGGGTCATCAGCAGGACGTAGCCCAGCGAGCGGACCAGGGTGTAGCCCTGCTGGTGGAGGAGGGAGGGGAGCCAGATGAAGGCCCCGTAGTAACCGGCGTTCAGGAGGAACCAGGCCAGGGCGATGAAGACCGTGCGCCCCAGGAGCGGGGGCCGGAAGAGCTCGGAGTAGGCCCGGGGACGGGGGGCGGGGAGGGCGGGGGCGGCGCCGGGGGCCTCCCGGGTTCCGGCGGCGAGCTCCTCGACCACCCGCGCCGCCTCCGCCGCACGGCCCTGGCTCAGCAGCCAGCGGGGCGACTCGGGCAGGGCCCGGCGCAGGTAAAGGACGTAGAGCGCGGGGAGCCCGCCGGCGACGAAGGCGGGCCGCCAGCCCAGGGTGGGGACCAGGAGGAAGCCGGTGAGGGCGGCGACCAGCCAGCCCACCGCCCAGAAGGCCTCGAGCCAGACCAGAAAACGCCCCCGGTAGCGGCCGGGTACCAGCTCGGAGAGCAGGCTGGAGGCCACCGGGAGCTCGGCCCCAAGCCCCAGCCCGGTGAGGAAGCGGAAGAGGAGCAGCCACCCGTACCCCGGGGCGAGGGCGGTGAGCAGGCTCCCCAGGCCGAAGCCGAGGAGACCGGTGCGCACCAGGAAGCCCCGGCCGTAGAGGTCGGCGAGCCGGCCCCCGGCCAGGGCCCCCAGCAGCATCCCGAAGAGCCCGGCGCTGGCCAGCAGCCCGGCGGCGGCGGGGGCGAGGGCGAGGTCCCGCTTGATCGCCGGCAGGGTGAAGGCGATCAGGCCCACGTCCATGGCGTCGAAGGCCCAGCCCAGCCCGAGCAGCCAGAGCACCCGGTAGTGGGCGGGGCCGGGGATCAGCCGTTCGAGCCGCGCGGTCGCTTCCATTCCGGGCCAAGAGTCTAACGCATCGGCCAGGGGCGGTAGCCGGCGGCGACGAAGTAGAGCCCCTGGGGGGGAGCGGTGGGACCGGAGCGGGCCCGGTCGCCCTCCCGTAGGAGGGCCGCGATCGCCTCCGGCCGGCGACGGCCCCGGGCGACCTCGAGGAGGGTCCCCACCATCGCCCGCACCTGGCCGCGCAGGAACCCCGAGCCGGCGAACTCCAGCCAGACCTCGGGCCCCTCCAGCCGCAGGGCGGCGCGGTAGAGGGTCCGCACCGTCCCCCGCCGCTCGCGGTTGGCGAAGGCGGCGAAGTCGTGCCGGCCGACCAGGAGGGCGAGGGCGGCCTCGAGGGCCGAGAGGTCGAGGGGCTCCGGTACGAAGAGGACCCGGTTCCGCTCGAGCGCCCCGCCCCGGCCCCGGCGGATCCGGTAGCGGTAGGCCCGCCAGCGGGCGCTCCTGCGGGCGTGGAAGCCGGGGGGGGCGGGCTCGGCCCAAAGCGCCCGCAGGTCGGCGGGCAGGCGGGCGTTCAGCGCCAGCGGCACCCGCTCGATGGGGACGGAGTCCGCGGTGTCGTAGTGGACGATCATCTCCAGCGCGTGGACGCCGGCGTCGGTGCGGCCGGCGGCGACCACCCGGGGCACCGCCCCGGGGAGGGTGGCCAGGGCGGCCTCGAGGACCCCCTGGACGGTGCGCTCCCCCCGGCCTTGCCGCTGGAAGCCGGCGAAGCCGGTGCCGTCGTACTCGATGGCGAGCTTAATCCGCCGCACGCTCCCTTTTTACCCCCGGGGGCTCGGCCTCGGCGTTCCTGCCCACCGCCACCGCCGGCTCCCGGACCCGCACCCGCACCGGGTCCCCGGGGAAAAACCGGCTTCGGTAGTCGGCCTGGACCCGGTAGCGCCGCCCGGCGGCCTCGACCTCGAGGGTCAGGTCGTGCCCCTTGAAGGCCCGACTCCGCACCCGGCCGGGCACCCCCTCGGCCGCCTGGGGGGGAAGGAGCTCCAGGTGCTCGGGGCGGATCGAGAGCCGCACCGCCCCTTCGGCCGGCCGGGCCAGCGGCACCCGCCCCAGCGGGGTCTCCGCCCAGTCGCCGTGGGCCCGCGCCGGCACCAGGTTGGTATGCCCCAGGAACCGGGCGACGAAGGGGGTGGCGGGGAGGTGGTAGACCTCCTCCGGGGTCCCCACCTGGACCAGCCGGCCGGCCCGCATCACCCCCAGCCGGTCGGCGAACGAGAGGGCCTCCTCCTGGTCGTGGGTGACCAGCACCGCGCTGGTGCCGGTGGCCTTGAGGAGGGCCCGCACCTCGGCCCGGGTGACCTCCCGGAGGCCGGCGTCGAGGCTGGAGAAGGCCTCGTCGAGGAGGACCAGCGGCGGGCCCGGGGCGATCGCCCGGGCCAGCGCCACCCGTTGCTGCTGGCCCCCGGAGAGCTCGTCGGGCCGGCGGTCCTTGAAGACGGTGAGCCCCACCAGGTCGAGCACCTCCAGCGCCCGGGCCCGCCGCCGCCGGGGGGGCCGGCGGTGAAGGCCGAACATCACGTTCTCCAGCACCGTGAGGTGGGGGAAGAGGGCGTGGTCCTGAAACACGTAGCCCACCCCCCGTTCCTCGGGGGGGAGGAACCGCCCACCGCCGCTCGCCTGCCGGCCGGCGATCCAGACCTCGCCCCGGTCGGGCCGCTCGAACCCGGCGATCAGCCGCAGGGTGGTGGTCTTCCCGCTTCCCGACGGCCCCAGCAGGGCGAAGATCTCCCCCGGGGCGACCGCGAAGCTCACCCCCGCGACCGCCGGTCCCCCGGGGCGGTAGGCCTTGGCGAGGTCCTGGACCCTGAGCACCGGCTTCACCGCCGGTCCCTCCTTCGGCCCAGGAGCGGGCCCACCAGCGCCGCCGAGACCGCCAGGAGGGCCAGGGCGTAGGGGGCGGCCTCGGCGAACATCGCCTCGGAGGCGTAGCTCCAGGCGTTGGTGGCCAGGGTGTCGAACCCCAGGGGGGCGAGCAGGAAGGTGAGCGGGAGCTCCTTCATCGCCGAGAGGAAGACGAAGGCGGCGCCGGCGGCGAGCCCCGGCCCCACCGACGGCAGCACCACCCGCAAGAACACCGAGGCGGGGCGGTGGCCGAGGCTCCGGGCGGCCTCCTCGAGGCCCCGCGGGGTCTGGTAGAGCGCGCTCCGCACCGGTCCCAGGGCCTCGGCCAGGAAGTGGAGGGTGTAGGCGAGGACCAGCATGGCGAGGGTCTGGTAGAGGAAGGGCGCCGCCCTAAGGCCAAAGAAGATCCACGCCAGGGCCAGGGCCAGCGGCGGGACCGCGTAGCCGAAGTAGGCCACCCGGGCGAGCACCCCGGCGAGGGGGGAGGGGCGACGGACCTCCAGCCGGGCCAGGGGGTAGGCCAGCAGGGCGGCCAGGAGCGCGGCCGGGAGGCTCGCGAGCAGGGAGTGGGCGGCGGCCGGCAGCACCCCGGCCAGCCCGGCGCCGGCCCCCAACCAGCGCAGGGCGACGGCCAGCGGCAGCCCGACCCCGAGCCCCCCGGCGAGGAGGGCCCAGACCGCCCCCAGGGCGGTGGCCCAGAGGGGGGCCGGAGGCGGCCGCCGGCGGGGGCGGGGGCGGCCGAGGGGGCGGGCGCCCCGGAGGAGGCGGGCCTCCAGCGCCAGGCCGAGCGCCGCCAGCGCCAGCAGCATGAGCGCCAGCCAGGCGGCGTAGGTCCGGTCGAAGGAGGCGGTGTACTGCAGGTAGATCGCGTAGCTGAAGGTAGGGTAGCGCATCAGGCTCACCACCCCGAAGTCGCCGAGAACGTGCAGCGCCACCAGGAGCCCGCCGGCCAGGAAGGCGGGCCTGAGGGCCGGCAGCACCACCCGCAAGAACACCGAGGCGGGGCGGTGGCCGAGGCTCCGGGCGGCCTCCTCGAGGCCGGGGTCGAGGGCGAGCAGGGCGGTGCGGAGGTTTAGGTAGAGGTAGGGATAGGTGGTGAGGCCGAGGGCGAGGAGCGCCCCCCAAAACCCCGCCAGGTGGGGCCCCCGCCCGCCCCCCAGGGCCAGGAGGGCGTAGGCCATCACGTACCCCGGGACCGCCAGCGGCAGGGCCCCCACCAGGGCCAGGCCGGGGACGCGGACCAGGGGGGTCCGCACCGTCAGCCAGGCGAGCGGCCAGGCGATCAGGAGGTCGAAGGCCAGCACCCCGGCGGCGAGGCCCAGGGTGCGGCCCAGGAGGGCGAGGGTTTGGGGCCGGAGCAGGAGGGCGGCGAGCTCGGCGGGGTCGGCCTCGAGGGCCCGAACCCCGAGGTAGCCGAGCGGCAGCAGCACCCCGGCGGCGACCCCGGCCGCCGGCAGCACCAGCGCCAGGGGCGCCCGCTCGGCGGGGGCGGCCGGGAGGGCTATAGGATCCCCACCTCCCGGAGCAGGCGGAGGGTGCCCTTGAGGTCCTTTAGGCGCTCGGGGTCGATCCTGGGACCGAGCCTAAGGGCCTCCTCCACCGGCAGCAGGCCGGGCGGGGTCTGGACCCCCCGGACCACCGGGTACTCGTAGACGCTCCGGGCCTGGAACTCCTGGGCCTTTGGGCTAAGGAGGAAGGCGAGGAACCTGAGGGCGGGGCTGCGGTGGCGGGCCCCCCGGAGCACCCCGCCGCCGGTCACCAGGGCCAGGTTGCCGACGTCGCCGAGGGCGAAGCGGTGGATCGCCACCGCCCCTTCGGGGGCGCGGGCGGACGTCTCATCCCCCTCTTCCTCCTCGTCCCCCTCATACGCGCCTTCGGGCACGCCCTTAAGCAGGCGGAAGACGTAGTAGTGGTTGGTCAGGGCGAGGTCGATCTCCCCCGAGGCCAGGGCCAGGAGCATCGCGGTGTTGGAGGCGTAGGCCTTGGGCGCCAGGGCCTTCATCCCAAGGAGCCAGCGACGGGCGGTCTCCTCCCCGTGGAGGAGCCGGAGGGCGGTGACGAAGTCCTGGAAGCTGGCGTAGCCGGGGGTCCAGCCGATCCGGCCCGAAAAGCCCTTGAGCTCGGGCAGCTCGAGGACCGAGCGCGGGAGCGCCCCGGGGTCCACCCGGCCGGGGGCGTAGGCCAGCACCCGGAGCCTTAGGCTCAAGGGGACCCAGCGCCCGCTTTTGGGGATGAAGGCGGCGGGCCGGGCCCGGAGCTCCTCGGGCAGGGGGGCCAAAAGGCCCAGGCGGCCGGCCGCCGCCAGCGCCGCCGAGCCGTTGGCCCAGAAGAGGTCGGCGGGGCTCCTTAAGCCCTCCTCGGCCAGGGCGGCGAGGAGCTCGGGGTCGCGGCCGTAGCGCACCCGCACCCGGACGCCGGTTTCCTTCTCGAACGCCCGCACCAGGGGCTCGACCAGGGGCCTGGTGCGGCCGGAGTAGACCACCAGCTCCTGGGCCAGCGCGGCCGGGATCAGGAAGAGCAGAAGGGCAAGGAGCGTCGTTCGCATGGTTCCTCCCGGCGCCAGCCTAGCCGGCGGCGGGGGCGAATGTCAAGTAAACCACTCGGTTTTCTTATATTTGAGAATGCGAATCGTTCCCGTTCTCAAGGCCGAGCGCCCGGGCCAGCCGGGGGGCGACCTCGAGGATCGACCGCGCCCCCGCGAAGGCGGTCTCCAGCCGCCCCCAGGCCAGGAGCGGCACCGGGTTTCGGGTGTGGCGGCGGTGGCCGGGCTCCTCGGCGTTGCCGTGGTCGGAGACCAGGACCCCGTCGCCCCGCTCGGTGAGCACCGCCAGGGCCCGGGCCAACCGGCGGTAGAGCTCGGGGAGGCGCTCGGGGGCCCGGTGGCCGGCCAGGTCGGTGGCCCAAAACTCCAGGGTCACCAGGGGGTAGGCCGCCGCCAGGTCGGCAAGCTTTTTGGCCTCCCGCTCGGGCTCGGCGAGCAGGGGGTCGACCGCCGGCGGGGCCTTGAGGGGCAGGAGCCCGACCCCGGCGAGCTCGGCCATCGCCGCGAAGGCCGAGCGCCGCCGGCGGGCCCTTAGGTAGTCCGGGCGGTAGCCGTTGGCGTGGAGGAACCCCCGCCCCGCCCGGACCAGTCGGGGGCCCAGCCCGTGCTCGGCGAGGAGCGCGCGCAGCCGGGGCCCGGGGTAGGGGCCGTGGTGGTGGCCGAGGAGGCGGGCGGCGTTCTTCCCGGTGAGCAGGGCGGTCTGGCCGGTGGCCGACTGGGGCAGGCCGGGCACCCCGAGGGTCGCCCCCAGGGGCCGGGCCGCCGCCAGGAAGGGCCCGAGCGGACCGCGGTAGAGGGGGTCGTCGGGGTCGGGGGGGAGGCCCAGGCCATCGACGAAGAAGAAAAGCGCCATCGGCGCCCCCATTATGCCCCGCCGGGGCTTGCGCCCGGTTGGCCCCCTTCCCTATACTTAAAAAGCTTGGACGGACCCGGGGCGCCCCTGGTCCCGGGAACCCGCCGCCTCCGGCCCTTTACCGGCGCCAAGGAGGCGGTTAAAATCGGGGCTTGGGCTTTGCCCCGAAGGCACTTTGAAAGACGGGGGCAAGAGAAGGAAGGGAGTGGTGCTTTGCCGACGATCAACCAGCTGGTCCGCTACGGCCGCAAGGTCAAGCCGAAGAAGAGCAAGGTTCCGGCCTTGAAGGGGAGCCCGTTCCGCCGCGGCGTCTGCACCGTGGTGCGCACGGTGACCCCCAAGAAGCCGAACTCGGCGCTCCGGAAGGTGGCCAAGGTCCGGCTCACCTCGGGCTACGAGGTGACCGCCTACATCCCCGGCGAGGGCCACAACCTCCAGGAGCACTCGGTGGTGCTGGTGCGCGGGGGCCGGGTCAAGGACCTTCCCGGCGTCCGCTACCACATCGTCCGCGGGGTGTACGACGCCGCCGGCGTCGAGGGCCGCAAGAAGAGCCGCTCGAAGTACGGCACCAAGCGACCCAAGGGGTAAGCCATGGCACGGAGAAGAAGAGCCGAAGTACGCAAGCTGCCGCCCGACCTCGTCTACGGCGACGTGGTGGTCACCGCCTTCATCAACAAGATCATGCGGGACGGCAAGAAGAACCTGGCCGCCCGGATCTTCTACGACGCCTGCAAGATCATCCAGGAGCGGACCGGCCAGGAGCCCCTGAAGGTCTTCAAGGCGGCGGTGGAGAACACCAAGCCCCGCATGGAGACCCGTTCCCGCCGGGTCGGCGGCTCCAACTACCAGGTCCCGGTCGAGGTCAGCCCCCGCCGCCAGCAGTCCTTGGCCCTTCGCTGGCTGGTGATGGCGGCCAACCAGCGCCCCGAGCGCACCGCCGCCGAGCGGATCGCCGGTGAGCTCATCGACGCCGCCGAGGGCAAGGGCGGGGCGGTGAAAAAGCGCGAGGAAGTCGAGCGCATGGCCGAGGCCAACCGGGCCTACGCCCACTACCGGTGGTAGCGATGGCGCAGAAGACCTTCGACTACACCAAGTTCGACCTCAAGAAGACCCGCAACATCGGGATCGCCGCCCACATCGACGCCGGCAAGACCACCACCACCGAGCGCATCCTCTTCTACACCGGCCGCATCCACAAGATCGGCGAGGTCCACGAGGGCGCCGCCACCATGGACTTCATGGAGCAGGAGCGCGAGCGGGGGATCACGATCACCGCGGCGGTGACCACCGCGTTCTGGAAGGAACACCGCATCAACATCATCGACACCCCCGGCCACGTCGACTTCACCATCGAGGTGGAGCGCTCGATGCGCGTCCTCGACGGGGCGGTGGTGGTCTTCGATGCCAGCCAGGGGGTCGAGCCCCAGTCGGAGACGGTCTGGCGCCAGGCCGACAAGTACCGGGTGCCCCGCATCGCTTTCGCCAACAAGATGGACAAGACCGGGGCCGACATCTGGCTGGTGGTCAACTCGATGAAGGAGCGGGTCGGCGCCCGCCCGGTGCTGATGCAGCTCCCCATCGGCCAGGAGGACAGCTTCTCGGGGATCATCGACCTCCTCTCGATGAAGGCCTACACCTACGGCAACGACCTCGGCACCGACATCCGCGAGGTCGAGATCCCCGAGGAGTTCCGGGCCCAGGCCGAGGAGTGGCACGAAAAGCTCGTCGAGACCGCCGCCGACTTCGACGAGGGGATCATGATGAAGTACCTCGAGGGCGAGCCGGTCGGCGTGGACGAGATCAAGGCGGCGATCCGCAAGGGCACCATCTCCCTGGACATCACCCCCGTCTTTCTGGGCTCGGCCCTCAAGAACAAGGGCGTGCAGCTGCTCCTCGACGCCGTCGTCGACTACCTCCCCTCCCCCCTCGACATCCCCCCGATCAAGGGCCACACCCCCGACGGCCGCGAGGTCGAGCGGGTGCCGGACAAGGACGGCCCGCTGGCGGCGCTGGCCTTCAAGATCATGGCCGACCCCTACGTGGGGCGCCTGACCTTCGTCCGGGTCTACTCCGGGACCATGCGGGCGGGGTCCTACGTCGTTAACTCGACCAAGGGCAAGAAGGAGCGGATCGGCCGGCTCCTTCGGATGCACGCCAACCACCGCGAGGAGGTCGAGGAGCTCCAGGCCGGCGACCTGGGCGCGGTGGTGGGGCTCAAGGACACGATCACCGGCGACACCCTGGTGGGCGAGAAGGACGAGCCGGTGGTCCTGGAGTCGATCGACATCCCCGAGCCGGTGATCGACGTCGCCATCGAGCCCAAGTCCAAGGCCGACCAGGAGAAGCTGGCGATGGCCCTCTCGCGGCTCTCCGAGGAAGACCCCACCTTCCGGGTCCACACCGACCCCGAGAGCGGCCAGACGATCATCTCGGGGATGGGCGAGCTCCACCTGGAGATCATCGTCGACCGCCTGAAGCGCGAGTTCAAGGTTGAGGCCAACGTCGGCAAGCCCCAGGTCGCCTACCGCGAGACGATCACCGTGCCGGTGGACGCCGAGGGCAAGTTCATCCGCCAGACCGGCGGCCGGGGCCAGTACGGCCACGTCAAGATCAAGGCCGAGCCCCTGCCCCGCGGCGGTGGCTTCGAGTTCGTGAACGCCATCGTCGGCGGCGTGATCCCCAAGGACTTCATCCCGGCGGTGCAGAAGGGCATCGAGGAGGCGATGCAGTCGGGGCCGCTCATTGGCTTCCCGGTGGTCGACCTCAAGGTCACCCTCTACGACGGTTCCTACCACGAGGTCGACTCCTCCGAGATGGCCTTCAAGATCGCCGGCTCGATGGCGATCAAGGACGCGGTCAAGAAGGGCAAGCCGGCGATCCTCGAGCCGATCATGAAGGTCGAGGTGGTCACCCCCGAGGAGTACCTCGGCGACGTGATCGGCGACCTGAACTCCCGCCGGGGGCAGATCCTCGGCATGGAACCCCGCGGCAACGCGCAGGTGGTGCGGGCCTACGTGCCCCTCGCCGAGATGTTCGGTTACGCCACCGACCTGCGCTCGAAGACCCAGGGCCGGGCCTCGTTCGTGATGTTCTTCGACCACTACGCCGAGGTCCCCAAGCAGATCCAGGAAAAGCTGATGAAGGAGTGAGGTGAGGGCCATGGCGAAGGAGGAGTTCAAGCGCACCAAGCCCCACGTGAACGTGGGGACGATTGGCCACGTGGACCACGGGAAGACGACGCTGACGGCGGCGATCACGTTTGCGGCGGCGGCGGAGAACCCCAAC
>JALSRQ010000083.1 GCA_026984675.1 Thermaceae bacterium
TGGGTCAGGAAGGCGGCCTCCAGCGCGCCGGTGAGGCTGGCGCAGATGAGGGTCCGGTTGGTCAGGATGCCGAGGCTCGCGTCGGGGGCGTCCTGGGCCAGGGCCTGACCGATCACCCGACCGGTCAACGCCCTAAGCGTGTATTGCTCTGCAAGGGTGAGCTTCTCCATATCAACCTCCCGACGTTATCCTATGTACCCCTACCGGGTTTGTCAAGATTCCAGCCCGGTCTTCCCCGCCAGGTGGGCCTCGATCCAGGCAGCGGCCTCGAGGTCCCGCTCGGTGACCCCGCCGGCCGAGTGGGTGACGTAGGCCACCCGCACCCGCTTCCAGAGGATCGCCAGCTCGTCGGGGTGGTGGTTCCGGCGCTCGGCCTCGAGGGTCACCCGCAGCGCGAAGGCGACCCCGTCGGCGTAGGCGGGGAAGGCGAAGGTCTTCTCGATCCGCCCGTTTTGGAACGCCCATCCGGGCAGTCGGGCGAGCCGCTCCTCCAGGGTCCTTGGGTCGATCGCCATGCCCCAGGTTAGCGCTTGGGGCGGGGGCGAAAGGTGTGCTATACTCCTCGCTGGCACCTCGGCGGGGGCCTTCCCACGCCCGTTCACCCCCGACCCGAGGAAACGCGGCCAAAGGAGGGCGCCTCGTGAAGACCTACGTGCCCAAGGAAGTGGAAAGCAAATGGTACGTGATTGACGCGGAGGGCAAGACGCTCGGGCGCCTGGCGGCGAAGATCGCGAGCATCCTCCGCGGGAAGCACAAGCCCGAGTACACCCCCCACCTCCCGGTGGGCGACTACGTGATCGTGGTCAACGCGGCCAAGGTGCGGCTCACCGGCAAGAAGCTCGAGGACAAGATCTACACCCGCTACTCGGGCTACCAGGGGGGCCTGAAGCGCATCCCCGCCGGCGAGATGCTCAAAAAGCACCCCGAGCGGGTCGTCGAGCGGGCGGTCAAGGGGATGCTCCCCAAAAACCGGCTCGGCCGCAAGCTCGCCAAGCGCCTCAAGGTCTACCCCGGGCCGGAGCACCCGCACGCCGCCCAGAAGCCCGAGAAGCTCGAGCTGGAGGTCAAGTAATGGAGCAGTACTACGGCACCGGACGCCGCAAGGAGGCCATCGCCCGGGTGTTCCTCCGCCCCGGCGAGGGCAGGATCACGGTCAACGGCAAGGACTTCCAGGACTTCTTCCGGGGGGTGATCCGGGCGATGAGCGCCCTGGAGCCCCTCCGGGTGGTCGACATGCAGGGCAAGTTCGACGCCGTGATCACCGTCAAGGGCGGCGGCACCACCGGGCAGATCGACGCCATCAAGCTGGGCATCGCCCGGGCGCTGGAGAAGTACAACCCCGAGTTCCGCAAGAAGCTGAAGCCGGCCGGGCTCCTGACCCGCGACGCCCGCGTGGTCGAGCGCAAGAAGTACGGCAAGCACAAGGCCCGCCGGGCCCCGCAGTACTCCAAGCGCTAAGCCCCCGCGCCCACCCGGGGGCCGGGCCTCCCGGCCCCCGCTCCCTTTTAAGGGGGTAGGCTGGCGGCATGGACGAGCGCTTCGCCCTCGCCGAGCGGATCCTAAGGGCCCAGCCCTTTAGCCGGCTGCTCGGCACCCGGCTGCTCGCCTTCCGCCCCGGCCGGGCCGAGCTCGCGCTGCGCCTCCGGCCCGAGCACCGGCAGCAAAACGGCTTCGCCCACGGAGGGGTGCTGGCCTACCTGGTGGACAACGCCCTCACCTTCGCGGCGGGGTCGGTGCTCGGCCCCGAGGTGCTCACCGTCGAGTTCAAGGTCAACTTCGTTCGCCCGGCTCGGGGCGACGAGCTCCGGGCGGTCGGCGAGGCCAAGGCGGCCGGCAAGCGACTGGCGGTCGCCCGGGCCGAGGTCTACGACGGCGCCACCCTGGTCGCCCTGGGCCAGGGCACCGTGGCCGCCGCCGGTTAGCATGGGCGGCATGGACGTTTTCCACGCCCTGGTCCTCGGCCTGGTGCAGGGCCTCACCGAGTTCCTGCCGGTCTCGAGCTCGGGCCACCTGGTCCTGGCCGACCGCTTCCTCTTCGGGGGGCACGGCCTCCCCCTCTGGGTCGACATCGCCTCCAACACCGGCACCTTCCTGGCCGCCCTCTTGCTGATGCGGCGGGAGATCCTGGCGGCGCTGGCCGGCCTGGTCGCCGGGCTTCGCTCGTGGGAGGCCCGCCGGGACCCGGGCTGGCGGCTTTTTTGGCTGGTGACGGTGGCCTCGGTGCCGGCGGCGGCGGTGGGGCTTTTGGTCAAGGACGTCTTCGAGGCGATCAACCGCCCCTTCTTCGTCGCCCTGGGCCTCCTCTTCACGGCCCTCGTCCTCTGGACCACCCCGGCCGGCGGGGATAGGGACCGGCCCGAACGGGTCGGCTACCGCGAGGCCCTCCTGGGGGGGCTGGCCCAGGCCCTCGCGATCTACCCCGGGGTCTCCCGCTCGGGGACCACC
This sequence comes from Thermaceae bacterium, assembly GCA_026984675.1. GTDB lineage: Bacteria > Deinococcota > Deinococci > Deinococcales > Marinithermaceae > WFXV01. The sequence continues at coordinate 2,446 of JALSRQ010000083.1, forward strand.
ATCAGCGCCTTCCTCCGCCTCGGCCTGGCCCCCGAGTTCGCCGCCCGGCTCTCGTTCTTGATGTACGCCGCCGCCAGCCTGGGGGTGCTGCTCCTCGGCCTTAAGGACGGGCTTCCCACCGGGGTGGCACTGGCCCCGGTCCTGGCCATGGCGGCCGCCGCCTTTGCCAGCGGCTACGCCGCCATGCTCCTCCTCTTCGGCGTCCTAAAGGCGGGGAAGTTCCGGCTCTTCGCCCCCTACGTGGCGGCGGTGGCCCTCCTCACCCTGCTCCTGGGGTAGGCGGGGTCCGGACGGGCCCGCCCCTCCTTGCTTTTCTAGTGCACTAGTGTTATAGTGCACTAGAGGAGGAAAGAGTGCGTGGCCGCGTGGATCCAGCCGCCGGACCGATCTTCGAGCAAATCGCCGACCAGGTCGAGGCCGCCCTGGCCCGGGGGGAGCTCCGGCCGGGGGAAAAGCTGCCCTCGGCCCGGGCCCTGGCCGAGGCGCTCCGGGTCAACCCCAACACCGTGATCCGGGCCTTCGAGCTCCTGGAACAGCGGGGGATCAGCGAGACCCGGCGCGGGCTGGGAACCTTCGTGCGGGAGGACGTCGACATCGAGGCCCTCCGGCGGCGGCGGCTCCGGGCGGCGGCCCGCCGCTACCTAAAGGCGGTCCGGGAGCTGGGGCTCGGGCCCGAGGCGGCCGAGGAAGCCCTCAAGGAGGTGAAGGATGTTACTTGAACTCAAGGAGGTGGCCAAGCGCTACCTGAGGACCCCGGCCCTCGACGGGGTGGACCTCGAGGTCCGAGGGGGCGAGGTCGTGGGCCTTTTGGGCCTGAACGGCGCCGGCAAGACCACCCTGCTCAAGGTCACCGCCGGCCTGCTGGTCCCCGACCGGGGGGAAGTGCGCCTGCTCGGCGGGCCGCCCCGGCGGGCCCGGGGGAAGGCCGTCTATCTGCCGGAGCAAAACCCCTGGCCCGCCGGCGCCCGCCCGGCCGAGGTCGCCCACTTGCTGGCCGGGGCCGACCCCGGTTTCGACCGCGGGCGGTACCGGGAGCTCCTCGGATTCCTCGAGGTCCCCGACCGCCCCTTCGCCCAGATGAGCCGCGGCCAGCGGGCCCGCGCCAACCTGGCCCTGGCCCTCGCCCGCCGGGCCCCCCTCTATCTCCTCGACGAGCCCCTGGCCGGGATCGACCTGATCAGCCGCGACCGGATCCTAAAGGCCCTGGTCCACGAGTGGCGGGCCGACGCGGCGGTGATCCTCTCCACCCACGAGGTGGGGGAGGCGGAGGGGCTTTTCGACCGGGCGGTCTTCTTGAAGGAGGGCCGGGTGGTCCTCGACGCCCCCGTCGAGGACCTGCGACGGAGGGGCAAGAGCGTGGTGGAGACCTTCAAGGAGGTGCTGGCATGAGGGCCCTGGTCTTCTGGCGGCTTTCCCGCGATCGGGGGATCGCCCTCTTCGTCCTGGCGGGGCTGCTCCTGGCCGCCTACAGCGGGCGGAACCTCGACCGCACCACCGCCCTCCTCTACCTGGTGGGCCTCAGCCAGGGGGCGATCTGGGGCGGGCTCGCGCTCTTTTTCGTCCTCTACCGCCGGAACGTGCGGGCCGCCGGTCGCGGCGAGCTGGGGATGCTCCTCCTCCTGCCCGCGGGCCCCGCCCGGCTCGCGCTGGCCCAGGCCGCCGAGTTCCTGGCCTTCGCGCTCCTCCTCGGCGGGGGCCTCCTCGGGCTGGGGGCCTGGGCGGTGGGCCGCTTCGACCCCCGGGCCGCCGGCGACCTCATGCGGCTTGGGGGCTACCTCTTCCTCGCCCTGGGCCTGCCCACGCTCGGCCTCGCCCAGCTAATGACCGCGGTCCACGTCGCCTACCGCCTGGGCCGGGTCGGGGGGCTGGCGGCGGCGGCGGTGGCCCTGGGCCTGCCGATGGGAATCGGCTGGCTCCTCGGCCGGCTGGATTCCGACGCCCTTTGGAACTTCGGGCCGCGGGTCGGCGTGGGTGCCTTCCGCTGGCTTGGCGGGAACGTTCCCGGGCTGGAGATCGTTTTGCCCCCGGGCAGCTGGCCGGCCTGGCCCCTGGCCGCGGGGGTGCTCGCCTATCTGCTCGGGGTCCTTCTCGCCCTCGCGATCTACCGCGAGGCCGAGGTCTAGGAGGTCGGCATGATCGGAAACGGGCTTCTCACCTTGCTGGCGGCGGCGGTGTGGCTCTACGGCCTCTACCTCGCCCTCACCCGCACCAAAAGCCCCACCGCCAGGGCGGTGGTCGCGGTCGCCCTGGTGGGGCTCTTCCTGGGCACCGGGGGGATCGGGCTCAACCTCGACCTCGGCGGAGGCCGGGGCTACCCCTACACCCGGCAAGAGGAACGGAGGCTTCCCGGGATCCGCGCCCTCGACCTCGCCGTCACCAACGCCGAGGCGATCGTCCGCCCCGGCGACGGCCGGCTCACCCTGGTCTACCGGGCCAAAAGCCGGGCCGCCCTGGCCCGCATGCACCCCCGGGTCCGGGTCGAGGACGGGCGGCTCGTCGTCCGGGACGACCGCCAGCCGAAGGGCACCGTCTACCGGTTCGAGCTTGGGCTGCGGGCCCCGGTCGCCGCCCGGATCGCCCTTACCAACGGCGAGCTCAAGGCCGAGGACCGCCTTGCCTCCCTCGACTTCTCGGCCACCAACGGCGAGGTCCGTCTCCGGGACTACCGCCCCACCGGGCCCACCGTCCTCGGCCTCACCAACGGCGAGGTCGAGATCCTCGGGTTCGCCCCCGAAGCCCCCACCCGGATCGACCTCACCAACGGCGAGGTGCGGATTCGGGCGGAGCGGCCGCTAAGGGTCCGGGCCCGGGTCACCAACGGCGCGATCCGGCTCCCCGGGGCCACCCACGCCGCCGCCGGCGGCGCCGAGGTCGCCTACGGACCCGACCAGGCCCCCCCGCTTTCGGTGCGTATTCTGAACGGAGAGCTCGACTATCGGGAGGTGAACCCGTGACCGAAGTCCTCTTGGAACCCTACAAGTTCTTTGCCCGCGCCAAGGAGCGGCCGGCCAGGCCCTGGCTGGGGTACCTGGTGGTGCTTCTCGCCAGCCTGCTCTCGGGGCTCGCCAGCCAGCTGGCCACCCGGAACCTGCCGGCCCCGCCGGTCCTCGGGCCCACCTGGGTCTGGACCGCCATCGGGATCGCGATCGGAAGCCTGGTGGTATGGGGGGTTCTTGGGTTCGTCCTTCACCTGCTCACAGGCCTGGGGGGCCGGGCCTTCGAGCTCGCCGGCTGGGTCTTCGCCCCCGGGGTGCTCACCGGGCTCGCCCTATTGGCGGCAGCGGCGGTGTTTCCGATCGAGGCCCGGCTGCCCCCGCCGCCCTCCGACCCGGCGGAACTGGGCTCCTGGCTCCGAACCTACCAGGCCGCCGTCCACGCCGCCCCCTACTCCCGGATCAGCCAGCTCCTCGGGCTTTTGGGAACGCTCTGGGGCGCCTGGATCCTCTACGCCGGCGCCCGCACCTTCGTCCCCCAGCGGGCGAACCTGGTCATCGGGGTCTACCTCGCGGTGATGCTCCTCTTCCTGCTCCTGGGGGTGCTGGTGCGGTGAGCGGGGCGATCCGCTCCCTTTTCCTCCTGCACCGGCTGGGCTGGCGCGAGCGAGTTCGGGCCGATCCCTGGCGCGGTTTCTCGATCTTCCTGGTGGCCACCCTGCTCCTTTCCTTCCAGGCCCTTACGGTCTGGTCCATCGCCCGCTACGACCAGTTGCTCAAGGCCCACGGCCTGAGCCCGGCGGCCTACGCCGGCCCGCCACTCGGCTACGGACTCCTGCTCGCCTTCGGCGGGGCCTCGATCCGATACACCGAGGGGGTATCGAGGTTTTGGATTCTGGAAACCGCCCCCCTGCCGCGGTGGCTGCTAAGGATCGACCAACTGTTCTCCGGGTTGCTCGCCACCCTCGCCCTGGGGGGCGCGCCGGTCTTGGCCGCCCTGATCCTCGCGGGCGATCCCTGGTGGGCGGGGCTACCCTGGCTCGCCGCCGCCTTCCTGCTCGCCAAAGGGTTGCAGCCCTACGCGCTGCCGGGGTACCTGATTCAGGGGGTGTTGGGCTACCTAATGGGCTGGCTCTCGGCCTTCCTCATTCGGACGCTCGTGACCGAGGGGTGGGGCCCGCTCCTGTACCCGGGCCTCGAGGACGCCGACCGGAAAGTTTGGGCGCTCCTCGCCCCCCTCTCCGGATACCCGCTGCCCGCCCCCCTCCAACGCGCGCTCGCACTTCCCCTCCTACCCGCCGTGGCCCTCGCCCTCCTGCTCGTGCTGGCCGCCCTCCTGGTGGAACCGCCGGAGTCCGGCCCTGCCGCCACCCGGCCGGCGCTGGCCGCGTGGCGGTGGCTGGCCCGGATTCCCCGGGCCCCGCTGGCCGCGGCAGCCGCCTTTTTAATCGAGCAGCTCGACCAAGCCCTGGCCCGCACCGCCAGCCTGCTGGGACTGGTGGCGGGGCTCGATCGGTACCTCGGCTGGCAGGCCCCCGCCCATCCCTCCATCTGGGCCATCAACGCGGTCTTTTGGTGGCCGGTGCTGGCGCGGAGGCTTCCCCTTCCGGAGGTCTTGACGGCCCACCTGGATAGCAAAAGGGAGGCCGCGATCCGCTCGCTCAGGGGCAAGGTCGAGGCCCTGGCCCTCACCTTCCTGCCGCTCGCCCTCTGGCTCTTTCCCTGGAAGGCGGCCGCGCTCCTGCTCGGATGGCTGGCCCTTTGGTGGTGGGCGGCGCCGGTGCTCGCCGGGCTTCCCCCCGCGTTCGGGGCCTTCGTCCTGATAGCGGTGGGCGGGGCGCTGGCGGCGGCGGGATAGGAGGAGGATGGCATGGCCGACCCCCCGGTCCTCGAGGCCGTCGACCTCACCCGCCTCTACCCCGACGGGACCGGCGTCCGCGGGGTTCGACTGCGCGTGTACGCCGGTGAGATCGCGGCCCTGGTCGGTCCGAACGGGGCGGGAAAGACCACGCTCTTGGAAGCGCTCGCCGGACGCCCCCCCCAGCCTGGCCGGGTCCGCCTCCTGGGAACCGGACACGACCGCCGGAGGGCGTTCCTGAAGCGCCTCGCCTACCTCCCCGAGGCCCGCGCCCTCCCCCCGTTTCTCGCCGGGCGCACCGCCGCCCGGCTGGCCGAGGACCTCTGGCAGCAACCCGGCCTCTACCCCCGGTTCCTCCAGGAGGCCGCCCGCCTGGGCCTGGCCGAAGCCGACCTCGACCGCCCCGCCCGGGTCCTCTCCCAGGGCACCCGGGAAAAGCTCGCGCTGGCGCTGGTCTTCAGCCGGGAAGCCCGGCTCTACCTGCTCGACGAGCCTGAGGCCCACCTCGACCCCATCGTCCGAAACGTCCTGGAAAATCGCCTCGACGAACTCCGGGCGGCGGGGAAGGCGGTGCTCTTCGCCACCCACGACGTCTACCTGGCCGCGCGCCTCGCCGACCGGATCCTGCTGGTCAAAAACGGTCGGGTGCGCCCGGCGGGGACCAAGGACCCCGAGGCGATCCTCGCCGTCCTGACCGGAGGGAAGGAGGATGAACGCGATCCTGGACCTTCTGCTTGAGCCGTCCAAGGCGTTCGCGAGCCGGCGCGCGCGCAGGCCCTCCCCGCTCGCCGGCTTCCTGGTCGCGGCGCTGGCCTTCGGCCTCCTGACCCTGGCCAAGGAGCTGGCGCTCCGGAACCTGCCGCCGGAGGCGCGGTCCCTCGTCCCTCTGCCGGCGTGGCTGGTCGCCCTGGCGGCGGGGTTTTTCGGCGCGCTCCTCCTCTGGGGCGCCCTCACCGCCGGCCTCACCCTGGCCACCGGCGACTCCGCGCGGACCGCCGAGCTGGTAGGGCTCGCACACCTGCCGCTCGCGCTGGCGGGGCTTTTCGAACCGACGCTGGCCGCCTGGCTCCCGGTGGTGGCGGCGCTGCCGCCAAGACCGGAGGCGCCGACCGAGCGTCTCCTCTGGTCGGCGAAGGCCCTTTTGGAAGCGCAGAAGGCCCCCTTCTTTCGCCTGGCGGCGGTCCCCGAGCTGGCCGGGGTCCTATGGGGCGGGTTCCTCTTCCACGCCGGGGCCCGGGTCTTCTTCCCCCGCCGGGCCGGGCCGGCCACCGCCGCCTTCCTCACCGTCCTGCTGGGGCTGTGGTTTTTGCGCCACCCCTTCGTCCTACCTGCTCTAAGGTAAAGGGGTCGTGGGAATGCGCGGGCGCTTTTTAGGGATCCTGGTCGGGCTTCTGGCCTTCGCCCAGGGCTTCGCCCCCAAGGACGCCCTCTCCTACCGGCCGCCGGAGGCCGCCCTTCAGAGCCGGCGGCTGGCTCTGGCAAAAACCCAGCTGAGTCTTGCGAAGCTCGGCCTGGCCGGCAGGGCGCAACTCCGCTACGGGGATGAGCTCACGGCCAGCGCCGGGATCGCCCTCGACCTCGGCGAAGAAAAACGTCTGGCGGCGGAAAAAGCGGTCATCGAGGCGGAAGCGCGCCTTCGCGCGGCGATCCGCGACGGGGTCTACCGCGCCCTCAAGGCCCACGCCGCGCTCTGGAAGGCGGAGGCCGGGCTGCGGGCGGCCCGGCTGGCGGTCGCGCTGGCCGAGCTCAAGCAGCAGGCGGCCGCCGCCAAAGGGGCCGGCCCCCTCGCCCTCGAGGACGCGAGGAACGCCCTGGAGGACGCCCGGATCGCCCTGGCCGAGGCCCGGCTGGAGGCCGAGGCGGCGGCCGCCGAGGCCCGCGCCCTGGGCCTCGTCGGACCGGCCGAGCCCGCCACCCTGGCCTTCGCCCTGCCCCCCGCCCGGGCCGACCGCGCCGCCCGGCTGGCGCTCGCCCTGGCCGAGGCCCGGGCGGCCCGGGCCCGGCGGGACCTGCTGGTGCTCTCGGCCGACCTCGCCTACCAGGAGGCGGTCGCCCTCGACCTCAAGGCCGAGACCGCCGGCCCCAGCCTGGGCCTCGAGGTCGGCCCCAAGAACCCGCTGGCCAAGTCCGGCGCCTGGCGGGTCGCCCTGGCCGCCCGGCTGAGCCTCGACCCGGCCGCCTGGACCGCGGTGCGGGACGCCGAGCTCGCGGCCCAAGCGACCCGCCTGCAGAACCAGGAGGCCGAGCGCCGGCGGACCCGCCGGCTCGCCGAGGCCCGGACCCGGGTCCGCCTGGCCGAAAGGCGGCTTCGGCTGGCCGAGAGGCGGCGCGGGCTGGCGACCTCGCGCCAAAGGTCCGCCCGGCTCCGCCGGGAGCGGGGGGTGGGCTCGGCGCTCGACCTCGCCGCCGCCCGCCTCGAGGCCGCCCGGGCCGAGGCCGAACAAGCCCGGGCCTGGGGCGCCTACCTCGACGCGGTGAAGGCCTACCTCGACCTCGCCGACGGGGAATGGAGGGTGCGATGAAGCGACTGGGAACGATCGGTATCGTTTTCCTGCTCGGGGCGGTGCTGGCCGCCGGCTACCCCGAGTTCGTGGCCGCCTACCTGCAACAAAACCCCGAACGGGCCCGGCTCGAAGCCCAGCTCGAGGCCGCCCGAACCCGCTACATGGCCCTTAAGGACGACCCCTACGCCGCCCCCTTCGAGCGGGCCGAGGCCGAGGACGCCTGGGTCCGGGCCCGGCTCGCCCTCCGAAAGACCGAGCTCGGGCTCCAGGCCGAGGCCTTCGCCCTTTACGCCGCGGTGCCGCTCGCCCGGCTCGGGGTGCGGGTGGCCGAGGCCCGGCTTGAGGCCGCGAAGATCGCCGATCGGGCCGCCGCCATCCGGTTTGCGCAGGGGGCGATCGGGCCCAACCAGCGGGCCCAGGCGGCCGAGCGGTTGACCGAGGCCGAGGCCGGGCTGGAAAAGGCCAGGGCCCGGCTCGAGGACGCCCTCGCCGCCCTCGCCCGCTACGGCGACTTCCAGGCGGAGCGGGTGCCCGCCCTCGCCCCGCCCGAGAACCTGAGCGCCGCCGCCCACCCCGACCTCCGCCTCGCCGGCCTCGAGCTCCGCTCCGCCCGGCGGGCCTACCAGGCGGCGCTGGGCCCGGACACCCCCAGGGTCGAGCGAACCCGGCGGAAGGCCGAACTCCAGGCCGCCGAACGGGCCCTGGCCGAAAAGGAGGCGGCCCTCAAGCGGGCCCTGGCCGAGAAGGAGGCGGCCTGGCGAGCGGCCCGGCGGGAGGTCGCGCTCAAGCGGGCGGCCCTCGAAAACCGCCGCCGGGCGCTTTTAGCCGCCCGGATCCGGCTGGAAAAGGGCACCGCCTCCCCGCTGGAGGTCAAGAACGCCGGGCTTGAGGCCGCCTCCGCCGAGCTCGCCCTGGCCCAAGCCCGGAAGGCCCTGGGCCAGGCGGTGCTCGACCTCCTCCCCTTCGCCAAGGAGGCCGCCCGGTGAAGCGGGTCGCCCTTGGGATCGTGGTCTTCGGGCTGCTCGCCGCCACCGCCTACGGCCTGCTGCGTCGGCCGGCCGAGCGGCCCCTGGCGGTCTACGCCGCCCGCGCCCAGAAGACCGCCTTCGTCCGCGAGGTCAGCGCCGACGGCTACCTCAAGGCCGAGCGGCTGCGCCTCGCCTTCCCTCGCCCCGGTCGGGTGGTCGAGGTCCCCCACCGGGCCGGCGACCGGGTCCGAAGGGGGGAGATCCTGGCCCGGCTTGACGACGCCGAGGCCCGCCGCCAGCTGGCCCTGGCCGAGGCCCGACTCGGGGCCTTCCAGGAGGAAGAGCGGGCCCAAAACGCCGGGCAAAAGGCCCGGATCGATCGGCTCCTCGCCCAGCGGGCCGAGCTCGAAAAAAAGCTCGCCCTCACCCGGGCGCTCTTCGCCGCCGGGGCGGCGAGCAGGGAGGCGCTCCAGGAGGCCGAGGACGCCCTCGCCGAGAACGCCCGGGCGCTCGCCGAGGCCCGGGCCGAGGCCCGCCGCCAGGCGGGTCAGGCCGCCGCCCGGCGGGCCGAGCTAAAGGCCGCCGTTGCCGAGGCCCGGGAGGCGCTCGCGAGGACCCGCCTCCGGGCCCCGGCCGACGGGACGCTGGAGTCGCTCCCCTTCCGCCCCGGCGAGCTCGCCCGCGGGGAGGCGGTGCTGGTGGTGGCGGGCAGCCTGCGTCCCTACGCCCGCTTCCCCGAGACCGAGGCCGGCGCGCTCCGGCCCGGCCTTCACGCCCGCATCGAGCTCAGCGCCGAGCCCGACCGCCCCCTCGCCGATCGGGTGGAGCGGGTGCTGCCCCCCGAGCGGGCGCAGGACACCGCCTGGGTGCCGGTGATCTTCGCCCCCCTGCCGGAGGGGCGGGGCGCCCCCGGCCTCTCGCTCACCGCCTACGTCGAGGTCGAGCGGATCGAGAACGCGGTGGTGGTGCCGCTGGAGGCGCTGGTCGAGGAGAACGGCCGGGTCTACCTCTGGACGATCCGGGAGGGGCGGGCCCACCGGGTCGAGGTCCGAAAGCGGTCCCAGAACCTGAAGGTGGCGGCGGTCGAGGGGATCGCGCCCGGCACCCCGGTGGTCCGCCTGCCGCCCGAGGACCTGAAGGAGGGGACCCCCCTCGCCCCCACCTTCGAGGAGGCCCATGGCGGCGGTCGCTGAACTGGAAGGGGTGCAGAAGGTCTACCGCTCGGGCACCGGCCGGCGCACGGTCGAGGTCGCCGCCCTGAGGGGGATCGACCTCACCATCGAGGAGGGGGCGTTCCTGGCGATCATGGGCCCCTCGGGCTCGGGGAAGAGCACCCTCCTCCACATCCTGGGGCTCCTCGACCGCCCCAGCGCCGGGCGCTACCGGCTGCTGGGGCAGGACGTCACCGCCCTCTCCGAGGCCGAGGCCGCCCGGGTGCGAAACCGCACCATCGGCTTCGTCTTTCAGGCGTTCTTCCTGCTGCCCAGGGTCCCCGCGCTCAAAAACGTCGAGCTCCCCCTCGTCTACCGCGGGGTGCCGCCCCGAAGGCGGCGGGAGGCGGCGCGGGCGGCGCTATCCGCGGTGGGGCTGGCCGACCGCGCCGACCACCTGCCGAGCGAGCTCTCGGGGGGCCAGCGCCAGCGGGTGGCGATCGCCCGGGCGCTGGTCCAGGAGCCGGCGATCCTCCTGGCCGACGAGCCCACCGGCAACCTCGACAGCGAGAGCGGCCGCGAGGTGATGGCCCTCTTCGCCGAGCTCCACCGCCGGGGCAAGACGGTGGTGGTGGTCACCCACGAGCCCGAGGTCGCCGCCTACGCCCAGCGGGTGATCCGGATGCGGGACGGGAGGGTGGTGGACGATGAAACCCGCTGACCTGGTCCGAACCGCCCTCGAGGCCCTGCTCGCCCACAAGCTCCGCACCTTCCTCTCGCTGCTCGGGGTGATCATCGGGGTCTTCGCGGTCACCGCCCTGGTGAGCCTGGGGGAGATCGCCACCTACGGGATCAAGAGGGGCCTGGAACAGGTGGCCGGCCGCAGCGTGGCGATCCAGCCCAAGACCGAGCCGGGCCGGCCCCCGGTGCGCTTTACCGAGACCGACCTCCAAGCCCTCCAGGCGCTTCCCGCCGAGGTCGTCCCCTACGTCTTCGGCGGCGCCGTGGCCCGCGACCCCAGGGGCAAGGCGGTGGCCCTTCAGGTCCTCGGCGTCCCCGGCGACCTGCCCCGGCTCGACCCCTCGGTCGAGCTCGCCCAGGGCCGGTTCTTCTCCGCCGACGAGGCGCGGCGGGCGGCGCCGGTGGCGGTGCTCTCCAGCCGGGCGGCCAAACGGCTCTTTCCCGGCGGACGGGCGGTCGGGCGGCGGGTCGAGCTGGCCTTCGGTCCCCGCCGGGCGAGGCTCTTCGTGGTCGGGGTCACCCGGCCCCTGAAGGGGCCCTTCGCCGGCCTCGAGCGGGCCCAGGTCTACCTCCCCTACCCCTGGGTCTGGCAGCACCTGCCGGGGAAGAAGCGGGGGCGGTTCGACGTCCTCGAGCTTCGGGTCCGCCCCGGCGTGCCCCCCGAGCAGGTCGCCCGCCGGGTCGAGCGGCTCTTCGCCCTGCGGTACGGCCCGGGGCGGGTCGAGGTGCGGAGCTTCGAGGCCTTCACCCAAACGCTCTCCCAGATCACCCTGATGCTCCAGGCCCTCCTCGGGGGGATCGGGGCCCTCTCGCTCTTGGTCGGCGGGATCGGGATCATGAACATCATGCTGGTCTCGGTGACCGAGCGGACCCGGGAGATCGGCCTGCGAAAGGCGCTGGGGGCCACCGCCGCCACCGTCCGAGCCCAGTTCCTCCTCGAGGCCACCCTCCTCACCCTCACCGGCGGGCTGATCGGGGTCGCCCTGGCGGCCGGCGCCCTTTGGCTGCTGGTGGCCGCGGTGCCGTTCTTCGAGGTCTTCATCCTCTCACCGGGAACGGTGCTGCTGGCGCTTTCGGTGAGCGCGGCG
>JALSRQ010000084.1 GCA_026984675.1 Thermaceae bacterium
GGTGGTGCTCAGGGAGGGCCTTGCGCGCATGCGCTTTGCGCTGCCCAAAGACCTCCCCAAGGACGCGGTCCTGGCCACCGTGGAGCTCTATTCGACCAAGCCGGTCCCGCTGCCCTACAAGCTCTACGCGGAGGTGGCCTTAAAGTAGGGTATGCACGTCCGGGTGCTTTGGGCCTTTGCCGTTCTTGCGCTCGCCTACGCCCAGCGGGCCGACCTCAGCTTCGACTACCCCGACTACCTCTACGTCGAGCTCGACGCGCCGCGGGTGGTCTACGACCTTGGCGCCGACCAGGCCCCGGCGCCGGGGTGGCTCGCCCGCTACCGGGGCCGGAAGAAACCCTATGACCGCATCCTGCCCGCCGACCAGGCAGGTTGGCAAAAGTGCCTGGGAATCCAGACCCCGCCCGCGGGCGCCTACCGGGGCACCGCGGCCGCCCCAGGTGCCCAACCCAACGCCACCTGCTACTTCGCCCCCACCCAGGTGGCCATCGAAAAGTACCGCGTGCGCTACCGCGATGCCGGTAAGGCGCCCTGCCAGAACCAGGACCTGAAAAGCGACGCCGACCTCCTGGTGCTCTCCAACCGGCCGTGGGAGGTGGCGATCGGGTACACCCAACGCCCGCCGAAGGGGGTAAAGGCCCACGTGCTGCCGCTGACCTACCTGGACGCGGGCACGCTCTGCGCCGCCCGGGTGGGGGCGGTCAACGACCCGAAAAAGTACGACAAGACCCCGAAGAACCCCCCCAAGTCCCGGAGGCTCGCGGGAAGCGCCGACCACAAGAAGCCAAAGCTCCGGCTGGCGTTTTACACCGGGCACGCCGGGGTGCAGGTGCTGCCCATGCTCTACTACCTCGAGGTCGAACTCTCGCGCGTCGGCGACCTGGCCAACCGTTCGATGACCTTCGGGGTCCGTTACCTGGTGAGGGCCAAGTGAAGCGTACTGCCTTTCTGCTAGGCCTACTGGCCCTTTGGGCCCAGGCCGCCGGTTTCGGGGTGGCCCCGTCGCGAACCGTGCTGCACCCTCGGCCGGAAACCCGCGCGGGGGCGGTGCTCACCGTGTTCAGCACCGACGGAGCAGCGGTGCGCCCCCTGGTGGTGGACTGGCGGATCAACCCCGACGGCGACGTCGAGCTCCTGCCGGCGGGCAGCCTGCCCCGGAGCCTGGCCCCCTACCTGCGGGTGAGCGGCGAGGTCCTCAAACCCCACCCCCGGGCCCGCCTGCCGCTGGAGGTGCGGCTGCCCGCGGGCGCCGAGGGGAGCTACCACGCGGCCCTCCTGCTGGTGCCCGCCACCGCCCCCCCGACGGCCGGCCAGGCGCTGGTCCTTGAAGCCCAGGCGGCCATTCTCCACCCGATCTTCGCGGTGGTCCCGGGCACCGAGCGACCGAAGCTCAGCCTCGATGAGACGCAAATCAAGGACGGGGTGCTGGAAGCCCTGCTGGTCAACCGAGGGAACGTCTACCTTAGGGTACGGGCGGCGCTCGCCGCGCTGGATGCCCACGGGGCGATCTTGAGCGAAACGGTGCTCATGGACGACGTGCTCTTTCCCGGCACCACCCGGCGCCTCCTCGGTCGGCTGCCTGCGAGGGCGGTGGTGGCGCGCTTGGTCGTCGACGCCCCGGGGGTCGCCCCGATTGTCTGGGAGGGTCAACCGTGAGGCGGTGGCTTTTCGCCCTTGGGCTTCTGGCCGGCCTGGCGCTGGGCCAGAAGCAGGTGATCACTGTCTATTACGATTTCAACGACCCAAGCCCGGGCCGGCTTTGGTTCGACAACCGGGCCACGATCCAGGACGCCGCCCTGGACGCCCGGAAGATGGCCTGCGGAGCGCTCTACGACCCCAGCCCGCAGCCCCTTGGCGCTTCCGACCCCAAGGCCGACGTGAACTACTTGGCACCGCTTCCCCAGCTCCTGGGCTGCCAAAATCCCTGGCCGTTTACCCGCCCCCAGGCCCCGGGCGACCCGGTGATCGCGCTGGGAAGGGACCCGCAGCAGAGCCAGCGCTACCTCACGATCGGAATCTTTTTCGGAGGCAACGGTGCCGACCCTGGACTAGGCGCCATCCACCAGGCCCTGAAGAACCACTACGTGCTAAGGATCCGGCTGACCGGCGACCTGAACCGGGTGGACCTCGAGGCCGCCCGGGGCCTTCGCACCCCGGGGGCCGTGCCCTGGGGCCAGGTGCGCTGGCAAACGGTGAGCAACCCCCTCTACGTGGGGTTCACCGACCCTCCGGAGGCGTACGCCTGCCTGTGGGTGGGCTTCCGCTGGTGCCACTACGGCGAGTGGGCCCTGCCGCTCCGCCTGCGGGTCCACGGCAGCGAACGGGGAAAGCGCAAACTCCAGCTCACCCTGGACGAAATCGTCCAGCAAATCGCCGCGCTCAGCGTGCAGAGCGGCCGGCTTAAACGGCTCGAGCTGGCGCCCGCCAAGCCGAGCCCCCGGCCCCGGCGGCGCTAACGCACCAGGATCACCCGCTCAAGCCTCGCCTCTTCGCCGCCAAAAAGGCGCGCCCTCACCCGCAGGGCCAGGCGGTCCCGGGCGGTTTTGGGAACGTCGAAGGCCCCCTGCCAGTCGGCGCCGCGACCGGTGAGCGTGTACCGCCGGCCACCGACCTCCAGCTCCACCGCCTGGGCCGGCGCATAAAGGTGCACCCGAACGGGGATCCCCTGCCAGCCGGGGCGGACCAGGAAGGGGCTTTGGATCAACCCCCAGGGGGCCCGGGGGTCGACGTCGATCAGGAACGGGTAGCGCACCGGTTCGGTACCCGGCCGCTCGGCCACGGCCTCGAGGACCTGGGGGCCCCGCAGCCCCCGGGGAAGGACGACTCGCCCCTTCCAAAGCCCGGGCTTTTCCCGCACCAGGAGCCCGAGAAGCCGCCCTTTCCGGTAAACCAGCACCCGCTCGGGTCCGCCCTTGACCTTGACCACCACCTGCGGCGCTGACCCCGGGGGCGCGCGGTCGACCTCGGGCTC
>JALSRQ010000085.1 GCA_026984675.1 Thermaceae bacterium
CCCGGGAGATCGAGGGGTACCCCCGCCAGCCCCGGCTCGGGGTGCTCGACCTCGCGGTGGCCCGGAACGCCTACGGCCGCCAGGTCGAGTCGTTCGAGACCGACCTTCCCATCGAGGGCTTCGACCGGCCCTTCCACGCGATCTTCATCCGGGCCCCGGTGATCACCCGGGTGGGGGAGGGGTTGCGCGTCCTCGCCCGATACCGCCAGGACCCGGTCTTCGTGGTCGGCGAGCGGGCGATGGTGACCACCTTTCACCCCGAGCTCACCGAGGACCCCCGGATCCACCGCTTCTTCGCCCGGATGGCCGGGGTGCGGGGCGTGGCCCAAGCGGGGTGAGGGCGGCGACCCGGATCCGCCCATGCCGGCGGCAGCCGTCAGAGGGTTCCCGGCGGCCGGTTTGCTCGCTCCACCGTCCGCCAAGCCACGGCGAGCGGCCCTTTGGTCCCTTAAGGGAAAAGATTCACGAGCTTAGGCAACTTCCCAAAATCACAAACCGGCCCCAAAACCGCCCCCTAGGGCCGAAGCCGGGTGTAGGTCCGGGGGAAGGGCACCGCCTCCCGCACGTGGGCCAGGCCGGCGATCCAGGCCACCGTGCGCTCCAGGCCCAGGCCGAAGCCGGCGTGGGGCACGCTGCCGAACCTGCGGAGGTCGAGATACCAGTCGTAGACCTCCTCGGGGAGCCCGCGTTCCCGGATGCGCCTTCGCAAAAGCTCGGTCTCCCAGATCCGCTCGGAGCCCCCGATGATCTCGCCGTAGCCCTCGGGCGCCAGGAGGTCGTCGTTCAAGACGAGTTCGGGGTCCTCGGGATCGGGCTGCATGTAGAAGGCCTTGATGGCGGCGGGGTACCTTTCGATGAAGACCGGACGGTCGAACCGCCGGCTGATCGCCGCCTCGTGGGGGGCGCCGAAGTCCTCGCCGTAGGGGAGGGGTTCGATCCCCTCCTCGGGGGCGATCTTTCGGAGGAGCTCGATGGCCTCCCGGTAGGTGAGCCGGGGGTAGTTCCCCTCGGCCGCCGGCTCCAGCTTTTCGGGGTCGCGTCCCAAGAGCTCGAGCTCCCGCGCCCGGTTTTCCAGCACCCGCGCGACCAGATAGCGCACGTACTCCTCCTGGAGCTGGACGTTCTCGTCGTGGGTCATGAAGGCGGCCTCGGGCTCGACCATCCAGAACTCCAGGAGGTGCCGCCGGGTCTTGGAACGCTCGGCCCGGAAGGTGGGGCCGAAGGTGTAGACCCGGCCGTAGGCCAGCGCCCCCGCCTCGGCGTAGAGCTGGCCCGACTGGGAGAGGTAGGCCTTCTCCTGGTCGAAGAGGGCCACCTCGAAGAGTTCGGTGGTGCCCTCGACCGCGCTGGGGGTGAGGATGGGGGCGTCGAAGCGGAGGAAGCGCCGCTCGGCGAAGAAGTCGTGGGTGGCCCGCTCGAGCTCGTCCCGGATCCGCATCGCCGCCCAGGGCCGCCGGTGGCGCAGCCAGAGGTGGCGACGGTCGAGCAGGAAGTCGATTCCGTGGGCCTTCTTGGTGATCGGGTAGGCCTCCGAGGGGGTGGAGATCACCTTGAGCTCGGTGACCTCGAGCTCGTAGCCCCCCGGCGCCCGGGGGTCGGCCTTGACCCGGCCGATGACCTCGAGGGCGCTCTCCTGGGGCAGGTGGTCGGCCTGCTGGAAGGTCGCCTCGTCCACGTTGCCCTTAAAGACCGTGGCCTGGAGGAAACCGGTGCCGTCCCGGACGATCAGGAAGTGGATCTTGCCCTTGGAGCGGCGGTTAAAAAGCCAGCCTAAAAGCCGAACCTCCTCCCCCTCGAAATCCGCGATCTGCTCGATGAACGCCCGTCGCATAGCGCCAGTTTAGCGAACCCTAGCCGCCGAGGGCGCGCGCGACGTGGACCTCGAGGACCAGCACGTAGCACGCCAGGCCGCCGAAGGCGGCCTCGAGGCCCGAGCCGCCGACCAGGGCGAGGGGGAGCAGGGCAAAGAGCGCCACCCCGCCGGCGAGGGCGGCCCCCCGGGCAAGCAGCGTCTGCACGTACTCGTCCAGCAGCAGGGCCCCGCTCCCGGGGAACGCGACCACCGCCAGCGAGAGCGCCGGCAACCAGAGCAAGGGCGCCCCCCGGCTCAGGGCGAGGGCGGCGAAGGCGAGGGCGGTGGCGAGCCCCCAAACCGCCAGCCACCCGGCGCCCACGCGCCCGCTTTGGCCGAGCTGCACCGTGACCCTCGCCCCCGGCCGCAGGGTGGCGAGGACCCCGACGGTGAGGGCGACCAGCGCCATGAGCGCGGCCCAAACCCATGCCAGGAACCAGGCGGCGGCCAGGGGCCCGCGAAGGTAGGCCACCAAGGCGGCGGCGAGGAGCACCACCAGGCTAAGGTCCAGGCCCCTAGGCTTTGGCGCCATCGTTCTCCTCCGGCAGGAAGATCGCCTCGATCGGCTCCCCGAAGACCCGGGCGATTTTGAAGGCGAGCGGCAGGCTGGGGTCGTAGCGCCCCTTCTCGATGGCGATCACGGTCTGCCGGCTGACCCCGAGCCGGTGGGCCAGCTCGGCCTGGCTCCAGCCGTAGCGGGCCCGAAGCTCCCGGACGCGGTTCTTCATCGCCGTCCACCCCCGTTGCGGCGTCGACCCACCGGCCGCGAGGCCGGCGGCCTCCCGCAGCTTTTGGCGGTGGAGGTACTCCAAGCGCGCGGTGTCCCAGACATACATGTCAAACCCCTTTACACCGGCCAGTGTAAAGGGGATTTGACCATAAGTCAACGGTGCTTTACCCGAACCGCGCCCGGATCCGTTCCACCGCCGCCAGGAGCCCGCCCTCGCCGGCCGGGGGGAGGGTGGCGTCGGCCGCCGAGCGGGCCTCGGGCACCGCGTTCCCCACCGCCAGCCCGAGTCCGGCGGCGGCCAGGGCGGCGACGTCGTTCTTCCCGTCGCCGACCATGACGGTGCGGGCGAGGGGGAGCCGGTAGCGTCGGGCGAGGGCGGCCAGGGCGCTGGCCTTGTTCCGCCCCCGGGGCCGGAGGCCGACGAAGAGCCGCCCCTCGACGGGCCCGTGGAGCTCGGCCTCGAGGACCCCCTCCACCAGCGCGCGGGCCTCGGCCCAGGTCGCCTCCGGGATGCCGGCCAGCCACACGGTGAGCGGGGGGTGGGCGAGCACCGCCTCGGGCGGGGCGGGGAAGGAGGGGGTTCCGGTCCGGGCCACGTGCTCCTCCAGCCCCGGCGGCGGGGCCCCCTCGAGGTGGAGCCGCACCCGGCGGACGGTCAGCAGGTCGGCCGGGGGACGGTAGCGGCGGAGGAGCTCGTAGACCCGCCGGGTGGCCTCGGGGGGAAAGGGGTGTAGCTCCAGCGGCCGGCCCAGGGCGTCGCCGATCAGCCCGCCGTCGGAGAAGGCGTGGGGGCCCTCGGGGTCGAGGCGGCGGGCGGCCTCGAGGGCGAACCCGGCGGCCAGCCGACCGGTGTTCACCGCCAGCCGGTAGCCGGCGCCCGCGAGCGCCCGCACCGCCCGCTCGGCCTCGGGGAGGAAACGGCCCTCCTCGAGGAGGGTGCCGTCGAGGTCGAAGGCGACTAGCGCCTTGGGTTCCATACCGCCCTCAGCGCCTCGGCGAGGCCGCAGGCGTCGGCCGGGGGCACCACCCGGGCGGCCGCCTGGCGCACCTCCTCGGGGGCGTTTCCCATGGCGATGCCAAGGCCCACCGCCCTCAGGAGCTCGAGGTCGTTCCGGCCGTCGCCCACGGCGGCGGTTTCCTCCAGGGCGAGGCCCATCCGCTCGGCGACGAATCGGGCGGCGGCGAGCTTGCCGACCCCGGGGGCGGTGAGGGAGGCGTACACGATCCCCGGGGTGGCCGGGCTGGTGGCCTCGTGGAGGTCGAGGCCGAGCCCCGCCACCGCCGTCCCGAGCCGCCGCCATTCGGCCTCCCAGACCACGAACTGGACCCGCACCACCGTCGCCTGGAAGAAGACCGCGTGGAGGTCGCGAAGCTCGGGCTCAAGGCCGATCAGCTCGGCGTGGAGCTCGAGGGCGCGGGCGCTCCGCTCGACGTAGAACCCGCCGCCGGCGGCGTAGGCCTCGAGGGCCGCCGCCTCGGCCCGGGCCAGGTCCACCGCGTGGTGGTAGGGGGTCTGGGGCAGGGGCCAGGCCCGCACCACCTCCCCCTTCCCGGAGAAGACCACCGCCCCCGACTGGAAGATGTGGTAGCCCTCGGGGTCGAGCCGCCGGGCGTACTCCAGGGTCGGGCCCCGGCCCAGGCGGCCGGTGGTCAGGGCGAGGTGGATCCCCCGGCGGCGGGCCTCCTCCACCGCCCGCCAGGCGCAGTCGGGCACCCCGCGGCTTCCCACCAGGGTGCCGTCGGCGTCGACGAAGACCAGCCGGATCATAGCTCCAGGTGGCCGCGCTCGACGAGGGCGGCGGCGCCGCCCACGTACACGGCGTAGGGCTCCCCCGCCGGGGTGTACTCGACCCGCACCCGCACCTCGCCGGGCACCCCCATTCGGTGGCCCTGGAGGACGGTGATCACCGCCTCGCCCTCGCGCCTCGGCACCACCCCGGCCCGGGCCAGGAGGGCGGCCAGGGCCCCGTTGGCGCTGCCGGTGACCGGGTCCTCGAGGATCCCCAGGGCGGGGGCGAAGTCCCGGGCGTAGTAGACCCGGGGCCCCATCGGGGCGTAGGGGTGGAAGGTGCCCACCCCGAGGCGACGGGAGAGCTCGGCCAGGCGCTCGGGCTCGGGCTCCAGGGCGTCGACCATGCCGGGGGCCACCACCGGGATGAAGAGCGACCAGAGCCCGGTAAAGGCCACCCCCACCGGAAGCCCGCGGTGGAGGTAGCGCTCGTCGGCCCCCAGGGCCTCGATCGCCGCCCGCAGCTCGAGGTAGCCGGGGGGGTTTTGGAACCGGGGCGCGGGCTCCCGCATCACCGCCTCCAGCCGCCCCCCGCCGACGTCGACGAGCTCCACCGGCACGGTGTCGGCGGGGGTGCGAAGGAAGAGCTTGCGGGTCTCGGGGGCGGCCACCCCCTCCTCGACCAGGGTGAGGGCGAGGGCCAGGGCGGCGGCCCCGGCGAACTCGATCTCGCCGCCGGGGGTGAAGAAGCGCACCTCGAAGGCCTCGCCGCCCCCTCCGGTGACGAAGGCCGCCTCCCGCACCCCCATCGCCGCCACCGCCCGGGCCAGCTGGTTGGGGTCGAGGCCTCGGGCGTCGAGCACCAGCCCCACCCGGTTCCCGGTCCCGGGGGTGCGGGTGAAGGCGTCGACCAGGAGGTAGGGGAGCTTCATTCCACCACCCGGATACCGAGCTCGCGGAGCTGGGCCTCGGCGACCGGGCTGGGGGCGCCGGTCAGGGGGTCGCGGCCGGCCTTGTTCTTGGGGAAGGGGATCACCTCCCGGATCGAGGGGCTGTCGGTCATCAGGGCGAGGAGGCGGTCGAGCCCCCAGGCGATGCCCCCGTGGGGCGGGGCGCCGTAGGTGAGGGCCTCGAGGAAGAACCCGAACTTGGCCTGGGCCTCCTCCTCGCCGATGCCCAGCACCTGGAACATCCGCTTTTGCAGGTCCATGCGGTGGATGCGGATGGAACCGCCGCCGATCTCGACCCCGTTCAGGACCAGGTCGTAGGCCAGGGCCCGGACCCGTCCCGGGTCGGTGTCGAGGAGGGCGAGGTCCTCGGGGTGGGGCATGGTGAAGGGGTGGTGCATGTAGGTCCAGCCCTTGGCCTCGTCATCCCACTCCAGGAGGGGGAAGTCGACCACCCAGAGGAAGGCCCAGCCCTTCCGCTCGATCCCCAGGAGCTCGGCGAGCCGCAACCGCACCGCCCCCAGGGCTTCCAGCGCCGTCTGCCAGCGGTCGGCGACGAAGAGGAGGGTCTCGCCGGGGCGGGCCCCCAGCCGCTCGGCGGCCTCGGGGGGGAGGAACTTGGCGATCCCGCCGGCGGGCCCCCCTTCCTCGACCCGGGCCCAGGCCAGGCCCTTGGCGCCGTGGCGCTTCGCCTCCTCCTCGAGGACCCCGATCTGCTTGCGGGAGAGCGCCGCCGGGGCCACCAGCGCCCGCACCGTGCCGCCGGCCTTCAGGACCTCGGCGAAGGCCCGGAACCCGCCGTCGGTAAAGAGCGCGTCGGCGGCCTGGATCTCCAGTCCGAAGCGGACGTCGGGCTTGTCGGAGCCGTAGCGCTCCATCGCCTCCCGGTAGGGGAGGCGGGGGAAGGGGGTGGGGATCTCGACCCCCAGCGCCTCCCGGAAGACGCGGGCCAGGAGCCGCTCGTTCAGGGCGTAGAGATCCTCGGGCTCGACGAAGCTCATCTCCAGGTCGAGCTGGGTGAACTCGGGCTGCCGGTCCTTCCTCAGGTCCTCGTCGCGGAAGCAGCGGGCGAGCTGGAAGTAGCGGTCGACCCCGGCCACCATCAGCATCTGCTTGAAGAGCTGGGGCGACTGGGGCAGGGCGAAGAACTTGCCGGGTTCCAGCCGGGAGGGGACCAGGAAGTCCCGCGCCCCCTCGGGGGTGCTCTTGGTGAGGTCCGGGGTCTCGACGTAGTAGAAGCCCTCGGCGTCCAGCGCGTCCCAGATCGCCTTCTCCACCCGGTGCCGGAGGCGGAGCCGATCCATCATCGCCTTCCGCCTCAGGTCGAGGTAGCGGTACTTGAGCCGGAGCTCCTCGTTGACCTCGGGGTCGGCCTCGCCGCGCCAACCGGCGTCCACCGCGAAGGGCGGGGTGCGGGCCTCGGCGAGGACCTCGAGCGCCTCCACCGCCACCTCGACCTCGCCGGTCCTGAGCCGGGGGTTCACCTGCTCGGCCGGGCGGGCCCGCACCCGGCCGCGGAGCCGGACCACGTACTCCCCCCGCACCCGTTCGGCCTCCCCGAAGGCCGGCGAGGCGGGGTCGACCACCGCCTGAACCAGCCCCTCGCGGTCGCGGAGGTCGAGGAAGATCAGGCCCCCGAGGTCGCGCCGCCGGTTCACCCAGCCCTCGAGGACCACCGTCTCGCCCAGCTGGGCCTTGGTGAGTTCGCCGCAGTAATGGGTTCGTTTCACCTCAAAGCGCCTCCAGCCAGGACCCCAGCTTCGCCCGGGGGAGCTCCTTTTGCTCCCCGGAGGCCAGGTCCTTTACCGAGATGGTACCGCGGGAACGCTCGCCCTCCCCCAGGAAACCCACGAACCGGGCCCCCCGCCGCTCGGCCTCCCGGATGCCCTTGCCCGGGCGCCGCGGCTGGTAGGCCAGCTCGACCCGGTGGCGGGGCCTGAGGGCCTCGGCCAGGGCCAGCGCCTCGGCCACCGCCGGGGGGTCGAGGGGCACCAGGTAGAGGGCGGGGGCGGGTTCGGCGGGGGCGGGGAGCCCCTCGGCCTTGAGGGCCAGGATCACCCGGTCGGTCCCCACCGCCCAGCCCACCCCGGGCAGGCTCGGCCCCCCCAAAAGGGCGGTGAGGCCGTCGTAACGGCCGCCGCCCCCGAGGGCGGCCTGGGCCCCCAGATCGGGGTGGTGGACCTCGAAGGCGGTGCGGACGTAGTAGTCGAGCCCGCGGACCAGCCGCGCGTCCTCCTCGAACTCGACCCCCAGCGCCCGGAGGGTGGCGATCACCGCCCGGTAGTGGTCCCGGGCCTCGGGGGAGAGGAACGCCAGCAGCGGGCGGATCCGCGCCTCCTCGAGGACCGCCTGGTCGCGGGGGTCCTTGGAGTCGAGGATCCGCAGGGGGTTCCGCTCCAGCCGGGCCCGGGAGTCCTCCGACAGGGCCTCGCGGTAGGGGGCGAGGGCCTCCTTGAGGTAGGCGTTGTAGCGGCGGCGGTCCTCGGGGTCGCCCACCGTCCCCACCTTGAGCCGGTGGCGCCGGAGGCCGAGGGCCTCAAGGAGGTCGAGCAGGAGGGCGATCGCCTCGGCGTCGATGGCCGGCTCGGCCAGCCCCACCGCCTCGTAGCCGACCTGGTAGAACTGCCGGTAGCGACCCTTCTGGGGTCGCTCGGCCCGGAACATCGGCCCCCGGTAGTAGAGCTTGACCGGCATCGGCCGCACCTTCATCCCGTGCTCCAGGAAGGCCCGCATCACCCCGGCGGTGCCCTCCGGACGGAGGACCAGCCGCCGCCCGCCCTTGTCGGTGAGGGCGTACATCTCCTTTTGAACCACGTCGCTGGTGGGGCCGACCCCCTTCTCGAAGACCGGGGCCTCCTCCAGGATCGGGGTCTCGATCTCGCGGGCGCCGGCGGCCTCGAGGACCCGCTCGGCGGTCCGCTCGATCCAGCGTTTGTAGGAAAGTTCCGCGCCAAGCAGGTCGCGGGTGCCACGAACGGCCTTGATCACGGGGAAGAGCCTACCCCGGTCGGGGCTCGTTTCACAAGCTGAAACGACAGGTGTTGCATAATGAAACCATGCGACGGGTGCTGGAATGGGCCCTCTCCCACGGGGTCGAGGCCGCCCAGCGGATGGCCGCGGGGCTGCCCGCCGGCTACCTGGAGGAGCTGGGGCTCGCGCTCGGGCTCAGCGGCGAGGAGCGGGCCCGGATCTTCGGCCTCTCCCGGGCCACCTGGTCGCGGCGCCGTAGGGAGGGGGTGCTCCGGCCCCGCGAGGCCGAGCTGGTCTACCGGCTGGCCCGGATCTACGCGATGGCGCTCCTCGCCTTCGGGGAGGACGCCGCCGCCGCCCAGGCCTGGCTCCGCCGGCGGCACCCCGAGCTGGCGGGGTGGACGCCCCTCGAGGCCGCCCGCCACGAGCCCGCCGCCCGCGAGGCCGAGGCGATCCTGGCCCGGGCCCGGGGCGGGGTGGGGGTCTAGTGCGGGCCTTCCTGGCCGGAAGCGGGTCGCTCGCGGCGATCCTGAGCGGCGAGGTCGCCGCCCGCCACGGCGGCCCCTGGAGCCCCCCGGGCCTGGCGGCGGTCTACGCCAGCCTCGATCCCGGCGCCGCCGCGCTCGAGCTCCTTGTCCACCTCAACGCCCCGCCGCCGGCGCTCGCCGGCTATCGGCTCTGGGCGATCGAGCTCCCCGACGCCCCGGTGGCCACCCACGCCGGGACCCGCCGCCCCCGCGAGGTGGGCCGGAACTTCCTCCTGGCCGCACGGCACCTGGCCCTCCGGGTGCCCAGCCGGGCGGTGCCCTGGGCCCAGAACCTCCTGATCAACCCGCGCCATCCCGCCTTCGTCGGGGTGCGGGTGGTCGGCGAGAGCCGGCTAGGGCCGGGGTGAGCCCGGGACCGAGGCCCCTCCTTTATTCGCGTTAATATCCCTTAACGGGAATAGAGCCCCTTTCGGCCCCGCTACTCCCCGTAGACCAGCACCCGCCCCACCGGCGCCGGCCGCCCGGTCACCGGATCGGGCTCGGGCACGAGCCGCCAGGCGAGCGCCCCCTCGTCGGCCCGGATCCAGCTCCCGGTGTAGAAGTCGTAGAGCCGGCCCGCCCGGATCCGGGGCGAGCGCAACCGGAGCACGGTCGGGCCGGGGAGTTCCCCGACCAGCACCAGGCCCCGCTCGTAAAACCGCAGGTAGACGCCCTCCTGTTGCCGGTAGTCGTTCCCCAGCGGGCGGCCGAGGTCCGCCTGGTAGACCGGAAGCCGTTCGAGCCGGCGGTCGAAGGGCACCTCGGTGTAGGCCGGGATGCCCTTCAACATGGGCAGCGCGTAGCCGAAGAGGATGGCGTTCTTGGGCGTCTCGGCCCGGTAGGTGCCGTCGCCCAGGGGCACGAAGCGCGGGGCGGCGTAGTTCATGTAGACGAAGCCCGAAAACGCGGGTCCCCCGTACTTGCGCCCGAGTTTATCAAGTTCCTTCAGCCAATCGAGGCTATCCTCCAGCCGACCCCGCCTGAAATCGCTGCTCACCGGGTAGTAGAGGGTGTCGGGGACCTCCACCTCTCCCCTGCCGACCAGCCGCAGGCGGCGGCCCAGGTAGGCCTCGCCCACGGCGTAGCTCTCGGTCATGTCGAGGTTCACCTGGGGCAGCACCCGGTCGGGGTTCCGGAAGCCCTGATTGCTGACGACGCGCCGATCCCGCCCCAGGGCCTTGCGCAGGTCGCGGTAGAACCGACCGACCGCTTCCAGGTAGTCCTCGCCGGGATGGCGCGCGGCGAAGGTTTCCTTTAGCGGCCGGTAGGCGGGTTCGTCGATGAAGACCCCCGGTCCCCAGTCGAGAAAGACCCCGCCCCAGCCGGCGAGGGCCCGCTCGAGGCGAGCGACCCGTCCCGCCCGCGTCCGCTCGTCGCCGTAGTCGTAATAGTAGTCCTGGCACCAATCGTAGCCCATCGCCCGGCAGTGGGGGTAGGGGCCCTTTGGATTCAGGCTGGCCCAGGCGCGGTTCCGGTAGAGCCAGGCGGCGTGGGGCGGATCCGGTTCCCCGTCGGTGTAGTGGTAGGCGGCCGGCATCCATTCGTAGCCGAGGAGCCGGACCCCCTTTCGCGCCAGTCCGGCGTAGGCGCCGGGGCCGTCCCAAAGGTCGCCGGCCTCGACGGTGGCGAAGCCGGAGAGCCAGGCGAGCTCGGCGGGATCGGCGAGGTCGGCGGCGGTGGCGTAGGCTCCCGCCCGGGTGGGGTAGCGTTGGGGGATCGGCGGGGGAGCACCGCAGCCGAGGAGGAGCAGCGGGAGAAGGAGCCAGGCCGCTCGCATTCCAAAAGACTACCCGGTTCGGGGCCGCCGGGCCGGCTACAATGACCGCGTGCTGGTGCCCCTGGGCAGCTGGACCGACCCGCGAAAGCGCCGCCTCCGGGCGATCGAGGCCGCCGAGCGTCGCGACCAGGCGACCCTTTTGGACCTGCTTTCGGTCTACCTCCTCACCAAGGGACGGAAGAAGTCGGCCACCAGCCCGGAGACCCTGAAGACCTACCGGGTGGCGGTGCGCGACTTTCTGGCCTGGGCCTGGCCGGAGGACGCGCGGGGGCCGCGGGTGCCGATCCTGAAGGCCACCGCCGACGACCTGGACCGCTGGGTCTCGGAGCTTTTGGCCCTGGGCGGCCACCTCCGGGAGAACGCCGGCCCGCTCTCCCCCACCACCGTCCAGACCTACCTCTCGGGGGTGCGGGCGTTCTACCGGGCGCTCGCCTGGGCGGGGGCCGCCGAGGTCCCCGAGGGGGTGCACGCCCCCGCCGACCCCACCCCCCGCGAGGAGCGGCGGCCGGCCCTGCCGCTTGAGCTCTACCGCCGCTTGCTCGGCCACCTCGAGGCCCCCGAACCCGAGCGGGTGCGGGACCGGGCGCTGGTGCGCCTGCTCGGCGAGGCGGGGCTGCGGGTCGGCGAGGCGGTGGCCCTGGACCTCGAGGACTACGACCCCGGCGAGCGGCTCCTCACCGTGCGCCGGGGCAAGGGTGGCAAGCGCCGGAGCGTCCCGCTGGGCCCCGGGGTGGCCCGCGACCTCGAGCGCTGGCTCCGCCTCCGCGCCGGCCTCGCCGCCCCCGGCGAGCGGGCGGTGTTCGTCAACCTTAAGGGGCCGCGGGGGCGGGGGCGGCGGACCTCCGCCGACATGGTGCGCCGCCGGCTCAACCGCTACTACGCCGAGCTCGGCTTCCCCCGTCGCTACCACGGCGCCCACCTCCTCCGGCACACCGCCGGGACCCGGTTCTACCGGGCCTCCGGCGACCTCCACCTCACCGCCCGGTTGCTCGGCCACCAAAACGTCAACACCAGCGCGATCTACGCCAAGATGGACCTCGGCGACCTCCGCGCCCTGGTCGACCGGCTAGACCAGCAGGAAGGCGAAGGCGAGGAGTAGGTAGACCCCGAGCAGGAGGATCCCCTCGAGCCAGTGGGTCTGGGCGTCCTGGACCACCGCGTTGGTGATCAGGACGCTGGCGATCAGCCCCCCGAGCTCCAGCGGGTTTTGAAAGACCAGATCCATCGGACGCCCCACCAGGAAGCCGAAGAGCACCAGCAGGGGGGCGACCAGGAGGGCGATCTGCAGGCTGGAACCGAGGGCGATCTGGACCGTGAGCTCGACGCGGTCGCGGATCGCGAAGCCCACCGCCGCCAGGTGCTCGGCGGCGTTCCCCACCAGGGGGATCAGGACGATGCCGACGAAGAACTCGGAGAGGCCGAGCTCCCGGGTGGCGGCCTCGAGGTGGCGCACCAGCAGCTCGGACATCGCCGCCACCCCCAGGGTGGAAAGGAGCAGGACCCCGAGGGCCCGGCGGGCCGACCAGCGGGGAGGCCGCCCCTCCAGGGGCGCCCCCACCAGGTCGCGGTGGGTCACCAGCGAGAAGACCAGGTTGGCGAGGTAGGCGGCCACCAGCACCCCGGCCACCGCCAGGCTGTAGGCCAGGTCGGCCCCCGCCGGTCGGGCGAGGCGAAAGTAGCTCCGGGCCCCGTAGTCGAAGAGGGCCGGCAGGGCCAGGGCGATGGTGGCCAGCACCAGGAGGGTGGCGAGCAGGCCGGCCGTCGCCTTGTTGAAGCGCTGGGTGTGGTGCCGGAGGCCGCCCAGGAAGACCGAGAGCCCCAGCACCAAAAGCAGGTTGGAGAGGATCGAGCCGGTGATCGAGGCCTTGACCACCGCCACCTTCCCGGCCGAGAGCGCCACCGCCCCCACGATCAGCTCGGCGGCGTTGCCGAAGCTCGCGTTCAGGAGCCCGCCGACGGTGGCCCCGGCGCGGGCGGCGAGCTCCTCGGTGGCCTCCCCCATCCAGCCGGCCAGGGGCAGGAGGGCGAGGAGGGAGAGCCCAAAGACCCAGCTCCCCGCCCCGCCCAAAAGCTCCAGGCCCAGGGCCAGGGGGACCGCGAGGAGGAGCAGCCACCGCAGCACGGGGCCATTATCCCCCGGTTCCGGCCCGGGCCAGGCCGTAGACACGGCTGACCCCCTCCTGGCTGGTGACCCCGAGCACCGCGTCGGCCGCCTCGAGGCTCCGCTTCTGGTGGGTGACCAGGAGGACCTGGCGGCCCGCCTTGAAGCGCTTGAGGAAGTTCGCGAAGCGGGTCAGGTTGGCCTCGTCGAGGGCGGCGTCGACCTCGTCGAGCACGGCGATCGGCAGCCCCCCCTCGCGGACCTCGGCGAGGGCGAACAAAAGGGCCAGCGCCCCCATCGTCTTCTCCCCGGTGGAGAGCAGCCGGAGCGCCCGCACCCGCTTGCCCTCGGGGGCCAGGGCCAGCCGCAGGCCCCCGGGCACCGCCTGGACCTCGCCGTGGCCGCCGAGGAGCTCGCCGGCGTAGTGGGCGAACCGGCGAGCGAGGACCTCGCGGGCCCGGCGGAGGCCGCGGTCGAACTCGCCCCGGACCTCCTCCAGGAGCCCGGCGATCCGCTGCCAGGCAAGGCGGGCCTCCTCCAGCTCGGCCCGCTCGCGCTCAAGCTCGGCGTCGAGCTCGGCGAGCTCGGCCTCGGCCCGGTAGTTGACCGGCTCCAGCTCGGCGAGCTCGGCCTCGATCGCCCGCAGGCGGGCGCGGTCGCCGGCGACCCGGGGCCCCGGGGGGAGCTGGGCGAGCTCCTTCCGGGCCGCCTCCCAGGCGACCTCCTGGCGGGTCCGCCCGATCCGGGCCGCCTCGAGCTCGGACCGGAGTTCCTCCCGCCGCCGG
>JALSRQ010000086.1 GCA_026984675.1 Thermaceae bacterium
AGCGGGCGGCCGGGTGACCGACCTCGAGGGCCGCCCCTACGCCCTCGGCGGCCGCTACATCGTGGCCAGCAACGGCCGCCTCCACGAACCCCTGCGGCGAACCCTGATCGGGGAAATGTAACCCGGGCACCCTTTTCCCCCGCCCCGATGGTCAAAAACCCCCCCGTTTGGGGGTGTCCTGGGGTATTCTCCCTTCGTTAGGCTGGGTCGAAGAACCAAGGGGGAGTCGGCATGCAAAGGGAACGAGGCGTCGCGCTGGTGGTCACCTTGCTGGCCGCCCTGGCGCTTTTGGTGGTGGTGGTCGCGGTGGTAGCCGGGCTCTCGCTCTCCAACCGCCGCGTCTCCGGCAACAAGTCGGTTGAGCTCAAAGCCCAGTACGCGGCGGAGTCCGGGGTGGAGCAAAGCCAGTCGATCCTCGCCGAGTTCGGCAACCTCCTCCAAAACACCCACGTCGATCTGAGTTCCGGGGATCCCGCGGTGGACCACCTGGCGTCCCGGCTTGCCGCCCTTTGCTACGGGACCACCAGCCCCGATCCCGCCGTCCTGAGCGACATCAAGGACGCCATCCGGGGCAAAAAAACCTTCCACTGCGCCGCCGACCACGCGCTCTTAAAGAGCGACATCGAGGATAAGAGCCTCTCCGACGCCGACCTGGGTCAACGGTGGATGACCTTCTTCTTCGATTACATCGAGCGGAGCGTCTACGAAACCATGGGGATCGTAGACCCGGGCGATTCCTACGCCGCCTACCAGACGAAGGTGCAGCGGTACTGGGGTCAGGTCCTCCGCGGCACCCAAACCAAGTTGCAACGCGATATCGAAACGGATCCCCAGGCCACCGTGCGCTACCGCATCGCCACCGATAGCAACGCGGGAATCGTCCCCAGCGAGCTGTTCGTGGAAAACGGCGAGGCCAAGCTCGTGTTCGGCTCGCTCTCGGGGAAGGAGCAGGTCCTCTCCATCGGTGAGGTCGTCGACGGGAGCCGAACGTTGGCCAAGCGCGTCATCCAGATCGGGAACGAGGGCCGGTCCAAACTGGCGTTAACGATCCGCTCTCCCAGCTACGCCTGGTACGCCTTCTTCTTCCACAGGCAACAAGTCCTCTCAGGAAAGAATATGATCGTCTTCACCGACCAAACGGTGATCGACGGCCCGGTGCACGCCAACGACTACCTCGCCTTCGAGAAGGGGAGTCGCCCCTGGTTTGGGGGACCGGTATCGAGCGCGGGCCCCGCCACCCGGGGGCTCGGCGTCCGCGCCTACTGGCGCGAGACCCTGGCCGGCACCGACGGTTACGAAACCCCTCCGCCCGGGGTGGACGGCGAACACTGGTGGCACCTCTCCGAGGCCAACCCCGACTTTGCGGTCGCCACCAACACCTTGGGAAAGCCCCTGTGCTACGATCCCACCACCAAGAAGGAGGACCTCTGCGAGCACGTGGACGCCGACGGCGACGGCCAGCCGGATCCCCCCTGGGAGTACAAGCGCGACGTTAACTGGAATCATGCCGAGATCAAGCTCCCGGGCACCGACGCCATCGATAGCCTCCGAGACCAGGCGATGGACGGGGGGATCTTCGTGGACGGGGGGGAATTCTGCTGGACGGGCGTCTTCCGGCGGGTCAAACATGGCGATCCCCCGCCCACCAAGTGCGTCGGAAAGTACCTCAAGGGTGAAGGGCGGGGCCAGGTCCGTCTCAAGGCCGAAGGGGACAAACAAGTCATCCGGATCACCCTCACCAAGGTGGTGGGCTGGAAGTACGTAGACACCGAGGACGCCCACTGGTCGAAGCACCAAACCTGCCCGCCGCCGCCCGGCGGCGGAGGTGGCGGAGGCGGCGGGGGCGGGGGCGGAGGAGGCGGCGGCGGGGGCGGCGTCGAGCGCCCCCTGCCGCTGCCCGAGCTCTTCAAGTTCGCTTACCGCACCCTTTTCCCCGTCGCCGGCCTTTCCCAGCTCCGTGCCCTGAGCCCCTGGATCGACCCCAGCGGGGCCGCCTGCAGCGGGAAGCCAAAACCCCCCTGCAAAAGCGGTTGCACTTGCACGTATACCTGCTACATCGCCCGGGACCGCTATCAGGTCCAAACCGACACCGAGTACATCGAGCTTAGCTACACCAAGGGCGATCCCCACTTGAAGGTGGAGAGCAAGGTGGGGAGCGTGAGCGCGGTACACTACACCGCCGGACCCTTTAACGGTATTGTGGTCGTCGAGCCCGACGATTTCTACGTCCATGGCCCCTCCAAGGCCAAGCCCACCGATCCCCCGCCGCCCGCGGTCGCGGAGTTCGCTCAGATCACCCTGGCCTCCCCCAAGGACTTCCATATCACCGGGGATCTCGCCTACGCCAAGCCGGCGTGCACCAAGACCCCGCACCGGGACACCACCGACGCTGACGGCGACGGGAACACCGAGGAGGTCGTCGACCGCTGTACCAAGGAGGACTACAAGGACGCGGCGGACAACCTCCTAGGGATCTACGCGCGGAACATCCACCTGAACCCGAAAGGCGTCTGGAATAGCGCTGGCGCCGACCTCACGGTCCACGCGGTGCTGATGGCCTATAACGGCGAAATTGAGACCCGGCACGTCCAGTATTGCTGGCGCAAAGAACTCGGGCACTTCAAGCTCCTCGGCGGAATGATTCAAAAGAACATCGGACCGTTGAACTGGCGGAGAAAGTGCGGCGGAAAAGAGAAACTGCTCGGTTATCGCTCGGCTCTCACCTACGACCGGCGCATGCTGGAAGGGCTCGCCCCTCCGGGCTTCCCGCGATTCGTCGAGGGGGAGTGGGAGGCCAAGTTGCACACCGTCGAAACGGGAACGCCCGGCTTCTGGCGGCAACTGCCGGGGAACTAGCGATGGTCGGACGGGGCAAGGGGTACACCCTTATCGAGCTGCTCATCGTGATCGCGATCCTGGCGGTCCTGTTCACGGTGGGTTTCACCAGCTACCGAAAGGCCCGCTGGCGGGCCCAGGTCGGCGAGGGGCTCGCCACCCTGGCCGCCACCTTGCGCGACGCCCGCAGCACCGCCCAGCGTTTCAACGTCCCCGCCCAGGTGCGCTTCACCGCCCCTCGGGAATTCACCTTGGAGGCCAAGGACAGCCTGGGCACCACCTACCGGAGCTACGTCCGCCGCCTACCCCCCTACCTCGAGCTGCACTACTCCAAAAACGGCACCACATGGAAGGCCACACCGGTCTTAGGGAAGGTCACCTACTCCGCCCCATTCGGGGAAACCGGGGCCAGCTCCACGTTGTTCCGGGTCCGGCACCTGCAGAATCCAGCGATCGACGCCTGCCTCCGAATCGTGGGCGTAACCGGAAAGGTGGTGATGGCCCGTGCGTGCCCCTAGGGGCCTGACGCTCATCGAGGTTCTGATCGCCATGGTGATCTTCCTAGTCCTGATGACCGCCGTGGTCCAGGGCCTCCTCCCCCTCTTTGGCATCACCCGCGCCACCCGAACCCAGCTCGACGCCAACCAACAGGCCCAGGAAGTGATCGAGGCCATTCGCAGCGCCTGGGTCGACCCCGACCGTTATAAGAAGACCTGCGCGCCCCTCGCCCTGCCTACCGGTGTAACGGTCGCGGTGCAGGCGCTCAACAACCAGGCCAAACCGGCCGGACCCCGAACCTTCTCCACCGACTGCGCCACCGCCCTGCCCGACCCTACCCCACCACCCGCCAAGCGGGTGACGGTGACCGTTCACGGCCCCGGTGGCAAGGTTTGGGCCAAGCTAACCCTGGACATTCGGGAGCCCTAAGATGCGAAGAGGCTTTACCCTCATCGAGATCCTCGTCGCCCTGGCCGTGATGGGGGTGCTCATGTTGGCGTTCGTCCAGTTCTTCGGAAGCACCCTAAAGGCCTCGAGCAACCTTCACATCCGGAACGAACTCCTCAACGAGGCCCAGGTCGCCCACCACCTGATCGCCAACCGGATCAAGGAGGCCTGGTACGTCTGGCCGCCCGGCTCGGTTCTCCGAATGGCCAACTCCGGGTGGTCGACCAAGAACACCCTGGACGGCGGCCACGACTGGACCGTGGGCCCCAGGTTCCTGGCGATGATCCTCCCGCCAAGGAAGGACGGCGTCGAATGCAGCGGGGACCCGACGGGATGCTTTCGCTTTTTCGCCTACTACCCCATGAAGCGGGCGCACTACGTGACCCACGCCTCCGCCGTCGAAGCCCTGGAACCCGACCCCCCGAACGACGGCCACACCTGGGTCCTGATGGAATACCGGGGGCACTACCGTAAGGGAGGCTCGGCGGTCTGCCCGGTGCAATCGGACGGGCGTCCGGACCCGAGCGTCACCGCCTATCGCGGGAAGCGAGGGCGGCTGCTGGTGGACTACGTCCAACCCCTTTCCGACCCCTGGGACAGCGCCTACGATTACCCCGCGCTCTTCACCTACCACGTAAGCGACGGTAGGGTGACCTCGGCCGGCGTCGCCCTACGCCTGGTGCGGAAAGCCCGCGGACGCGTCTACCGCGTTCCCGGCCAGGTCGGCGCGCTAAGCCTCTTCGTCGAGCCGAAGAACCTCGACGTGATCGCCAACAATAAGGCCGCCTACTGCCAGTAGAATGCCGGCATGAAGCTGGTGGTCGCGGTCGTCGACGACGCGAGCGTGCCCGGGCTGGCCCGGGCCCTGGCCGAGCACGGGCTGGTTTCCACCCAGATCCCAAGCCGCGGGGGCTTCCTCGCCCACCCCAACACCACCTTCCTGATCGGGGTCGAGGCCGCCCGGCTGGAGGAGGTCAAGCGCCTTCTGTTCGAGAAGGCCGAGGCCCGCGAGGTCGAGCACGAGGGGGCCCGGGTCGAGGTGGGCGGGGCGGTGGCCTTCGTCCTCGAGGCCGAGGCGTTCTGGAAGCTATAGTGGGAGGGATGCGCTGGATCCTCGCCCTTCCCCTGCTCCTCGGCCTGGCGGCCGCCGAGATCGCCGCCCCGGTGCCCGCCTTCTTCGACTTCCTCAAGATCCCGGGGGCCGCCGGTAAGCCCCTCACCTACGGAAAGGGGCACCTCCAGGTCGAGGCCCTCGCCGGCCGGCTCTACAAGGTCCGCTACGTCGGCCCCAAGGACGACCTCAAGGACGCCGGCCGGGTGATCGCGGCGGCGGTCGGCGCCCCCGAGGTCGAGGGGGCCTTCGCCCGTTGGCTCAAGGCCAACGGCGAGGCGATCGCCACCCGCAAGCGGCCGGTGCGGGTGGGGCTCGGCCGGGGGTACGTGCTGGAGATCGCCCTGGGCCGGGACCTCCGCTTCGAGGTCGCCCCCCTCACCGTTCCCGAGGCCGCCTTCGGCGCCCCCCGCCACCCGCTGGGGAAACGCGGCCCCCTCGTTCGCGAGTACTCCGATTTCTACTGCCCCTACTGCCGGCGGCTCGCCCTCAAGGTCCTGCCCCAGCTGAAGCGCGAGCTGATCGATAAGGGCCGCCTCCGCCTCGACTACCGCCACTTCCCCCTGGTCGAGATCCACCCCGACGCCTTCCAGGCCGCCCTGGCCAGCGAGTGCGCCGCCGAGCAGGGGAAGTTCTGGCCCTACCACGACGCCCTTTTCGCCACTTTGGAAAAGCAGAAATCGGTGGACTACCTCGCCCTGGCCCGGCGGCTGGGGCTCGACGACCGGCGGTTTTCCACCTGCCTGAGCCAAGAGCGCTACCAGAAGGTGGTCAAGGCGATGCGGAGCGAGGCCGAGCGGCTGGGGCTCGACGGCACCCCCACCGTCTTCGTGGGGCCCTTCATGCTGCCGAACCCCTTCGACCTCGAGGCCTACCGGAACTACGCCGCCATGGCCGCCGCCCTAAAGGCCCAAGCCAAAAAATGACCTACGGCGACTGGGCGCTGCTTGAGGACACCAAGGGCCGCAAGTACCTGCTCCGCCTCCGGGAGGGGGGGCGGTTTTCCCACCACCGCGGGGTGGTCGATCACGCCGCTATCGTCGCCGCCGGCCCCGGCGGCCGGGTGGTCACCCACAAGGGGGAGCCCCTTTGGGTCTTCCCCCCCAGCCTGGAGGAGTACGTGCTCCTCATGCGCCGGGGGGCCACCGTCACCTACCCCAAGGACGCCGCCGCCCTGCTCCTCCTCCTCGACCTGGCCCCGGGGATGCGGGTGCTGGAGGCGGGCTCGGGGTCGGGCGGGCTGACCCTCTTCTTGTCGCGGGCGGTGGGACGAGAAGGCGAGGTCTGGAGCTACGAGCGGCGGCCGGCCTTCCTGGAGCGGGCCCGCGCCAACGTGGAGGCCTTCGGGGCCGGGAACGTGCGGTTTTTCGCCGGCGACCTGGCCGAGGCCGAGCTCCCCGAAAACGGATTCGACGCCGCCGTCCTCGACCTGATGGAGCCCTGGAAGGTCGTCGCCCGCCTCGTCCCCGCCCTCAAGCCGGGCCGCAGCCTGGCCCTCTACCTCCCCAACATCACCCAGGTGGTCGAGCTCCTGAGGGCGGTGCGCGGGGCCGGCCTGCCGCTGAAAAGGGAGCGGGTCCTCGAGGTCCTCCACCGCACCTGGGACGTCCGCCCCCCGGTGGCCCACCCCGACTTCCGGCAGGTCGGCCACACCGCCTTCCTGGTCCAGCTAAGGCGGCTTCGGCAGACGGAGGGCGAGGACCGCGGCCAGGGCCAGGAGCCCGGCGGTGATCGCGAAGAGGGCGGGGTAGCCGAGGGCACCGGCGAGCCCCCCGCCGAGGAGGGGCCAAAGCGCCCGGGGGGCGCTGGCCAGGTAGAGCAGGGCGGTGTGGGCGGCCCGCTCCCGGTCGGGGGCGCAGGCCAAGAGGTAGGCGCTGAAGGCGTTCTCGATGCCGTTGTAGATCACCCCGATGAGGGCGAAGACGAACAACGCGGCTAGCAACCCCCGGCCCAAGAGGGCCACCAGGGGTACCGCCAAGGCCAGCAGGGACACCGCCCGCACCCCCACCTGGGCGCCGGCGCGGTCGATCCACCGCCCGATCCAGAGGTTCACCGACTCCGCCAGGGCCTGCACCGCCACCAGGTAGCCGAGCGCGGCCGCCGGGAGCCCGGCCTCCCGGGCCGCCACCACATAGAAGGGCAGGGCCAGGAAGTAGGTCCCGATCAGGAGGTAAAGGAGGAGCAGCCGGCGGAGCCCGGGCCGGGCCAGCGGACGGAGGAGCCGGGCCAGGGGCACCGGCGGTCGCCTTGGCTCGGGAGGCTCGGGGATCAGCCAGAATCCCCAAAAGCCCACCGCCAGGGCCGCGAAGGCGAGGAGAAAGGCGAGGGCGTAGCCCTCGGGAAAACGGGCCCAAAGCGGCCGGGAAAGGAGCCCGGCGAGGGCCCCGGCCAGGCTCGCCAGCAACCCGCGGGCCCCGAAGAACCGACCCCAAAGGTCCCGGGGAATCGCCTTGCCGATCACCGGCAGGTAGGCGACCCCGCCCATGCCGCCGGCGACCGCGAAGACGAGGAGGAAGAACCCGAGCGCGACCAGCACCACCCCCGGCGCCCGCTCGGCGAAGGCCAGGGTGAGGACGGCGAGCACCAAAAACGCCAGCGCCCGGGTCCCGATCGCCAGGTAGAGGAAGACCTTCTTCACCGGCGCCGACTCCACCCAGCGGGCCGCCGGCAGCCCGGCCAGGGCCCCGCCCAGCTGCATCGCGCTCACCACCCCGCCGACCGCCAGCGGGGAACCGGTAAGCTCCTTGATGAAGGCCGGGATCACCGTGCCGACGCTGGTAAGGGCGTAGGCCACCGCCAGCATAGCCCCGTGCAGGAGCCCCCCCAGGAAGGCGCGGCGGACGTCGGGCATGGCAGGGCTATCCTATCAACCGTGGAGGGCCTCCTGATCGCCCACCGGCTCTCGAAGCTGCCGAAGCCGCCCTTCCCGGCCCTGGGCTGGACGTTCCCCGAGCCCGGCCGCGCCGCCCTCCGGACCCCGGCCGGGTGGCTGGTCCTTGGCTACCGGCCGCCGAACCCCGGCTTCTGGCTTCAGAAGGAGGTCCCGAAGGGCCCGCCCTCCACCCCCCTGGAGCGGGCGCTGGCGGCCCGGGCGGTGGGCGAGGTCACCGCCCTCCGCCAGGAGAAGCTCGACCGGGTGCTGATCCTGGAGTTCTCCGGCCGGGGCGGGTTCGTCTCCAAGCCGCCGGTCCGGCTGATCTTCGAGCTCACCGGGCGCAACGCGAACCTCCTCCTCACCGACCCGGAGGGCCGCATCCTGGCCCTCGACCGACCGGTCCCCGCCCGGCTAAACCGCTACCGCGAGCTGCTACCGGGCCGGCCCTACCGGCCGCCGCCCCCCTACCAAAAGCGGGACCCCCGGACCCTGGGCCCCGCCGACCTCGCCCCCCTGGCCGGCAAGCCGCTGAAGCGGATCGTCGCGCTGGTGGACGGGCTCGGCCCCCGGGCGGTGGGGTTCCTGGCCCAGCGGGCCGGCCTCGACCCCGACCGGCCGCTGACCCCCGACGACCTCCCCCGCCTCCACCGGGCCCTTCAGGCCCTCCTCGAGGACCCCGAGGTCCTCGCCCGCGCCGAGCCCGCCGGGCCCGACCTCGAGGCCCTCCGTAGGCCCCTCCTCGCCGCCCTGGAGAAGGAGGCCCGGGCGCTGGTGCGCCGGATCGCCGACCACCAAAGGAACCTGGCCCGCAGGGACCGGGCCAGGGAACGTAAGCGGACCGCCGAGCTCCTGCTCGCCTACGCCCACCGGGTGCCCCGGGGGGCCAAGGAGGTGGAGCTCCCCGACTTCGAGAGCGGCCGGCCGGTGCGGATCCCCCTGGACCCCGAGAAGACCCCGGTGGAGAACGCCGAGGCCCTCTTCCAGGCGGCCCGCAAGGACGAGGCGGCGGCCGAGAAGGCGGCCCGCCTCCTGGTGCGCACCCGGGCGAACCTCGAGCGGGTGCGGGCGGAGATCGAGGCCCTCAAGGCGGCCTCCCCCGAGGAGCTGAGGCGGCGGCTCAAGGCCCAGAAGGCCGCGCCCCCCCGGGTGGGGCTCCGCTTCCGGAGCCCGGGCGGCCTGGAGGCCTGGGTGGGGCGGAACGCCCGGGAGAACGAGGCCCTGCTCCGGCTGGCCCGCCCCGACGACCTGTGGTTCCACGTCCAGGGGCTGCCGGGCTCCCACGTCGTCCTCCGCACCGGGGGAAAGCCGGCCCCCCTCCCCGATCTCCTCTTCGCCGCCCGGCTGGCCGCCTACCACTCCCGGGCCCGCGGCGAGCGGAACGCCCCGGTCGACTACACCCGTCGCAAGTACGTCCGCAAGGTGCGGAAGGCCCCCCCCGGCACGGTCACCTACAGCCAGGCCAAGACCCTGTTCGTCGACGCGTCCCTACCGGAAAACGTGGACGCGGTGTAAACTGTGGTTCCGTGAAGCGGACCCTTTTCTTCGCCAAGATCCACCGGGCCACCGTCACCCAGGCCGACCTCCACTACGAGGGCTCGATCACCGTCGACGCCGACCTGCTGGACGCCGCCGGCATCCTCCCCTACGAGCGGGTCGAGGTCTACGACATCACCAACGGCCACCGCCTGGCCACCTACACCCTCCCCGGCGAGCGGGGCTCGGGGGTGATCGGGATGAACGGGGCCGCCGCCCGGCTCATCCAGCCCGGCGACCTGGTGATCATCGTGGCCTACGGCCTCTTCGACGAGGAGGAGGCCCGCCGCCTGGTCCCCACGGTGGTGCTGGTCGACGAGAAAAACCGCGTTCGGGAGGTCCGCCGGGGTTGAGGGGGGCGCGGCTTCGCACCTACCTCGAGCTGGTTCGCTTCGAGCACACCCTCTTCGCCCTCCCCTTCGCCTACGTGGGGATGCTGCTGGCGGCCGGGGGGTGGCCGGGGGGGTGGGTCTTTTTCTGGGTCACGCTGGCCATGGTCGGGGCCCGCACCGCCGCCATGGCCCTAAACCGCCTGATCGACTGGGGGATCGACGCCCAAAACCCCCGCACCCGAAACCGCCCCCTCCCCCGGGGGGCGGTGCGGCCCGGTGAGGTGGCGGCCCTGGCCGGGCTGGGGTTTTTGCTCCTGGCCCTGGCCGCCCTCAACCTGAACCGGCTCACCGCCGAGCTGCTTCCGGTGGCGGTGGTCTTTTTGGTCCTCTACTCCTACACCAAGCGCTTCACCTGGGCCTGCCACTTCTGGCTCGGCCTCACCATCGGGGCGGCGGCCGCCGGGGGCTGGATCGCGGTGACCGGGGCCTTCGCCCCCGCCGCCCTCACCCTCTGGGCGGCGGTGGGGCTCTGGATCGCCGGGTTCGACATCCTCTACGCCACCCAGGACGTCGAGTTCGATCGCCGCCACGGCGTCCACGCCATCCCCGCCCGCTTCGGGTTGCCGGCGGCGCTCGCGATCGCCCGGCTCGCCCACCTGCTGGCCTGGCTGGCCCTGGCCGCCACCGGGTTCCTGGTGGGCGCCGGCCCCGCCTACTGGGCCGGGGTCCTCTACACCGGGGCGGTGCTCCTCTACGAGCACCGGCTGGTCCGGCCCGACGACCTCTCCCAGGTCGACCGGGCCTTCTTCCAGGCCAACGTCCTGATCAGCCTAGGGATGCTCTTCTTCGTGGTCCTCGAGGTACTCCCTTAGGTACCCGACCGCGGCCGCCACGTCGGGCAGGCGGTAGCGGGCGGCGGTGGGCCCGGGCCCAACCTTAACGGTGACCGCCTCCGGCAGGGCGCGGAACATCTCCTCGTCGGTGGCGTCGTCGCCGAGGACCACCGAGGTCCGGTCGGGAAAGCGCCCGGCGATCTCCCGGGCCACCCGCCCCTTGCCGAAGCCCCGGGGGCGGATCTCCAGGACCTTCTTGCCCCAAAGGGCCTCCAGCCCCGGCGGGAGCTCCTCGGCCAGGCGGCGGAGGGCGGCCTCGAGGTCGCCCTCATCGGGCGCCCCCCGGTAGTGGAGGGCGATCGCCAGCTCCTTGTCCTCGACCCGCAGGCCAGGAAGCCGGGGCAGCCGCTCGCGCACGATCTCCAGGCCAACGAGGGCGGCCTCGGGAACCCGGGCCCGCACCTGGCCAAAGAGGGTCCCCTCCTCCAGGCCGTGCACCCCGTAGGCCCGGAGCCCCCGCACCGGCAAGAGCCGCTCCAGGTCCCAGACCCGCCGGCCGGTGACCAGGTAGACCGGGTAGCGGCGGGCCAGGGCGGCCAGCAGCTCGGGCACCCCGGGGTAGGGGCGGGCCTCCTCGGGGCGGGGGGCGATCTCGGCCAGGGTGCCGTCGTAGTCGAGCAGGAACACCGGGTTCTCGACCCGCGGCGGCCTCATCCCAGCGCCTCCAAGAACCCCGCGGCCCAGGCGGCGGCGTCGAGCCGGCGGACGGCGGCGAGGAGGGCCTGGCGCCGGGCCCGGCGCTCGGCCGGGGGCATCGCCAGCCCCTCCCCGATCGCCGCCGCCAGCCCGGCCTCGTCGTAGGGGTTGACCAGGAGAACCCCGGGGAGGTAGGCCGCCGCGCCCGCGAACCGCGAGAGCAGGGGGAGCCCCTGGGAGACCAGGGCGTACTCCATCGCCACCAGGTTCATCCCGTCCCTGAGGGGG
This sequence comes from Thermaceae bacterium, assembly GCA_026984675.1. Classification (GTDB taxonomy): domain Bacteria; phylum Deinococcota; class Deinococci; order Deinococcales; family Marinithermaceae; genus WFXV01. The sequence goes on from JALSRQ010000086.1 coordinate 11,449, forward strand.
GTGACGAGGGCCAGCTCGGCGGCGGCGAAGTGGGCGAGGAGCTCCTCCCGGTCGAGGGCCTGGTAGCGGTGGACGAAGGCCCCGGGGAAGCGGCGCTCCAGGGCCCCGGCCAGCCGCAGGAGGCGGGCCCTCAGCCCCCGGTAGGCGGGGACCCCCTCGCGGCTGGGGGAGGTGAGCTGGAGGAAGACCACCCGCCCGGCCATCTCCGGGCGGCGGGTGAGGAAGCGGCGGTAGGCCCGGAGCCGCTCGAGGATCCCCTTGGTGTAGTCGAGCCGGTCGGCCCCGACCAGGATCCGCCGCCCGGGGTGCTCCGCCCGGATCGCCCGGGCCCGCTCGACAAGGCGCGTCCGGGCGGCCTCCAGGCCGGCGACGTCGACCCCGATGGGAAACGCCCCCACCCGCACCCGCCGGCCCCGGTGGAAGAGCGCCCCGCCCCGGACCTCGGCGCCGGCCAACCGGCGGGCGGCCTCCCGGAAGCGCTCGGCGTAGTCCTCGGTGTGGAAGCCCACCAGGTCGGCCCCGAGCAGCCCCCGCACCAGGGCCTCGGCCTCGGGAAGGACCGCCAGGACCTCAAGCGGGGGCCAGGGCACGTGCCAGAAGACCCCCACCCGGCGGGCCCCCCGCTCCCTGAGCAGGGCCGGGGCCAGGGCCAGGTGGTAGTCGTGGACCCAGTAGGCCGCCCCCTCCCCGCCGGCGGCCAGGGCGGCCTCGGCGAAGGCCCGGTTCACGGCCCGGTAGTCCCGCCACCAGCCGGACCTGTGGCGGAAGCGCTCGAGGAAGAGGTGCATCAGGGGCCAGAGCGCCTGGTTGGCGTAGCCCCGGTAGTAACCGGCGACCCGCCGCTCGGAGAGCGGCACCCGGTGGACGGTGAGCCCCTCCAGCTCGATCCGCCCCCCCTGCCCGCCGGGCCCCCAGGCGATCCAGGCCCCGCCGAGGCGCCGGATCGCCGGGTAGAGGGCGGCGGCGAGCCCCCCCACCGCCACCTGGTAGCCCCCCCCGACCCGGCGAACCGGCTCGCGGTTGGCGAGAACAACCAGCGGCACGCCCCAAGCCTAACAAAAAGGCCGCCCGCCGGCGGCCCGGGAACGTGCCCTCCGATCAGTCCTCGTCCTTGGCGCCGTCCTCCTTTTTCTCCGAGCTCCCGCCGCCCTTTTTATAGTCGGTGGCGTGCCAGCCCGACCCCTTGAAGACGATGGCGGGAGCCTGGATCACCCGCTTTAGGGGCTCGCCGGTCTCGGGGTGCGCCTTTAGGGGCTCGTCGTGGAAGCTCTGCTCGAACTCGTAGTACCGCCCGGTCTCTAGGCCCTTGTAGACGTAAACCGGCATAGCGCCCCCATTTTGACACTTAAAGGTCATGAGTGTCAAACGCTATGCTAAGGCCGTGGACAAGCCCGCCCTCCGCCGCCGGGCCCGCGCCCTCCTCGCCGGCGCCGACCTCGCCGCGGTGGCCCGGGCCAGCCTTCCGGCGCTGGCCGAGCTCCTCGCCGGCCGGCGGCGGGTCCTCCTCTACGCCCCCCTGCCCGACGAGCTCGACCCCACCCCCCTGAGGGAGCGGCTTGAGGCCGAGCTCTACCTCCCCAAGGTGGCGGGGTCTTCGCTTTTGGTACTGCCCTGGGAGGGGCCGCTGGCGAGGGGGGCCTTCGGGGTGCGGGAACCCCGGGGGGGCCGGCCGCTGCCCCCGGAGGCCCTCGAGGCGGTGGTGGTCCCCGCCCTCGCCTACGACCAAGCCGGCTACCGGCTGGGCCGGGGCAAGGGCTACTACGACCGCTTCCTGAAGGCGCTGCCCCCCGCGGTTCTCACCATCGGCTGGGTGCCCGAGGCGGTCCGCTTCCCCGAGCTCCCCCGCGACCCCTGGGACGTCCCGGTGCGGGCGGTGGTGACCGAGAAAGGGGTCTTCCCCGCCCCCTAGAGCC
>JALSRQ010000087.1 GCA_026984675.1 Thermaceae bacterium
CGGCCGCCTCCTGCTCATCCGCGACCGGAACGGGTTCTGGACCTTCCCCAAGGGGCACATCGAGCCCGGCGAGACCCCCGAGGCGGCGGCGGTGCGGGAGGTTCGGGAGGAGACCGGGGTGGCCGCCCGGCCCCTCGCCCCCCTCGGGGTCACCCGCTACACCAACGACCGGGGGGTGGCGCGGGAGGTCCGGTGGTTCCTGATGCGGGGCGAGGGCCCGCTGCGGCTGGAGGCGGGGCTCACCGGCGGGGGGTTCTTCGAGGCCGAAGAGGCCCTAAAACGGCTCGACTTCCCCCAGGACCGGGAACTCTTGGAGGTGGCGCTTGCCCATCCTGCCCTTCGAGGGAAGAACCCCTGAGGTCCACCCCAGCGCCTTCGTGGCCGAAAACGCCACCCTGGTGGGGGCGGTGCGGGTGGGGCCCCGGGCCTCGATCTGGTTCGCCGCGGTGGTGCGGGGGGACCTCGAGGCGATCGAGATCGGCGAGGGAACCAACGTCCAGGACGGGGCGGTGCTCCACGCCGACCCCGGCGACCCCACCCGGCTCGGCCCCTGGGTCACCGTCGGCCACCGCGCGGTGGTCCACGGGGCGACCGTCGAGGAGGGGGCCCTGGTGGGGATCGGGGCGGTGGTGCTGAACCGGGCCCGGATCGGGGCCGGGGCGGTGGTGGGGGCGGGGGCGGTGGTGCCCCCGGGGATGGAGGTGCCGCCCGGCACCCTGGTGCTGGGGGTCCCGGCCCGGCCGGTGCGGGCGGTCGACCCGCCCGAAAACGCCCGGCGCTACGCCGCGCTGGCCGCGCGCTACCGGGGTCCGAACTGGCGGTAGCCCCGGCGGGGCAGGGGGGCGCCGCGGTAGCGAACCCCGACCGGTCCCCCGGCCCGCCCGGCCCAGGTCCCGGGGACCCCCACCGAGGCCCGCCAGGCCTCGACCAGCGCCCTTCCCTCCGGCCGCACCAGCACCGCCGCCTCGAACTCCTCGCCGCCGTAGAGGACCAGCTCCTCGGGGGCGACCCCGGCGGCGTCGGCGTAGGCCCGCAGGTCGGGGGGAAGGGGGAGCCGGTCCAGCGCGATCCCCACCCCGGCCGCCTCGGAGAGCTGCCACAAGGTCTCGGCCAGGCCGTCGGAGCTGTCGGCCGAGCCCGACAGCCAGCGGCGGAACGGGAGAAGACCCAGCGTCGCCAGCCGGGCCCGGGGCCAGTACCCGGCGGCGCGGATCGCCGGGAACCGGCCTAGGTCGAGGCCACGGTAGTGGGCGTCGATCGCCGCCCCGCTAAGACCCCAGCGGTCCCCCAGGAGCAGCAAATGGTCCCCCTCGCTTCCCCCCCGGGGCAGGGGGTCCTCGGCCCAGCCGACCCCGGCGGCGGCGAGGGCGGGCTCGCCGCGGTTGGTGTCGCCGCCCAAGAGCGCCGCCCCGTAGGCCCGGGCGGCCCGGGCCGCCCCCCGGGTCCAGGCCAGGGCGGTGGCGTCCTCGGCGTCGGGGGGCAGGAAGGTCGCCAGCACGAAGGCGAGGGGCCGGGCCAGCTTGGCGAGGAGGTCGGAGGCGACCGCGGTCACCGCCCGCCAGCCCAACGCCTCCTCGGGCATCCCGGATAGCCGCACCCCAGAGGCCCGGAAGCCGTCGGTCTTGAGCAGAAGCGCGCCGCCCCCCAGGGCGATCGCCCCGGCGTCGTCGCCGGGCGGCAGGGGCGCCCCCTCGGGGTAGCCGATCGGGGCCAGGCGGCGGAGCAGGGCGGTCTCCCCCAGGACGTCCAGGCGCACCCCCTCATCTTGCCTTAAAATGGGCCGCGGATGCGCGTACGCGTCGAGCTCTGGCCTCGAGGACCCTACCCCGACGTCGCCGTACTGGTCGACGTGCTCCGGGCCAGCACCTCGATCGGCCTGCTGCTCGCGCGGGGCGCGCGCGAGGTCTGGGTGACCGGAAGCCTCCGGGCCGCCCGCGAGTTCCCCGCCGACCTCCGCCTGGCCGAGCGGGAGGGGCTGCCCCCCGAAGGCTTCCACCACGGCACCTCGCCGGTCGAGCTCCTGAGGCTGCCGGCGGCGGGCCTTCGGGTCGTCTACACCAGCGAGAACCTCCCCCGAGCCCTGGACCTGACCCGGGGGGCGCGGGCGGTCTTCCTGGCCGGCCTCCGGAACGCCCGGGCGGCGGCCGGAGCGGCGGCCCGGGCCGCCCGCCAGGAGGTGGCGGTGGTGGCGGTGGGCCACCGCGGCCGGGAGGCCCTGGACGACGTCCTAGGGGCGGGGTTCCTGGCCAAGAAGCTGCTCCGGTCGCTGCCCGGGGCCGAGCCCGACGACGGCGCGCGGATCGCCGCCAGCCTGCTGCGGGCCTTCCCCGATCCCCAGGAGGCCCTCTGGCAGTCGGCCAGCGGGCGGCTGCTCCGCTCCCTGGGCCAGGCCGAGGACCTGGCCCAGGCCAGCCTGATCGCCCGCGACCCGGCCGCCCCCCGGCTGGCCGGGTTGGAGCGCCACCGGGGCCGGACGCTCTACCGCTTCGTCGCCGATGAACCGGATTGAGATCCTCGGCCTGCCGCTGGACCCGGTGGACCCGGAGACCGCCCTGGGCCGCATCGAAGGGTTCCTCCACCGGCCCGGGCTCGACCCGGTGGTCACCCTGAACCCCGAGCTGGTGGTCCGGGCCGGCGCCGACCCCGAGCTTCGGACGGCGATCGCCCGGGCCTCGCTGGTGACGCCCGACGGGGTGGGCATCCTCTGGGCCGCCCGGAGGCTCGCCGGGGTGCCGCTCGCCGAGCGGGTGACCGGGGTCGAGCTCACCGAGGCCCTCCTCGCCCGGTTCGGCGGCGACCTCCGGGTCTTCTTCCTGGGCGGACGGCCGGGGGTCGCCGAGCGGGCGGCGGCGGTCGCCGCCCGGCGCTACCGCACCGCGGTGGCGGGTTTCCACCACGGCTACTTTCGCGACCCCGAGCCGGTCCTGGAGGCGATCGCCCGGGCCCGGCCCGACCTCCTGCTGGTGGCCCTGGGCGAGCGGCAGGAGCGCTTCGTCGAGCGCCACCGGGGCGCGCTGGAGGCCCGGGTCGCGATCGGGGTCGGCGGCACCCTCGACGTCCTCGCCGGGGCCGCCCGCCGGGCCCCGGCCTGGACCCGGCGGCTGGGGCTGGAGTGGGCCTGGCGGGTAGGGACCGATCCCCGGCGCTGGCGGCGGGGCCTCCGGCTCCTTCGGTTTGTCCTCGAGGTGGAGCGGGCCGCCCGTCGGTCGTAGACTGGGGGCGGATGCGCCCCTTGGAAGTGCGTCTTCTGGGCCCCTTGGAGATCGTCGCGGGGGGCCGGGAGGTGCCCCGTCTCACCCGCAAGGGGCGGGCCCTGCTCGCCTATCTGGCCGCCCAGGGCCGGCCGGCGACCCGGGGGGAGCTCGCCGGGCTTTTTTGGGACGCCCCCGAGGCCGACGCCCGGAGGAACCTTCGCCAGACCCTCTACCGCCTCAAGAAGACCGCCGTCGCCCCCTACCTGGGCACGGCCGGCGACAGGGTAACGCTGGAGCCGGTCCGCACCGACCTCGCCCGTTTTCAGGCGCACCTCTCCCAGGGGCGGATCGACGCCGCTTTGGCCCTGGTCCGAGGCGGATTCCTCGAGGACACCGCCCTCGACGACGCCCCCGGCTTCGAGGACTGGCGCTACCTCGAGCGGGAACGCGTCAAGGAGGCGGTGATCGCCGCCCTCCTGGCCCGGGCCGAGCGGGAGAAGGCCGAGGACCCCCGTCGGGCGGCGGCGACCCTCCATGAGGTCCTGACCTGGGACCCCCTTCTGGAGAGCGCCTACCAGCGCCTCTTTGCCCTGCTCGCCGACCTCGGCGACCGCGACGCGATCGAGCGCCTCTACCACCGCCTCAAGGCCGAGCTTAAGGGTCAGCTGGGGCTTCCTCCCAGCGCCGAGACCGAACGGCAGTACCGGGCGGCGCTGCTGGGCATCGCCCGCGCCCCCGAGGCGAGCCCCGCCCCCAAAAGCCTCGATCGCCCCCCACTGGTCGAGCGCGAGGCCGAGCTGGAGGCCCTGGCCGGGATGCGGGCCCCCCTGCGGCTGGTGGTGGGGCCGCGGGGGGTGGGCAAGACCCGGTTGGTCGAGACCTACGCCGAGCGGCAGGGCGGCTACTGGCCGATCCGGCACGCCGCCAGCCTGGCCGAGCTGGAGTTCGGGGCCCTCACCGAGGCCCTCCGGGACCGCGATCCCTCCCGGCTGCCCGAGCCGCTCACCGCCGAACTCGCCCGGCTCCTGCCCGAGCTCGGCCCCCCGCCCCCGGTCCCCCTGGCCCAGGCCGACGCCCGCATGCGGTTCTTCGAGGCCCTGGCCCAGACCTTCCGGCACCTGGGGCCGGTGGTCGTCCTCGATGACCTCGACCGCGCCGACCCCGGGTTCCTGGCCTTCCTCCCCTACCTGCTCCGCCGGGCCCCCGACCTCGGCCTCACCCTGCTGGCCACCGCCGAGGCCCCCCTCCTCCCCGAGCTCGTCGAGGAAGGGCGGGTGGCCCTCCTCGCCCTCGGTCCCCTGAGCCGCGAGGGGGTGGCCCGGCTGGTTCAGGAACTCTCCGGCCACCCCGGCGGCCGCCGGTTCGCCGCCCGGCTCCACCAGGCGACCGGGGGCAACCCCCTCTTCGTCCTCGAGACCCTCAAAGACCTCTTCCAAAGCGGCGAGCTCCGCCAGGGGGTCGACGGCTGGGCCACCCCCTACGACGCCACCACCCTCGACTACCTCGAGCTCCGCCTGCCCCGCTCGGTGCAGGAGGCCCTGCTCCGGCGGATCCACGAGCTGGGGCCGGAGGCCGCCCGGGTCACCCGGCTCTTGCTGCTGGCCCGGACCCCCGCCGACCCCGAGACCGTGGCCCGGGCCCTCGGCCTCTCCCAGGAGGCCGCCGCCGCCGCCCTGCTCGAGGCCGCCGAGGCCGGGCTCTTGGTCCCCACGCCCCGGGGCTTTTGGCCCCGCCACCCCGAGCTCGCCGATCGCCTGCCCCAGGCCCTCGCCCAGAGCCTCCACCGCCTCTGGGCCAAGGCCCTCGCCGAGCTGGGGGGGCCGCCGCAGCTGGTCGCCGAGCACCTGGCCGCCGGGGGACGGAGCCCGGAGGCCGGAGCCTACGCCCTGAAGGCCGCCCGGGCCGCCCGCAAGGGGGCCGCTCCGGCGGCGGCGGTGGTGCTCTACAAGCGGGCCGGCAAGTACCTGCCCCTAAGGCCCGAGGAACGCTACGCCCTCGAGGTCGAGCGCCTGGGGCTGGAGGCCGAGCTTGGCCGCGACGTCCTGGCCGCGCTGGAGGAACTCGGCGAACCCCCCCGGCCGAATCCCCGCCTGGAGGCCCGCCGGAGGCTCGCGGCCGCCGAGGCGGCGCTCAAAAAGGGCCTCTTCGAGCGGGCCCGAGAGCACGCCGAGGCCGCCTTGGTCGCCGGGACCGACGACCCCGCCCTCACCGGGCGGGCCCGCTACCTGCTCGCCTGGGTCGAGTACCGCGCCGGCGACCCCTGGGCCCAGCAGAACCAGCTCAGGGCGGCCCTGGACGCTTTCGAGCGGGCCGGCGACCGGCGGGGGGCCTGCCAGGCGCGGCGGAACCTGGCGGCCTTGGCCTTCCGGTTGGGGCGGGCAGAGGAGGGCGAGGCCCTGCAGCGGCAGATCCTGGCCACCCTGGAGGCCCACCCCGACCCCACCGTCCACCGGCGGGTCTGGGCCGACCGTCTCACCGGTCGCTGGCTCCACCGCGACTTCGCCGCCGCCCTGGAGGGGGCCACCCAGCTTCTGAAGGAGGCCCGGCAGAGCGCCGACCTGCCGGCCCAGCTCGACGCCCTGGAGCTCATCGGCCTGGCCGAGTGGAAGATCGGCCGCTTCCCCAACGCCCTGGAGGCCCTCGAGGAGGGGCTCGGGCTGGCCCGGGCGATCGGCAGCCGCCGCGAGACCGCCCTGCTGGCCTCCGAGCGGGCGCTGCCCCTGGTCGAGCTGGGGGCGTACCGGGAGGCCGAGCAGGCCCTGACCGAGGCCAAGGAAGCGATGGAGGCCCTCGGCGACCAGGCCAAGCTCGGCCACGTCCTCACCGGCCTCGGCTACCTCGAGCTCCGCCGCGGGCGCCCCCAGGCCGCGGTGCCCTGGCTGATCGAGGCCGGCCGTCACTGGGAGGCCCGGGGCGAGCTCGGGCACGCGGCCCGGGCCCTCGCCCTCCTGGCCCTGGCCCGCCCCGACCCCGAGGCGGCGGAGACCGCCTGGCGCTACGCCGAGGGCTGGCGCACCGGGGTGCCCGAGCGGGTGCTGATCGCGGCGGTTCGCGCCCGTTACCGCCGGGAGACCGCCGAAAAGGCCCGGGCCCTCTTCGAGGAGGAGCACCGCCGCCTTCCCAAGGCCCTCCGTCCCTACCACCGGCGGACCTTCCCCGCCCGACTGGTAACGGCCCTGTAACGCCGGCCCCGCTAGCCTCGGGGCATGCGGCCGGAGAAGCGCTGGCAGCTTTCGGTCCGTTTCGAGGAGACCGGGCCCGGCCGGTGGGTGATCCGGGTCCGGGCCGCGGGCGAGGCCGAGCGCCGGTTCGAGAGCCTCGAGGGGTTCTACCGCTACCTCGTCGACCGCCTCAAGCACCGTCCCGGCCCCGGCCTGCGCTGATCCAGGCGTAGGCGTAGCCGTCGACCAGGGCCTTGAGCGAGGCCGCCAGGATGTTCTCGTCGGCCCCCACGGTGGCGAAGGCGCCGAGCTCGGGGTGGCGCATCCACACGGTGACCCGCACCCCGCTCTCGGTCCCCCGCTCGGCCCCGGCCAGCACCCGCACCTTGTAATCGGCGAGCTCGACCGACCCCAGGGCGGGGAAAAAGCCCAGGATCGCCTGGCGGAAGGCCCGGTCCAGGGCCGAGACCGGGCCGTGGGGGCTGTGGGCGGCGGTGTGGCGCTCCTCCTCGCCCACCCGCACCCGCACCGTCGCCTCCGACCAGGTTCCCCCCTCCTCGCGGTCGTGGACGAAGACGCTGAAGCCGCGCACCGCGAAGGGGAAGGCCCCGCCCTTCAACCGGTAGGCCAGCAGCCAGAAGCTGGCGTCGGCGTCCTCGAAGGCGTAGCCGGCGTGCTCTAAGGCCTTGACCTCGCCGAGCAGGGCGGCCGCCTCCTCCCCCTCCAACCGGACCCCGGCCTCGGCCAGCCGGGCGACCAGGTTGGCCCGGCCGGCCAGGTCGGAGACCAGCACCCGCCGGCGGTTCCCCACCGCCCGGGGGTCCACGTGCTCGTAGGTGCGGGGGTTTTTGCTCACCGCCGAGACGTGCACCCCGCCCTTGTGGGCGAACGCCGAGGCCCCCACGTAGGGGGCCCGGGGGTTGTGGGGGAGGTTGGCCCGTTCCTCGACGAACCGGGCCAGAGCGGTGAGCTCGGGGAGGCGCTCGGGCGGCACCGTGGCGACCCGGTACTTGAAGTAAAGGGTGGGGATCAGGGTGAGCAGGTTGAGGTTGCCGGTGCGCTCGCCGTAGCCGCCGACCGTGCCCTGGGCGTGGCGGGCGCCGGCCCGGATCGCGGCCAGGGCGTTGGCGTGGGCGAGCCCGGCGTCGTCGTGGGGATGGATCCCGACGGTGACCCCGGGGAAGGCCTCGACCACCCGGGCGGTGACCTCGGCGACCTCCTCGGGGAGGCTGCCCCCGTTGGTGTCGCAGAGGACCAGGGTGTCGGCGCCGGCCTCGGCGGCGGCCGCCAGCGTCGCCAGGGCGTAGTCGGGGTCGGCCCTGTAGCCGTCGAAGAAGTGCTCGGCGTCGTAGATCACCCGCCGCCCCCGCCGCGCGAAGTACCGCACCGAGTCGGCGATCATCGCGAGGTTCTCGTCCAGGGTCGTGGCCAGCGCCTCGGCGACGTGGAGGGTCCAGCTCTTTCCGAAGAGAACGACCACCGGGGTCTCGGCCTCGGCCAGGGCCCGGATCGAGGGGTCGTCCTCGGGGGCCCGGTCCTTGCGGCGGGTGGCCCCGAAGGCGGCGAGCCGGGCCGGGGCCAGGTCGACCCCGCGCATCGCCCGAAAGAAGGCCCGGTCCTTGGGGTTCGAACCCGGCCAGCCCCCCTCGATCAGGGGGATGCCGAAGGCGGCGAGCCGACGGGCGATCGCCAGCTTGTCCTCCAGGGCGAGGGTGAACCCCTCGCCCTGGGTGCCGTCCCGGAGGGTGGTGTCGAGGAGCTCGACGCGGGCCCCCGCCAGCCTCGCCATCGGTCTAGGGGGTCTCCACCACCTCGCGGGCCCCGACCCCGGCGACCAGCTTGTTGAGGGCGTCGAGGTAGGCCCGGGCCGAGGCCTCGACCACGTCGGGAGCGAGCCCCCGGCCGCCGACGGTCACCGAGCCCATGCGGAGCCGGACCACCACCTCGCCGAGGGCCTCGGCCCCGCCGGTGGTGGCCTCGATGCGGTAGGCCTCGAGCACCGGCTGCATCTCCACCGCCCGGGCGATCGCCTGGTAGACCGCGTCCACCGGTCCGTCGCCGGTGGCCGCCTCGGTGACCTCGCCGGAAGGGGTCTTGAGGTGCACGGTGGCCACCGGGGTGAGCCGGGTGCCGGAGTGGACCTGGAGGTCGAGGAGCTTAAAGTGCTCCGGCGCCTTGGTGCGCACGTCCTCGACCAGGGCCACCAGGTCCTCGGCGGTGACCTGCTTCTTGCGGTCGGCGATCTCCTTGAAGCGGGCGAAGAGCTGCTTGATCTCCTCGTCGGAGAACCGGTAGCCGAGCTCCTCCAGGGCCTTTTTGAAGGCGTGGCGACCGGAGTGCTTGCCGAGCACCAGGACCGCCGCCTCCCGGCCCACCAGCTCGGCGTTCATGATCTCGTAGGTCTGGCGGTCCTTAAGGACGCCGTCCTGATGGATGCCCGACTCGTGGGCGAAGGCGTTCTGCCCCACCACCGCCTTGTTGGGGGGCACCAGCATCCCGGTGAGCTGGGAGACGAGCCTCGAGGTGCGGTAGAGCTCGCGGGTCTCGATCCCGGTCTCGGCCTGGAAGAAGTCCCTCCGGGTGTAGAGGGCCATCACGATCTCCTCCATCGAGGCGTTGCCGGCCCGCTCGCCGATCCCGTTCACGGTGCACTCCACCTGGGTGGCCCCCACCCGCACCGCCGCCAGCGAGTTGGCCACCGCCAGCCCGAGGTCGTCGTGGCAGTGGACGCTCCACTCCACCTGCTCGGCCCCGGGGGTCCTCTCGATCACGTACCCGACCAGCTCGGCGAACTGCCAGGGCACCTGGTAGCCGACGGTGTCGGGGATGTTGATCACGGTGGCCCCGGCCCGGATGACCTCGCCGAAGATCCGGACCAGGAAGTCGGGGTCGCTCCGGCCGGCGTCCTCGGCCGAGAACTCGACGTCCTCGACGAAGGACTTGGCGAACCCCACCGCCCACACCGCCCGCTCGACCACCTCGTCGGGGCTCAGGCGGAGCTTCTTCTCCATGTGGATGGGGCTGGTGGCGATAAAGGTGTGGATGCGCCGCCGCTCGGCCGGCTCGATGGCCTCGGCGGCCCGCTCGATGTCGGGCCGGGCCGCCCGGGCCAGCGCCGCGATCACCGGTCCCCGCACCTCCTCGGCGATCCGCCGCACCGCCTCGAAGTCGCCGGGGCTCGCGATCGGGAACCCGGCCTCGATCACGTCAACCCCGAGCCGGGCCAGCTGGTGGGCGATCGCCAGCTTCTCCTCGGGGGTGAGCGCCACCCCCGGCGACTGCTCCCCGTCCCGCAACGTGGTGTCGAAGATCTTAATCCGTCGCACCCTCTTCCTCCTCAAACCGCGCCTTGATGAAGGGCATCATGGCCCTCAACCTCTTCCCCACTTCCTCGATCGGGTGGGCCTGCCAGCGGCGGCGTTCGGCCATCAGGACCGGCTGTCCCGCCCGGTTCTCCAAAATCCACTCGCGGGCGAACTCGCCCCGCTGGATCTGCCCCAGGACCTCCTTCATGCGGGCCTTGACCTCGGGCCCAACGACCGCGCCGCCCCGGGTGTAGTCGCCGTACTCGGCGGTGTTGGAGATCGAGTAGCGCATGCCGGCGAACCCGGCCTCGTAGATCAGGTCGACGATGAGCTTGACCTCGTGCAGGGTCTCGAAGTAGGCGATCTCGGGCTGGTAGCCGGCCTCCACCAGGGTCTCGAACCCGGCCGCGATCAGCCGGGTCAGCCCGCCGCAGAGCACCGCCTGCTCACCGAAGAGGTCGGTCTCGGTCTCCTCGGCGAAGGTGGTGGGGATGACCCCCGCGCGGGTCGCCCCGATCCCCTTGGCGTAGGCCAGGGCGGTGGGGAGGGCGGCGCCGCTTTGGTCCTGGTGGATCGCCACCAGGGCGGGCACCCCCCGGCCGGCGGCGTACTCGCTCCGCACCAGGTGGCCGGGACCCTTGGGGGCCACCATCCAAACGTCGAGGTCGGGCCTCGGCCGGATCTGGCCGAAGTGGATGTTGAAGCCGTGGGCGAAGGCGAGCGCCGCCCCCTCCTTGAGGTGGGGTTCGACCTCGCGGGCGTAGACCTCGGCCTGGACCTCGTCGGGTAGGAGCGCCATCACGACGTCGGCCACGGCCACCGCCTCGGGCACCGGGCGCACCCGGAGCCCCTGGCCCTCGGCCTCGGCCCAGCGCCGCGAGCCGGGCCTCAGCCCCACCACCACCTCGACCCCCGAGTCCTTGAGGTTCAGGGCGTGGGCGTGCCCCTGGGAGCCAAAGCCCAAGACGGCCACCTTCTTGCCGGAGAGAAAGCCCAGGTCCGCGTCGTGATCGTGGTAAACCTTCATATCGCCTCCTTACGAGCCCTCAGTTTAAGCACCCGCTCCCCCCGGTCCATGCCCAGGGCCCCGGTGCGCATCGTCTCCAGTACCCCGTAATGGGTGAGCTCCTCGATGAAGCGGTCGATCTTGGCGGGGTGGCCGCTGACCTCGAAGGTAAGGGCGCTCCGGGCCACATCGACGATGCGGGCCCGGAAGGCCTCGGCGATCTCCTTGAGCTCCAGCCGCTCCTCGATCCCCTCGACCCGGACCTTGACCAATGCGAGCTCCCGCTCCAGACGGGGGCCGTCGTGGTCGACCACCTTGAGGACCTCGATCAGGCGGTTGAGCTGCTTCTCCACCTGCTCGATGGTGCGGTCGTCGCCGTAGACCACGAACGAGATCCGGCTCACCCCCGGCAGGTGGGTCCGCCCCACCGCCAGCGAGTCGATGTTGAACCCCCGCCGGGCGAACATCGAGGTGATGCGGGTGAGGACCCGGGGGTGGTCCTCGACCAGCACGCTGACCAGGTGCCGCTTCACGGCTCCACCTCCTTGGGGGGTTCGAGGATCATCTCCTCGGCGCTCCCCCCGGCCGGGATCATGGGGAAGACCCCCTCCTCGGGGACCACCCGGAAGTCCGCCACCACCGGCCCCTCGCTCTCCAGGACCCGGGCCACCGCCCCGGGCAGCTCGTCCTTGGCCTCGACCCGGAGGGCGGGCAGACCGTAGGCCTCGGCGAGCTTGACGAAGTCGGGGTTGGAATCGGCCAGGAAGACCTCGCTGTAGCGGTCGTCGTAGAAGAGGTCCTGCCACTGGCGGACCATGCCGAGGAAGCCGTTGTTGAGGATCACGATCTTCACCGGCAGGCGGTACTTGGCCACCGTGGCCAGCTCCTGGAGGGTCATCTGGAAGGAGCCGTCGCCGTCGAAGAGGAGCACGGTCTCGCCGGGCCTGGCGACCTGGGCGCCGATCGCCGCCGGCAGCCCGAACCCCATGGTCCCGAGCCCCCCCGAGGTCAGGAAACTCCGGGGCCTTTTTACCGGGTAGAACTGGGCGGCGAACATCTGGTGCTGGCCCACCCCGGTGACCACCACCGCCTCGCCGCCGGTGGCCTCCCCGAAGGCCCGGATCACCTCCTGGGACTGGAGCTCGGGGCGCTCGGGGATCCGGAGGGGGTGGGCCTGCTGCCAGGCGCGAATTTGCCGCCACCAGTCCTCAATGGCCAGCGGCTCGGCCCCCTCGGCCAGCCGCTCGGCGACCCAGGCGGCGTCGCCGACCAGGGGGATGTGGGCCTTGAGCACCTTGCCGATCTCGGCGGGATCGATGTTGACGTGGATGAGGGTGCGGAGCTTGGGGGCGAACCGGCTCAGGTCGCCGGTGACCCGGTCGTCGAAGCGGAGCCCGATCCCCAGGATCAGGTCGGCCTGGTGGATCGCTTGGTTGGCGGCGTAGGTGCCGTGCATCCCCGGCATCCCCAGGAAGCGGGGATCGTCGGCGGCCACCACCCCCAGGCCCTGGAGGGTGCCGATCGCGGGGATCCCGCTTCTTTCCACCAACCGGCGGATCGGCTCGGCCGCCCCCTGGGCCCCGCCCCCGACCATCAACACCGGCCGCTCGGCCGCCCGGAGAGCGGCCAGCGCCTTCTCCACCTGGCGGGGGTGCCCCTTTTGCACCGGCTTGTAGCCGGGGAGGTCCACCGCCTCCGGGAAGCTTCCGGTGAACTCGGCGTTCTGCACGTCCTTGGGCAGGTCGATGAGGACCGGGCCCGGCCGCCCGGTGGCGGCGATGTAAAAGGCCTCGGCGACCACCCGGGGGAGGTCGTGGACGTCGGTGACCAGGTAGTTGTGCTTGGTGATCGGCATGGTGACCCCGGTGACGTCGGCCTCCTGAAAGGCGTCGGTGCCCACCACCGCGGTGGGCACCTGGCCGGTGATCGCCACCACCGGGGTGGCGTCCATCATCGCGTCGGCCAGGGCGGTGACCAGGTTCAGCGCGCCGGGGCCGCTGGTGGCCATCGCCACCCCCACCCGGCCGCTGGCCCGGGCGTAGCCGGCGGCGGCGTGGCCGGCCGCCTGCTCGTGGCGTACCAGCACGTGGTGCAGGTCCCGGCGCTTGTAGAGCGCGTCGTAGACCGGCATGATCGCGCCCCCGGGGTGGCCGAAGATCACCTCGACCCCCTGCCGTCTGAGGGCTTCCAGCACTGCCTCCGCTCCCGTCATGACCGCCTCCTCGTAAAAACGAGGCCCCCGGGGGGTTCCGGGGGCCTTTCGACGACCGAACGCGCTAAGCGCCAGGCGTCCCCGCCCCCGGGGCCGCAATAATTAGCCCTAGGGCGAGGCTGGCGAGGTTCCGCGTCGGCATCTTGCCGGCGATTCTAGGCTCCCGGCCGCCGGGTGTCAAGCGGTCAGTTGCGGTAGACGACCTCCTCCCGGCCGAAGGCCCAGGCGGCGAGGGCCAGGGCGCCGGCGGCGTAGGCCAGGGTCGAACCCCAGGCGAGCAGGTAGGCGGCGAGGTCGGCCTTGGCCCGGAGCACCGCGTCGAGCAGCATCATCGGGCCGGCCACCGGGATCAGGTAGTAGAGCGGACCGGGCTCAAGGAAGCTCGAGGCCATCCCCATGAGCAGCGCCGGCAGCACCAGCACCATATAAAGG
>JALSRQ010000088.1 GCA_026984675.1 Thermaceae bacterium
ATCTCCTCCACCCCGGCCAGGTTCACCCCCAGCTCCTGGGTCAGCCGCCGGATCTCCCGAAGCCGCTCGATGTCCCGCTCGGAGTAAAGCCGCGTCTTCCCCGCCGAACGCTTCGGCCGCACCAGCCCCTTCCGCTCATACAGCCTCAGCGTCTGCGGGTGCATGGAAACCAGCTCGGCGGCCACGCTGATCACGTAAACCGGGCGCTCCTTCCGGGGCGGCTCGCTGGGCGGGGGCAGGGCCGGGGCCTTCAGGGCCTCGCGGTAACGGGGACCGTAGCGGGCCTCGAGCTCGCGGCGGCGGGCGGAGTAGCGGCGCTTCAGGCGCTCGAGCTCCTCCTTGAGCCGCATGATCTCCTCCACCCCGGCCAGGTTCACCCCCAGCTCCTGGGTCAGCCGCCGGATCTCCCGGAGCCGCTCGATGTCCCGCTCGGAGTAAAGCCGCGTCTTCCCCGCCGAACGCTTCGGCCGCACCAACCCCTTCCGCTCATACAGCCTCAGCGTCTGCGGGTGCATGGAAACCAGCTCGGCGGCCACGCTGATCACGTAAACCGGGCGCTCCTTGCTCATGTTTTGCCTCCACGCGAGCCAAGCATCTTTACTAACTCTATTATAAAAACTTAAAGTTGGTCCCGCTAAAAGCCCCCGCGGCCATCGGGCCCCGGGGGCGGGTGGAGCCGGCGGCGGCCTAGCCGCGCACGTAGGGGAGGTACTTCGGCTCCCAGAAGCGGCTCCGGACGTAGGCCTTGAGCTCGTCCTCGGTTTTATGCATCACCCGCTCGTCGGTGGCCACCCCTTCCTCGACCGCGTGGCGGATCACCCGGGCGGCCACGTGGACGCTGACCTCGCGCATCTCGTGGACCTCGGGGTAGACCAAGCCCTTTTGGAAGTGGGCCTCGCCGGTGTGTTCGGCCAGGGCGTAGGCGGCCCCCAGGATCATCCGGTCGGTGACCTCCCGAACCCGGGCCAGCACCGAACCGAACCCGATCCCCGGGAAGACGAAGGCGTTGTTCCCCTGGCCGATGTGGATCGTCCGGCCGTCGCACTCGACCGGCGGGAAGGGGCTCCCGGTGGCCACGATCGCCCGGCAGTCGGTCCAGCGGAGCACGTCCTCGGGAACCGCCTCGGCGTTGGAGGTGGGGTTTGAGAGGGGAAAGACCACCGGACGGTCGGTGTTGGCGAGCACCGCCTTGACCACCGGCTCGGTGAACGCCCCGGCCTGGCCGGAGAGCCCGAGGAGCACGGTCGCGCGCGCCCCACGGATGGTCTCGAGCAGGCCCGGAGCCCTGCCGGAGAACGCCCAGCCCTCGACCACCTTGGGGTCGTGGGCGAACGCCTCCTTGTAGGGTTCCATGCTCCGGTTTTTGAGCAAGAGTCCCTTGGAATCCAGCACGAAGATGCGCGCGAGGGCCTCCTCCTCGCTGAGACCGGCGTCGGTGAGCCCGGCCTTGATCGCCCGGGCGACCCCGATGCCGCCGGCCCCCGCCCCCAGGATCACGAAGCGTTGGTCGGTCAGGCGCTCGCCCTTCATCCGCATCGCCGAGAGGAGCCCCGCCAGGGTCACCGCCCCGGTGCCCTGGATATCGTCGTTGAAGGAGGGGATCGCCTTGCGGTAGCGGTCGAGGACGGTGAAGGCGGCGTCCTTGGAGAGGTCCTCCCACTGCAGGATGACCTTGGGGTAGCGCTCCTTAAGGGCCTCGACGAAGCGGTCCATGAACCGCAGGTAGGGCTGACCCCGCAGCCGCTTGTGCCGGACCCCGAGGTAGAGGGGGTCGGAGAGCAGGTCGTCGCGGTCGGTGCCGACGTCGAGCTCGACCGGGAGGGTCTTGTCCGGGGCCACCCCGCCGGCGGCGGTGTAGAGCGAGAGCTTGCCGATCGAGATCGCCATTCCCCCGAAGCCCTGGTCGCCGATCCCGAGGATCGCCGAGGAATCGGTGGCCACGATCAGGCGCACGTCCTCCAGGGGAACGTTGGCCATTACCTGCTCGACCCGCCCGATGTTATCGGTGGAGACGGTGAGCCCCCGGGGCAGGCGGTAGATGTGGGAGAAGAGCCGCACCGCCTCCCCCACCGTGGGGGTGTAGATGATCGGCATCATCTCCTCGAGGTGCTCCACCAAGAGGGCATAGAAGAGCACCTCGTTGCGGTCCTGCAGGTCGCGCAGGAAGACGTGCTTATCGAGCGGGGTCTGGAGCAGGCGGTAGCGGCGGTAGTTCCGCTCCTTCTGCTCCTCGATGGTGGCCACGTGGGGGGGGAGGAGGCCGTCGAGATCGAGCAGGGTGCGCTCGTCGGCGGTGAACGCCGTCCCCTTGTTGAGGAGGGGGATCCGGGTGAGCAGGAAGCCGGAGACGTAGACCTCGAGGTAACGCTCCCCCCGCTCGTCGCGCTTGACGTCGTAGTACTTGCTGACCCGTGCCATGGGGCCATTGTAGTGCCCCCGACCAAGACGCCTGTCCCGGCGGTTTGGGGGCAAAATAGGGAGCGGAGGAAAGGAGGCGGATATGGCACGCACAGGACGACCCAAGGTCAGCGTCATCGGGGCCGGGCACGTGGGCGCCACCCTGGCGATGCGGATCGCCGAGAGCGGGCTCGCCGACGTGGTGATGGTGGACATCGTCGAGGGAATGCCCCAGGGCAAGGCCCTCGACCTCTCCGAAGCCCGGCCGATCCTGGGTCAGGACGTCACCATCGTGGGGACCAACGACTACGCCCTGATCGAGGGCTCGGACATCGTGGTCACCACCTCGGGGGTGCCCCGCAAGCCGGGGATGAGCCGCGACGACCTGATCGAGATCAACTCCAAAATCGCCAAGGACGTCGCCACCAACCTGAAAAAATTCGCCCCCGACGCGATCATCATCCAGGTCGCCAACCCCCTCGACGCGATCACCTACGTGATCGCCGAGATCACCGGCGTGCCCAAGAACAAGATCATGGGCATGGCCGGCATCCTCGACACCGCCCGCTACCGCTACTTCATCGCCGAGGAGCTGGGGGTCAGCGTCAAGGACGTCTTCGGGGTGGTGCTGGGCGGCCACGGCGACAGCATGGTCCCCCTCCCCCGGCTGACCACCGTCGGCGGGGTGCCGCTGCCCGAGCTGTTGCCCGAGGAGAAGATCGAGGCCATCGTCGAGCGGACCCGCAAGGGCGGGGCCGAGATCGTGAGCCTCCTGAAGACCGGCTCGGCCTACTACGCCCCCTCGGCCGCCACCTGGGAGATGGTGAAGGCGATCCTCCGCGACGAGAAGCGGATCCTCCCGGTGGCCGCCTACCTGAACGGCGAGTACGGCATCCAGGGGCTCTTCGTCGGGGTCCTGGCGGTGCTCGGCAAGGAAGGCGTCGAGAAGATCTGGGAGGTGCCCCTCAAGCCCGACGAGCTCGAGGCCCTCAAAAAGAGCGCCGACCACGTCAAGGCCCTGGTCGAGAAGGTCGACGCGCTGGGAATCCTCTAGCTGGGGAGGGAGCCGCCGCGGCCGGTGGTCTCGGCCGCGGCCTTCTCTTCCCCGTTGGCGGCGGCCGGGTAGGAGCCGAGCACCTTCACGAAGGCCGCCCGCCGCAAAAGCGAGAGCAGCGCCCGGGCGGGACCGGGGTCCTCGACGTGCCCCTCGAAGTCGAGGTAGAAGACGTAGCTCCAGGGGCGGTCGCGACGGGGGCGGGACTCGAGCTTGGTGAGGTTGACCCCGGCCTCGGCGAAGGCCCCGATCGCGTCGTAGAGACCGCCCGGCCGGTGGCGGACGGCGAAGACCACGCTGGTCTTGTAGGGCCCCTGGCGGCGGGGTTCCTCCTCCCGGGCCAGCACGAAGAAACGCGTGTAGTTGAAGGCGAAGTCCTCGATCCCCTTCCGGAGGATCTTGAGCCCGTAGCGGCGGGCCGCCCGCTCGCTGGCGATCGCGGCCCGACCGGGCACGGGGTGCGCGGCGAGCTCCCGGGCGGCCCCGGCGGTGTCGGGGGCGGCGATCGCGACCAGCCCGTGCTCGGCCAGAAAACCGTCGCACTGGGCCAGGGCCTGGGGGTGGCTGACCACCTCCCGGACGTCCTCTAGCCGCGTCCCCTCGGGCGCGACCAGGCAGTGGCGCACCCGCAGCACCGCCTCGCCGACCACGTGGAGGTCACTGGCGAGCAAGAGGTCGTAGGTGGTGTTGATGCTGCCGGCCACCGCGTTCTCCACCGGGACGATGCCCCGGTCAACCCGGCCGGACCTCACCGCCTCAAAGACCTGGTGGAAGGTCGGGAGCCCCAGGGTCTCGGCCCCGGGGTGAAACCTGAGGGCGGCCTCCTCGCTGAACGCCCCCTCGGTGCCCTGGTACGCGATCCGCATCCCGCTCCACTATACTGAGCCGCGTGCTGAGGCGGGTGCGGGGAACGGTCGCCGAACTGGGGGAGGATCGCCTGTGGCTCTGGGTGGGGGGGGTGGAGCTTGAGCTCCTGGCCCCCGGAGGCACCCTGGCGGCCCTCTCCGAGGGAACCAAGGCCACCCTCTACGTCCACCTCCTGTGGCGGGAGGAGGGCCCTTTGCTGCTGGCCTTCGGGAACGAGGCCGAACGGGCGACCTTCCAAGCCCTGCTGGCGGTGAGCGGGGTGGGACCCAAGGTGGCCCTGGCCCTTTTGGACACGCTGGGGCCGGAGGGGATCGCCGCCGCGGTGGCGGGGGGGGACCCGGCGGCCCTGACCGCGGCCCCGGGGGTCGGCCGCAAGGTCGCCGAGCGGATCGCCCTGGAGCTCAAAAACCGCCTGCCCGCGCCGGCCACCGCCTCCCCCGGGGGCGCCCGCCCGGAGGCGAGGGAGGCGGTGGAGGCCCTGCTCCTCCTGGGCTTTAGGGAGGGAGCGGTCCGCAAGGCGGTGGCCCGGCTGGCCGGCGCCCACCCCGAGGCCTCCGCCGAGGAGCTGATCCGCCTCGCCCTGAAGGAGCTCCGGTGAGGATCCGGGAGGTCACCGACCCCGAGGAGTGGAACCGGTACCTGGCCGGCTTTCGCCACGCCTCCAGCCTGCAGACCTGGGGCTGGGGGGAGGTCAAGCGGGCGAGCGGCTGGCGGGTGCGCCGCTGGCTGGTGGGGCCGGAAAACCGGCCCCTTCTCGCCGCCCAGGTGCTCACCCGGGGGCGGGGGCCGCTGGCGATCAGCTACGTTCCCCGGGGACCCGCCTTCGACGACCTCGAGGCCCTCGTCGAGGGGCTGCCGGCGCTGCGCGCGGCGGCCTCTGGCGGTTATTTGAAGATCGAGCCACCCCTCGCCCTGCCCGCCGACCGCGAGCCCCCCCGGCTTGGTGGGGCGGTACCGGCCGAGACCATCCAGCCGGAGTACTCGATCCAGGTCCTCCTCGACGACGAGGAGGCGATGCTCGGCCGGATGAAGCCGAAGACCCGCTACAACATCCGGCTCTCGGGCCGAAAGGGGGCGACCGGCCGGATCGTCCACCCCACCGACCCCGACGCCGAGGAAGCCTTCGCCGCCTTCTTCGCGCTCTTTACCGCCACCAACCGGCGGGCCCGGCTGCTCCAGCACAGCCGGGACTACTACCGAAGGGTCTTCTCGGCGATGCACGGACGGGGAAGCGAGGCCTTCCTGAGCCTCGCCGAGCTCGACGGGGAGCCCCTGGCCGCCGGCCTCTTCGTGGCCTTCAAGGACCGCGTCGACTACCTCTACGGCGGCTCTACCCGGGCCCACCGCCAGGTCATGGCCCCCTACCGCATGCACTGGACCGCGATGCTCCACGGCCGGGCCACCGGCCGCCGCTACTACGACCTCTGGGGGGTGCCCCGGGTGCTCAGCCCGGAGAGCCACGCCTACGGGATCTACCGCTTCAAGGAGGGGTTCGGGGGCGAGCGGGTGCGCTTTCCCGCCTACGACCTCCCCCGCTCCTGGCTCTACCGCCCCCTCACCCGGGCGCTCCGGCTCCGCAAGGACCTGGTCAACTGGCGGGTTCGGGGCAGCCGGCGCGACGTGCTCTAGGCCTTGCTTATCCCGCTTTCACCCTGGCCCCCTAGCCTTAGGGCGTGGCCCGCTACGCCGTGCTCCTGCTCGCGCTCCTGCTGCTGGCGGCCTACTGGCTGGGGCGGGAGCCGCCGCCAAAGCCCCGCCAGGCGGTCGGGGCGGCCGAGCTCTACGGGGTGCGGTTCCGCCTCTACCCCGAGGCCGACCCCGACGCCGAGTGGGTCTTCGAGGCCGGGCGGGTCGACTACGACCCCGGCCGGCGGGAGTCCCGGGTGGTCGGGCTCTCCCGGGGCGAGCGGTGGGTGAAGGGCGAGCTCGACCTCAAGCTCCGCGCCGAGGAGGTCCGGATCGACCGCTACGATAACCTGACCATGCCCCGGGCCGAGGTCGAGATCCCCAAGGAGTGCTGGCGGGTGGAGCTGATCGGCAGCCACGCGACGCCGGTCCGGGTCGACCAGCGGCGGGGGTTCTTCGCCCCCCGGTTCCGCCTGGAGGGCCCGGGGGTCCGGGTCGAGGGCGAGGGCTTCCGATCCGACTTCGGCTTAGAGGACGCCAGCTGGCACAGCGGCCGCGAGGAGTGGCGAACGGGAGAGGAAAATGACTGCAACCCCTAAGCGCGTACTGGTCTTCCTGGGTCTGCTGGCGACGTTGGCGGTCGCCGCCGGGCGGGTGATCATCATCGAATATCCCCACGGCACCCGAAGCGGGAACCTCCGCTACGGCCCCTGGGTCTACACCGCCAGCCAGCCGGGCGGCATCCGGGGGCGGGTGGGGAACCTCGAGATCGCCGCCAGCAAGGCGGTGCTCGAGGCCCCCAAGGGCAAGAGCATGCAGGCCGCCGAGGGCGAGCGGGTGGCCACCTTCGAGGGCGGGGTGGTGGTCCGCCGCGGCCGGCTCACCGCCCGGGGCCCCAAGCTCGTCTACCGCGAGGCCACCGGGGTCGGACGGCTCTTCGGACCGGCGACGATGGTTCAGGCCCCCGAGAAGGAGGGCCAGGACGAGGTCCGGGTCGAGGCCCAAAAGGCGATGGCCTTCGACGTCGACGACGACACCTCCGAAAGCAAGGGGGCGGTCCGCCTGGTGAGCGGCCGCCAGGAGGGCCGGGCCGAGCGGGTCTACTACGAGGAGGGCCGGGCGCTGGCGGTTTTCACCACCCCCGGCGGCCGGGTGCGGCTGGTCCGCCACCGCAAGGAGGGCGGGGACCTGGTGATCGAGGCCGAGGAGGCCCGCCTCCTGGCCCACCAAAAGAAGCTCTTGGCCACCGGCGGGGTGGTCCTCACCGACGGCGACCTGGTGACCAAGGGCGAGGGGCTCTTCTACGACGACGCCACCGGCGAAGCGATCGTGGTGGGCCGGCCGGCGGTGAGCCAAAACCCCAAGAAGGGCCGCAAGCTCTCGGCCGGCACCCTGCTCCACGACGTCAACAAGCACCGGGTGCGGCTCTACGGCCGGCCCTTCAAGCTGCCCCTTGAGGACTTCCGGACCAAGCACGAAGCCCCCTAGATGCGCGGTTTTTGGCTCCCCCTGGTGCTCGTCCCCCTGGCGCTCGCC
Source organism: Thermaceae bacterium (assembly GCA_026984675.1). Classification (GTDB taxonomy): domain Bacteria; phylum Deinococcota; class Deinococci; order Deinococcales; family Marinithermaceae; genus WFXV01. The sequence continues at coordinate 7,481 of JALSRQ010000088.1, forward strand.
CAGGAGGTCTTCCACCCCACCGCCACCCTGGTGCGGAAGGGCAAGGAGGTGGTGGTGGAAAAGACCAGCCCCGACCGGATGGGCCTCGCCTGGATCGAGGAGAAGGAAAAGGGGGTGCTCTTCCTCTTCTACGACCCGCCCCCCTACCGCGTGGTGGTCCGCTTCGGGAAGGAGGCAAAGGCCTTCGCGTCCCTCGCCCTGGTCGACCAGCCCGACGCCGGGGGCGGCCGGGTCGAGCTCACCGGGGGACGGGCGAGCTACGACCCCAAGGCCGACCGGGCCCGCTACCAGGCCAGTCCCGCCCCCGACGCGGTGACCGTCGAGAAGGGCAAGCTACGGGCCCTCGGAAGCCGATTGGTCTACCGCAACGAGGAGGGCATCGCCTACCTCCAGGGCCCCACCCGGTTCGAGCGCGACGGCGAGAAGAAGCTCACCGGGACCGCCGGGGGGCTTTTCTACCTGGTCGACGAGGACCGGGTCTGGCTGACCGGCGGCGTGACCCTGGTGCAGGGGGGGCGGACGACCAAGGCCGAGCGGGCCCTGGTCGACGAGGGGGAAAACCAGGCCTGGCTGTTCGGTAAGCCGGTCGAGAGCGTCGCCAAGGACGAGCGGATCGTCGGGGACCGGGTCCGCTACGACCTCGAGACCGGGGCGATCTGGGTGCTCGAGGGGGTGGCCGGGGCGATCGGGGGCGATTAAGCCGGGGTTAAGGGGGCGGCCCCCGGACTGGGGACCCGATACCGGCGGGCGCCTGGAGCGCCGTTAGGCCGCCGGCCCCCGGAGCCGAAGGCCCTGGATCCGGCTCGCGGGGGACATCCCGCCCGGCCCCCGGCGGTAGCCTGAGGGGGCTGTGAAAAAACTTCCCTGGCTCTTGCTCGTGGGGGCGGGGCTCGCCTTGGCCCAGGCCGGCGGGCTGCTCCCCCCGGGAGGGCGGGCCTACCCCCGCCCCTCCTGGATCCAACCCGGCCTGCTGGTCGCTTACACCGACGGGGTGGGGCAAACCGCCGCCGCCTACCTGGTCACCCGGGTGGCGGGTGGGCGGGCCTACGGCCTGGCCCTCACCCTCTTCCAAAGCGAGGCCGGGCCCACCCTCCAGGTCCAGGCCGAACCCCTCTACGACGGCGGTTCGGGCCCCTTCGTCGTTCACCCGGCGGCGGTCAGGGACTTCCTCCAAAACCCGCCCCCGGGGGTCCAGGCGATGGGGGTTCCGGGTCAGCTCGGGGTGGTGATCCAGGACCCGGACGGGGTCACCAAGCACGCGGTCCGCTACGACCCCCAAAGCGGCCTGGTGACCGAGGTCACCAGCAGCTACCGCGCCCCCGCCGGGGTAGGACCGAGGCGGAGCGTCGCGGTGCACCTGGTCCTGGCCGGGCGCCGGCGGGTGGCCTGGCGGGTGGTCGAGGCCTTCCCGCCGGCGGCCCGGGCCGCCGCCCGTTACCAGGTCCTCTACGCCCTGGCGGGGGGAACCGCTCCGGGCGGCACGGTCACCGTGACGCCGGCCGGGGGGACGCCGCCGCTCGCCCGATACCGGGTCGAGGCCGCCGGGGCCGGGGAGCTGCAACCCCCCAGCGTGCAGTACGGCCTGCCGGTCATGGGGCCCCACTACCTGCACCCGGCCCTCCTGGCCCGAACCCCCCTGCTCCAGGTTCCCGAGCTGGGGCTGGTCTTCCAGGTGGCCGGCCGCGACCCCTCCGGCGCCGTCTGGGTGGCGGCGACGGCGGGCGGGAGGACGTTCGAGCGACTGGCCGTCGACCCCCAAAGCGGGGCGGTCCTGGAGCAGGAGATCGCCTACCCCGGGATGGGAACGGCGATCTACCGCCGGCTTCCCTAGGCGGGGGCGCCCTCGGTGATCCCCGCCATCAACAGGCCGAGCCGTTCCTCGGTGGCCTCCTCGGGGCGGACCTCGCCGACGATCCGTCCCTCGAACATCACCAGAATGCGGTCGGCGAGGCTCATCACCTCGTTCAGGTCGGCGGAGACCAGGAGCACCGCCATCCCCTGGTCGCGGGCCTCGACGATCTGCTTATGGATGAACTCGATCGCCCCGATGTCGACCCCCCGGGTGGGCTGGGCCGCGATCAGGATCCGGGGCTTGCGGTAGAGCTCGCGTCCCACGATGATCTTCTGGGCGTTGCCGCCGGAGTAGTGGCGGGCCGAGAGGTGGATGCTGCGGGGGCGAACGTCGTAGGTCTCGACCACCCCCCGGGCGTAGTCGTCGATCACCGCGTCGCGGAAAAAGCCGTAGCGGTCGACGAAGGGGGCGCGGTAGTGGTCGCCCAGGATCAGGTTGTCGCGGGTCGAGAAGTCGAGCACCAGGCCGCGGGCGTTGCGGTCCTCGGGGATGTGGGAGACCCGGTGCTCGCGCACCCGGCGGGCGTCGGGGCGGGCGATGACCTCGCCCTGGTAGCGGACCGTGCCCCGGTAGGGGCGGAGCCCCGTGATCGCCTCCACCAGCTCGCTCTGGCCGTTCCCCTCGACCCCGGCGATCCCCAGGATCTCGCCGGCCCGGACCTCAAGGTTGACCCCGGCGACCCGGGGCTTCTTGCCGGCCTCCTCGACCCAGAGGTCCGCCACCGAGAGCAACACCTCGCCGGGCCGCGGGGGCGTTTTCTGCACGGTGAGGATGACCTCGCGCCCCACCATCATCCGGGCCAGCTCGGCGACGCTGGTCTTGGGGGTGTCGACGGTGCCGACCACCCTGCCGTCCCGGATCACGGTCACCCGGTCGGAGACCTCCATCACCTCGGCGAGCTTGTGGCTGATGAAGATCACCGTGTTCCCCCGGGCCACGAAGCCGCGCAGGAAGCGGAAGAGCTCGCCGGCCTCCTGGGGAGTGAGGACGGCGGTGGGCTCGTCGAGGATCAGGATCTTGGCCTCGCGATAGAGCGTCTTTAGGATCTCCACCCGCTGCTGCAACCCCACCGGGAGCTCCTCGACCCGGGCGTCGAGGTCGAGGTCGAAGCCGACCTCCCGCAGCAGCGCCTGGACGCTCCGGCGGGCGGCCTCGAGGTCGATCGCGCCCCCCTTCCTGGGCTCGTGGCCGAGCACGATGTTCTCCAGCACCGTGAAGACGTCGACCAGCATGAAGTGCTGGTGGACCATGCCGATCCCCAGGCGGATGGCGTCGGCCGGCGAGCGGATCTCGGCGGGGCGGCCGTCGACGTAGATCCGGCCCCCGTCGGGCCGGACCATGCCGTAGACGATCTTCATCAGGGTGGTCTTGCCGGCGCCGTTCTCGCCCACCACCGCGTGGACCTCGCCCCAGCGGACGTCGAAGCTGATGCAGTCGTTGGCCCGGACCAGGGGGTACTCCTTGGTGATGCATTCCAGGCGGAGGGCGGTGCGTTCCTCGGACACGCCCAAAGTATAACGGCCGGGGTCGCCCCCGGCCGTGGTCGCGCTGGGATCGTTAGCGCCCGGCGGGCACCTTGATCTCACCCTTGACGATCTTCTGCTTGAGGACCTCGAGGCGGGCCACCACCGAGGCCGGGATCAACGCCTTGTTGTACTCGTCGAGGGCGTAGGCCACGCCGTTGTTCTTCAGGCTGAACTCGTGGACCCCGCCGGTGAAGTTGTTCATCACCACCGACTTGATCACGTCGTACACCGCCACGTCCACCCGCTTTTGCATCGAGGTCAGGCCGTGGTTGAGGGTGGCGGGGTTGTGGTCGGTGTCGCCGAGGTAGTTCTGGTCGGCGTCGACGCCGATGAAGAAGATCGGCCGGGTGTCGCCCTTGCAGGCCTGCTGGTAGGCGGGGTACTTGGGGACGTCCTTGAAGGGGTTGCGGATGAACTTCACCCCGGCCGGCAGCTCGCTGGCCTTGAGGCACTTCTTCTGCTTGACGTAGTCGATCAGGCCGAGGCCGGAGGCGCCGGAGGCGTGGTAGATGATGTCGGCGCCCTGGGCCACCTGGGCGGCGGCGATCTCCTTGGCCTTACCGGGGTCGTTCCAGGCCTGCGGGGTGTTGCCGACGTAGTTGATCAGCACCTTGCACTGGATGCCGCTCTCCTTGCAGGCGTACTCGACGCCGGCGCGGTAGCCGGCCTCGAACTTGTGGATCAGGGGGATGTCCATGCCCCCGATGAAGCCGACCACCCCGGTCTGGGTGAGCCTGCCGGCGATGTAGCCGACCAGGAAGCTGCCCTCCTGCTCCCGGAAGACCAGGCTGGCGACGTTGTCCTTCTCCGGGCTCACCGCGTCGATCACCGCGAACCTGACGTCCTTGAACTCCTTGGCGGTGGCGGTGATCGCCGGCTCGTTGGCGAAGCCCACCCCGATCACCAGGTCGAAGCCCTCCTCGGCGAAGGCCCGGATCCCCTGCCCCACCTGGCTGGGGTCGTTGGGCTCGAAGTCGAAGAGCTCGATGCCGAAGTCCTTCTTGGCCCGCTTGGCCCCCTCCCAGGCCATCTGGTTGAAGCTGCGGTCGTTCTTGCCGCCGGCGTCGAAGGCGATGCCGACCCGTACTTGGGCCGCCGCCAGCCCCGAGAAGAGGGCCGCGGCCAGGGTGAGCACGATCCAACGTTTCATATCACCGACCTCCTTTCCCACGCATGGCGTTCACGCCGTGAGCCATTATACGGCCAAACCCACCCGCCGCTCGGCTATACTCGGGGCGCTGTGAGGCGCGTGCTGGCGGCGATGCTGGTGGTCTTGCTGGGGGCCTTCGCCCTCCTCACCCGGCCGGCCCCCACCCCCCGGGTACAGCTTTCCGGGACCGTGCTCAAGACCCCCAAGCCGGCCCCCGACTTCACCCTCTACACGGCGGGGAACCGCCCCTTTTCGATGCACGACCTCCGGGGCCAGGTGGTGCTCCTCTTCTTCGGCTACACCCGCTGCCCCGACATCTGCCCCCAGACCCTCTACCAGCTGGCCCAGGTCTACCGCCGTCTGGGGCGGCCCAACGACCTCCGGGTGCTGATGATCACCGTCGACCCCGAACGCGACGACCCCGACACCACCGACCGCTACGCCAAGCTCTTCGACAAGCGCTTCGTGGGGCTCTCGGGGCCGCCGGAAGCGGTGGCCCGGGTGGCCGCCCGCTACTACGTCTACTCCCGGCGGGAAGCGAACGGCCTGATCGACCACACCGCCACCGTCACCCTGGTCGACAGCCGGGGGCTGATCCGCATCTACTACGACCAGCGGGCGATCGCCGACGTCGAGCGGGTGGCCCAGGACCTGGAGTACATCCTGGCCAACGGGGGGACGTTTTGAGGCGGGTCCTGGCGCTCCTCGCCCTCCTCGGGGCGGTGGCGCTGGGGCACCTGGCCGACCTCGAGGTCGACCGAATCCGCATCCTCACCGGACCGGAGGGGACCTTCCTGGAACTCGCGGTCCGCTACCCCAAAAACGACACCCCGCTCGCCCTCCGGGTGGCGGTGACCGACCGCTCCAAGGGGGTCTTCGAACGGCGCGAGGGGGGGCGCTACCGCCGGGTTAAGGAGCTCCCCATCCCCTACGGAATCAGCACCATCGGGGTCGCCACCCGCTACCGG